>QKHC01000014.1 GCA_003251175.1 Gemmatimonadota bacterium
ACGATCTCCGTCGCGAGACGGTCGCCACTGCGGACATCGTGGACCTTGGCCTCGACCACCAGGGTGTCGCCCTGCAGGCGGAGGTCGCCCAGCACCATGGTGCCCACGTGCGCTTGTTGCGCCAGGTCCTGTGCCAGGGCGAAGTCGAGCTCGCCAGGCGACGTCACGCCACGGCGTCGCAGCAGGGACGCGGTACGCTCGTCGTCGAACACCCGCATGTCCTCCCAGTGCGACACCGCGAGGCCCAGCAGGTTGAATGATGCGTCCTGGAGGTAGTCGCGGGACGGATCGCCCGTGCGGTTGTCGAACGGGAAGATCACGAGGCTGCGGCGCGGGTCGCCCTCGACCCGGTACCCGCGCGGCCACAGCACCACAGCGGCGACAACAGCCGCCACCGCCGCCGCACCGGCGATCAGCCCGGCACGCCGCCGGTGGCGCACGCCGCGCACGGCGGCCGGCGCCCGCAGCGCCGCCTCCATCTCTCCCGCCGTCTGGAATCGCGCGCCGGGCTCCTTGGCCATCGCCCGATCGATCAACGCCTGAAAGCCGCGCGTGTCACCCTGCAGCTGTGGCACCGGTGCCGAGATGCTCTGCGCCACGATCGACTGTGGTGTCGCGCCGGCGTAGGGCGCCCGTCCGGTCAGCATTTCGAACAGCACACAGCCGAGCGCATACACGTCGGATCGCGCGTCGACATCCTGCTGACCCAGCGCCTGCTCGGGGCTCATGTACGCGGGCGTCCCGATGGCCATGCCGGCCTGGGTGAGTGCGGGGCCTCCGGAGGCGCTCAGGGCGCGCGCGATGCCGAAGTCCGCGACCTGCGCGTGTCCCTGCGAGAGGAGAATGTTGGCGGGCTTGACGTCGCGGTGCACGATGCCCTGCCGGTGCGCGTAGTCGAGGGCGCTGGCCACTTCACGGGCGATCTGCACCGCATCCTCCACCGGGAGCGCGCCTCCATGAGAGATGCGCTGCTGCAGCGATTCGCCGGCGACAAAGGGCATCACGTAGTAGAGCAGGCCGCTCACCTCGCCCGAATCGTAGACCGGGAGGATGTGCGGGTGCTGCAGCCGGGCGGCGATCTCGATCTCCCGCAGGAACCGCGCTGGCCCAATCACCGCCGCAAGCTCGGGCTGCAGGACCTTGATCGCGACCTCGCGGTCGTGGCGCAGGTCGGTGGCCAGGTAGACGACGGCCATCCCCCCCTGACCCAGCTCGCGCTCCACGCGGTAGCGTGCGGCGAGACCGGTCTGCAGACGCTCCATTGAATTTGTCACCGCGCCCCGGGCTCCTGATGACAACGACGCAAGTTGGCATTGGGTCAGGTTTTGCGCTATCCCCGTGGATTGAAACCGCCGTGGCGGGACGCGCCGTAGGGGAGTGCGTGGAAGAGATCATTTTCTTCGGGGTCTTCGGCGGAATTGCCGTCGCCGCCGGCGCCTTTGCCACCGCCTGGCTGGCCGCGCGGCGGCGCGCCCGGACCCTGGACCGGCTGTTGACCCGGCTCACGTCGTCCGACGACCGGCTCGACCTCGTCGACCAGCGACTCGAGGACATCGCAGCCCGTCTGGAGCAGCTGGCCCGCGGCCAGGAGTTCCTCGGCAAGCTGCTGTCGCGCGGCACGAGCCGCTCGCGCACTCCGTCGGAGTCCCACCCGCTGACCCCGCACTAACGGCGCGCGCATCTTGCCGGCACGCGGAGGGAGTCCCACTTTGGGGGCACCTCCACCCGGAGCGTTCGTGTCCGAGCCCGCCAGCGCCGATCGAGAGCCGCTCGATCGCGGCCTGCACGCGATTCTCGTTCTCGTCTGCGCCACGGCTGTGGCCGCGGCGATTGCGTTTCTGCGCATGATCCCGGAGTGGATTGGCGCGACCATGACCGGCCATCCCGAGGCGTACCCTTCGATCTGGGTGGCACTGGTCATCGCGATCGCAGCGGCCGTGGCCGCATTCGCCATCTGGCGCCGGCGCGCGTGGGCGCGCGAGGCCTTCTTCATCTGGGCGGTGCTGGCGGCGCTGTGGCAGCTGGCGACGGTGATCGTGAGCGGCAGCCTGGGGGAGATCGAGTTCCGCGCCTGGATCGGGATCGGCGCGGTCGCCGCAGCGGGCCTGGTCCTGGCCGGAGGCCTGGTGGTCTATGTGTGGCGGACGGCGCGATTCGACTGACCGGGTATCACGACAGCACTGAGCCACGAACCGGCCCGCTGGCGCCGTGGTCTCCGGTCTCGCCGTAAGCGCCGCGGCGGTTTGTGCCCGGGCCGCCACCCGTGTATCGTCTCCCCCATGCGACCCCCGATCACTCCCGCGTCGCCCGCTTCGCCCCGACGAGGCACGCGGTGACCGCAGGGCGCACGGTGCCTTTCGATCTGGCGGACGTTCCGGTGCTCCTGGCTCGCACTCCCGCCGTGCTGCGGGTGTGGCTCGGCGACCTGCCCAGTCCGTGGCTGCAGGCGAACGAAGGGCCCGATACCTTCAGCCCGCACGAAGTGCTCGGCCATCTGATTCACGGCGAGGAGGCGGACTGGATTCCCCGTGCCCGCCTCATTCTCGAGCACGGTCCGGATCGGCCCTTCGAGTCGTTCGATCGATTTGCTCACCGGCGGCGTCTCGCCGACCGGTCGACGGCCGAGCTGCTGGAGCTGTTCGCGCGGCTTCGGGCTGACAACCTGGCGGTCCTGGCGCAGTGGGATCTCGCGGCGGAGCAGCTCGCGCTGCGTGGTCGCCATCCGGAGCTGGGTGAGGTCACGCTCGGTCAGCTGCTGGCCACCTGGGTGGCGCACGACCTGGGGCATCTCGCACAGATCGCGCGCGTGATGGCGACGCAGTTCGCCGCGGCAGTCGGCCCATGGCACGCCTACCTTCCCGTCCTGCACCGCGCGACCCGATCGCCGTGAGCGCGTCAACCTCGGCCGCCCGGCGCGTCCACCCGCTGGTCCGGCTCGCGTTCCTGCTGCGGGTCGCGTCCTTCCCGCTGGTGGCCTTGATGCTGGCCTCGCTCCTGTGGGAGCGGGGGGCCGGCGCACCACTGTGGGTGGCGCTGGCGCTCACCGGCCTCGTGGTACCGCACGTCTACTATCGTATCGCGCTGGGGCGATCCGACCCGCGACGGGCCGAGCACTGGAACCTGCGGGTCGACTCCCTGCTGGCCGGGCTGTGGAGTGGTCTCATTGGGTTCGCCCTGTGGCCGACGACGGTTCTGATGGCGATCTACAACATGGTCAATCTCAGCCTTGGCGGCCTGCGCTTCGGTCTCCAGGGCGCGGTAGCGATAGCCACCGGCGCCGTGACTGGATTCCTGCTGCAGGGGATGCGGGTCGAGCCCCACGCGGGCGCCATCACGGTCGGGCTCAGCGTGGCGCTGCTCATCTATTTCCCCTCGCTGTTCGGGCTGCAGTCGTTCGCGCAGGCGCGGCGTCTGATCGCCACGCGACGTCTGGCCGAGCAGCAGCGCGAGGAGATTGTACGCCAGCAATCGCTGCTCGAGGAAGCGAAAGACGCCGCCGAGCAGGCCAGTCGGGCGAAGAGTGCCTTTCTCGCGAGCATGAGCCACGAGCTACGGACGCCGCTCAACGCGGTGATCGGGTACAGTGAGATGCTCGAGGAGGAGGTCACCGAGGCGGGTCAGTCGGAATTCGTGCCCGATCTCCGCAAGATCCGCGCGGCCGGCAAGCACCTTCTCCATCTGATCAACTCCGTGCTCGATCTCTCCAAGGTCGAAGCCGGCAAGATGGATGTGCATCTCGAGACCGCGGAGCTGGAGCCGTTGCTGGAGGAAGTGACCAGCACGGTGGAGCCGCTGGTGCGCGAGCGGAACAACACGCTGCACGTGCGCATCGCCCCCGGCCTGGGGTCGATGAGCGTGGATCCGGTGAAGCTGCGTCAGGTGCTTCTCAATCTGCTGTCGAACGCCTGCAAGTTCACCGAGCACGGGACCGTCACGCTCACTGCCGACCGCGGCGATGGGTGGGCAACCTTCGCCGTCACCGATACCGGAATCGGCATGACGCCGGACCAGCAACAGCGTCTCTTTACCGCGTTCTCCCAGGCCGACAGTGAGATCAGCCGCAAGTATGGCGGCACCGGTCTCGGTCTCGCGCTCTCACGCCGTTTCTGCCAGCTGATGGGCGGGGATGTCACCGTGGACAGCGCAGCTGGCGAAGGATCCACCTTCACCGTCCGGCTCCCGATTCGCCAGGTCGCGTCGCGCCCGTCCCGGCGGACGGGCATCGTGCCCGTGGGCGCGACCACCGCGGGCACGATGCGCGCCATGCGCCGCAGCTCCGGAGCCATCGTCCGCACCGATGCGCCTGCCGTTCTGGTGATCGACGATGATCCGATGGTGCAGGATCTGATGGAGTGGGGGCTCGAGCGGGCGGGGTTTCGCGTTACCGCGGCCGGCTCCATCAGCGATGGTCTGCGGCTGGCGCGGGAGCAGACCTTTGCCCTCGTCACGCTGGAGGTCGAGATGACCGACGGCTGGGATGCGCTCCAGCGACTGACACACGCACCAGCCTTCAAGCACGTCCCCGTGGTGGTGGTGAGCGTCGACGCTGACCTGGAGCGCGCGCGCGCGCTGGGGGCCATTGATTGCCTCGTCAAGCCGATCGATCGAGAGCGGCTGGTCACGCTCCTCGAGCAGTACCGCCGCCGGCTCACTTTTCCGTCCACCGATGTCCCGTGAGCGCGACGATCCTCCTGGTCGAAGACAATCCCATGAATCGCGACATGCTCTCGCGGCGACTCGCCAAACGCGGGTACCGGGTGGTGCTGGCGGGTGACGGCGGTCAGGCCCTGGAGCAGGTGCGCGCCAGCACCCCTGATCTCGTGCTGATGGACATGAGCCTGCCGGTGCTCGACGGCTGGGAGGTGACCCGACGCCTCAAAGCGGATCCGGTTACGCGCGGGATTCCGGTCATCGGTCTCACCGCCCACGCCATGGCCGGGGACCGCGAGCGGGCGCTCGCTGCGGGGGCGGACGACTTCGACACCAAGCCGGTGGATCTGGCGCGTCTCCTGGCCACGATCGAGGCGGCGCTCGCGCGGGCTGCCACGCCACAGATCGAACGGCCGGCCATCCATGAGAATCTCGCCACGCTCGTGGATCACGCGGTGCGGCGGTGCGGCGCCCTCGGCGGTGGCGACGCCGTCTGCAACGACGTGCGCCTGTCGGTCGAGGAGGTCTGCATGAACGTGATCCAGCACGGCTATCGCGGCCGCGATCCGGGGCCGGTCCGCGTCGCGGTGCGGCGCGAGGGGAGTGCTCTGATGATCGTCATTGCCGACGAGGCGCCGCCCTTTGACCCCGCCGATGCGCCGCCGCCAGATCTCTCGTCGAACTGGCGCCAACGTCGCGAGGGTGGCCTCGGGTGGCACGTGGTGCGGTCGGTGATGGACGAGGTGCGCTATACCCGCTCGGCGACCGGGAACGTCGTCACGCTCATCAAACGGCTGGAGGGCTGAGACGGTCATGTTGGCGATCGAAATCGAAGCGCGCGGCGCCGTGACCCTGGTCGAGATCACCGGCAGCTTGGACGGTCTCACCGCCGGCGACCTGCTCGAGCGATGCACCGCCGAGCTGGCGCGCGGGCGTGCCAGCCTGGTCGCCGGATTCGGCGGCGTCGAGTACACCAGCAGTGCCGGCCTGCGCGTGCTGCTCGCCGTCATGAAGGACGCGCGGGCGCGTGAGGGAGACCTGCGGCTGGCAGCAGTGCGGCCTGAGGTGATGCGGGTGCTCGATCTCGCCGGGTTCAGCGGCATCCTGAAGATCTACGACGACGCCGAGGCCGCGATCGCGAGCTTCGGCGCGTGAACCCCGGGATCGCGTTGTGACGACCCCGCGCGGCAAGGTCGCCCTGGTCATCGGTTCGGGGGGCGTCAAGTGCGCCGCCGCGATCGGCCTGCAATACGCGCTCGCGCGCGCCGGGATCGGACTGGACATGGTGGTGGGGTGCTCGGGTGGCGCCCTCTATGCGGCGATCGCAGCGCTGGGGTTCACGCCCGAAGAGGTTCATGAGAAGACGCTGCAGCTGTGGACCCGCGAGGTCACGAGCACTCGGCGGCGCGGCGCACGCTGGCAGCTGCTGTTTCCACGACTGTTCGGATTCTCGGCCGAATGGGGGTTCCGCGACGATCGACTCATACTCGAGCGGCTGCGGGCCGCGTTCGGTGATCGGACCTTCAGCGACGCGCGCATCCCGCTGTACCTCACGGCCACCGATTTCGCGACCGGGGAGCAGGTGGTGCTCTCCAGCGGACCGCTGGTGCCGGCCATGCGGGCCAGTCTCGCCATCCCGTTCATCTTCGCTCCCTATCGCGTGGATGACCGCCTCCTGGTTGATGGGTTCCTGTCCGACCCGCTGCCCGTGAACGTGGCCATCCGCGAGGGGGCCAACATCATCGTGGCGATGGGGTTCGAGAGCCCCTACCAGCGGGCGATTCGCACCCCCGCGCGGTTCGCGTTCCAAGTGTCGAGCATCATGACCAACAACCTCCTCAAGTCGCGGTTCGCATTCCACAACGCCGTGCACCACGCTGAGGTCATCCTGGTCGTTCCCGAGTTCGCCAAGCGGGTGGGGGTGTTCGATACGTGGCAGATCCCGTACGTGATCGAGGTCGGTGAGCGCGCGGCGGAGCCGCATGCGGCCTACATCCGACGACTGCTCGACGCCGGGGGGACCGGGTGACGGACGCCGCCGGCGACGCCCCGGACGGGGCGCGGGTGCTGATCGTGGACGACGTGGCCATGAACCGCGAGCTCCTGGCGAAGCGGGTCACGCGCCTGGGCCATACGGTGGCGCTGGCCGAGAACGGTGAGACGGCGCTCGCGCGGCTGCACGCCGAGTCCTTCGACCTCGTGCTGCTCGACGTCACGATGCCGGTCCTGGACGGCTACGAGGTCTTGACCCGACTCAAGGCCGATCCCGAGCGCGCGCACATTCCGGTCATCATGATCTCGGCGGTGGACCAGACCGAGAGCATCGCCCGCTGCATCGAGCTGGGGGCCGACGACTTCCTGCCGAAGCCTTTCAGCCCGGTGCTGCTCAAGGCCCGTGTGGGCGCCTCTCTCGCCAAAAAGCGGCTTCACGACCGCGAGCGACTGTACGCCGCGAGCCTCGAGCGCGAGCTCGAGCTGGGCCGCAACATCCAGTCGAGCTTCTTGCCGCTGACGCTGCCCGCTCCACCCGGGTACGAGCTGGCCGCGCGCTTCAGGGCGGCCCGCCAGGTCTCGGGTGACTTCTACGATGCGTTCTGCCCGCCGGGCCGCCCCGAAGTGGTGCTGGTGCTCGGCGACGTCTGCGGCAAGGGCGTTCCGGCCGCGCTGTTCATGGCGGTGCTCCGCAGTCTGGTACGGGCCCTCGCCGACGAGTGGGCTCTCGGGTCTGCGACGGGAGGCAGCCAGGCGGAGCTGCTGGAGCGCACGGCGCAGCTCATCAACCACCAGATCGCGGAGACCCACGGGGCGACGAACATGTTCGCGACGTTGTTCCTCGCCGTGCTCGACCCCGCCAGCGGCGCGATCGTCTATCTCAACGCCGGCCACGATCCCCCCGTGCTGCTCGACGCGGCCGGCGGCGTTGCCCGGCTCGATCCTGGCGGGCCAGCGGTGGGCTTGCTGCCCGGCCTGGAGTTCCGCGTGGGGCGCGCGGCGCTCGCGCCGGGTGGTCTGCTCGTGGGGTTCACCGACGGCGTGTCCGAATCCCGGAGCGCGGCGGGCGAGCTCTACGGGGAGACCCGCCTGCTGGCACGCCTGGCCGCCGGCGCGGGCGGGGCCGAGACCGCACTCGCCAGCGTCGTCGCCGATCTCGACGCCTTTGCCCTCGGCGCCGAGCAGGCGGACGATATCACGATGCTGGCGGTCTGTCGCAGCGCCACGTAGCGGCGGCGCGAGGCGTCGCGTGACGACCGATCACTTCTCCGCGGTGGCGCGCGAGTACGCGCGCTTTCGACCCACCTACCCACCGGCGCTGTTCGCCTACCTCGCCGAGCTCGCACCTGCTGGAGCGCGCGCCTGGGACTGCGCCACGGGGACGGGTCAGGCCGCGGTGGGCCTCGTCACCCACTTTGCGCAGGTCGTGGCCACCGACATGAGTCCCGCGCTGCTGCGGCAGGCACCCCGGCATACGCGGTTGCGCTATGCGGCGGCGCGGGGCGAAGCAGCGCCGCTGGCGGCGCGATCGGTTGCGCTGGTGACCGTGGCGCAGGCACTCCACTGGCTCGATCGCACCCGCTTCTTCGCCGAAGTGCGCCGCGTACTGGTATCCGGCGGAGTCCTGGCCGTGTGGACCTATCCCTCGCTCGAACTCGGGGACCCCGCCGTTGATCGCGTGCTGCGCCAGTTCTACACGCAGCGCATCGGTCCCTATTGGCCGCCGCAACGTGCGCTGGTTGAGGATGGCTATCGGCGCATCGCGCTCCCCTTCGACGAGCTGGCCGCTCCGCAGTTCGCGATGACTGCGCGGTGGACGCTCACTGCCGTATTGGGCCACCTGCAGACCTGGTCGGGTGTGCGGCGGTTTCAGGCGGCCCGCGGTGTCGATCCGGTGGCTCTGGTCGAGCCCGATCTCTCGGCCGCCTGGCCCTCGCACGGTGGACCCATTGACGTGACGTGGCCGCTCGCCCTTCGCATCGCCCGGGTGTAAACTGCCAAGATGCACCGGGTCTCGACCCGTCTGGTCGCCCTCGTCGCACCAGCCCGCTGGGCGCTGCGCCAGCACAGACGGAGTGCCGCGGTCGTCGCGATCGCGGCGGGGCTGGCCGTGGGCGCCATCCTGCCGCTGCGCCTGAGCGGGGCTCTGCAGTACACCAGCGTGCGCGACACGGAGTGGCCGATCCGCAGCAGTCCACTCCTCGCGACCCCCAGCGACACGCAGCGGCACGCCGTGACCGACCTCGCCGCACTGGCACGCGGGATCGCCGTTGCGGCCATGCTCGCCGCCGCGGTGACGATCCTGGTGACCGCGGTGGCACGGGCTCGCGCGCGCGGCGTGGACATCGGTATCCGTCGCGCCGTTGGCGCGTCGCGGCGGGTCCTCGCTGGCACTGCCATGCTGGAGGCGGCGGTGATCGCGGGGGCGGGGCTGATCGCGGGCGCCGCGATCGCCGCAGTAATCGAGCGAGTGCTGGTCACCACCTGGCCGGGAACGGTGGCCGGGGGGCCGACCGGCGGCGTGCTGGCCCCGATCCTGGTCATCGGTGGCCTCGTGATCCTCGGTGGGCTGATGCCGCTTGTCCATGCCCGACATCGGGCGGCACCACCGGTCGTTGGGGACGAGCCGTTGTGGCTCCCCGTGCCGGCCACGCAATTCGCGATCGCGCTGGTCCTGCTGGTGCTGGCGGCGCAGCTCGCTCGGGCGGCGACCGCACCTGCTCAGGCTGCGGGCGGGGCGTCGTCCGTCGGCACGGTGGCGGCGGTCACGCCGCGGTCGGCATCGTCGGCCGACCGCGCCATCGCATATCACGCGCTGCTCACGGCGCAGCATGACCGCACGTCGATGGCGAGCCTGACGAGCCCGGGCATGCTGCTGGGGCTGGGACGCGTCGATATCGTCATCACCGACTGCGGGTGGTGCTCGCAGGGCGGGATCATGGTGCCGCACCATGCCGTCCCGGTAGTCCATCACCTCGTCAGCGCGGACACGTTTCGGGCGATCGGGCTGCCGGTCCTCGCGGGTCGGGGGATCACCGATGTGGACGCCTGGGAGGCCCCTCGCGTCGCAGTAGTGAGCCGCCGGCTGGCCCGGGATCACTTCCAGGACGGACAGGCGGTCGGCCGGCTGATCCGGGTGGGTCGCGGAACGGACGAGTGGTATGCGGTGGTTGGAATCGTCGCGGACCGCGCTCCGTCCGGCTTCGGCGGCCAGCGGCAGCCCCCGCACGCCGTGTATCTCAGCGTGCTCCAGCATCCGCCGGGCTCGGCCGACCTGCTCGTGCCCGCAACGGATTCGCCGCCACGGACCCTGTCGGCGGTCGCGGACGTGGACGTCGGTCGCCCCGAGGCGCTCGAGGATCTGCGGCATCGCGAGTCGGCACCGACGGAGTGGTTCGCTCGACTGATCCGCCTCGAGGGGTGGCTCGCCGTCCTCGCTGCCGCGTTCGGCATGTTCGCCGCGATGCGTCTCTGGGTGACCGGATTGTTGCCCGAGCTCGGTCTCCGCCGTGCCGTCGGGGCCCCGCGGCACCGCATCCTCGGCCATGTGGCGGCGCGGGCGCTCGCGGTGACGTGCGCGGGCGTGGTGGTAGCTGCCTGGGCCGGGCCGATGGTGTCGGACGCCGCACGCGGCGTCGTGGCCGGACTGTCGTCCTGGGATCCCCGGTTGGCGGCGCAGCCGCTGGCGATGCTTGCGAGCGTGACCCTGCTGGCCGCATTGGGGCCCGCTTGGGGTGCTGTCTCACGCACGCCCGCGGCGACGCTCGAGCAGCGGGGATCGTGACCTGGTGAAGTGGCGCGCGCGGTGCCGCGCCCGAGGCACAAGGAGAACGGCATGAACGCACAGGTGCTCGGCGTGATGATCCCGCTGCTCGCGCTAGCGATTCCGGTGCTGGCGGTGACCTTCTGGGGTCTCACCAAGCTGGCGAGCGTGAGGGCGCAGCAGCGGGCGCAGCTGGCGGACGGGGACACGCTACAGCGGGTGGAGGTCCTCGAGGAACAGGTGGTCGTGCTGCAGCAACAACTGAGCGAGACGCAGGAGCGGCTCGACTTCGCTGAGCGCCTGTTGCCGCGGCCGGGGGAGGAGGGGCGGTCCCACTGAGGCGCGGCGACCGTGCTTGACCGGTCGCGACCGAATCAGCTAAGTTGTTGCCGTATGCCGACCTACGAGTACCGCTGCCCACGCGGCCATGTGTTCGAGAAGTTCTATCCCCGCATCGTCGGACACCGGACCATGAAGTGTCCTACCTGTGGCAAGCGGGCGCGTCGTTTGATCTCGGGGGGGGCGGGACTCGTGTTCAAAGGCTCGGGGTTTTACATCACCGATTACAAGCGGGGTGCTGAGCGCACGGGTGGCGGTGGGCGCGACGCGAAGGCCGACGAGCGGGCCGGTACCCCGTCCACCGATTCCAAGGCGGCAGACCACAAGCCGGCCCCCACGCGCGACGCAGCGCGCAAGAAGGACACCGGCGAGCGGTGACCCCGCATGCGGTGGTGCGTGCCGCGCTGCTCGAGGCGGCACGGGCGATCGGCGCGCTTGCCGACGATGTCGGGTTCACGCTCGGCCCGACGCGCGACCCGTCTCACGGCGATCTCGCGACCAATCTGGCGATGCTGCTGGCCCGGCAGCTGGGTCGCCCGCCGCGCGCGGTCGCAGCGGCGCTGCGCGACGCGCTGCAGCTCCCGCCGGGGTTCGCGCGCAAGGTCGAGGTCGCCGGCCCCGGCTTCCTCAATGTGTTTCTCGAGGGCGAGCAGGTGGCCGCCGTGCTGCCGGAGGTGCTGGCGCGCGGGGCGGCGTTTGGCCGCAGCGACGCCGCACGCGGGCAGCGCGTCAATGTCGAGTTTGTATCGGCGAACCCCACCGGCCCGCTTCACGTCGGCCATGGTCGCGGTGCGGCCCTCGGTGATGCTATCGCCTCGTTGCTCCAATGGACCGGTGCGGAGGCGGTGCGCGAGTTCTACGTGAACGATGCCGGGGTGCAGATCGACCGGCTGGCGCAGTCGCTGTGGGCGCGCATCCAGCAGGCTGCCGGTCGCGACGCGGCGATTCCCGAGGGGGGCTATCAGGGGGCATACCTCCAGGAGCTGGCCGCCCGCGTGCTGCAGGCGGAGGGGCGCGGGTTCGCCGACCTGCCGCCTGACGAGGGGGTGCGGCGCTGCCGGACGATCGGGATGCTCTCCCAGCGCGAGGAGCAGGACGACGATCTACGCGCCTTTGGTGTGCGCTACGATGTCGTTTCGGCGGAGAGCGACCTGTACGCGCAGGACCGCATCGGGCCGATGCTGGCCGATCTGGCGGCGCGGGGCCACACCTTCGAGGCCGACGGGGCACTGTGGCTGCGCACCACGGCATTCGGCGACGACAAGGACCGCGTGCTGCGCAAGTCAGACGGCACCTTCACGTATTTCGTTCCCGACATCGCGTATCACCGGGACAAGCACGAGCGCGGGTTCACCCGGGCCATCGACGTGTGGGGTGCCGACCACCACGGGTACGTCGCGCGGATGCGCGCGGCGATGCGGGCACTCGGGTACGGCGACGAGTTCTTTCACGCGGAGATCGTGCAGCTGGTACGTGTCATGCGCGGCGGCCAGGAGGTGCGCTTCTCCAAGCGGAGCGGCGAATTCGTCACCCTGCGCGATCTGATCGACGAAACGGGGGTGGACGCGGCACGCTACTTTTTCTTGATGCGGCGGGGTGACGCGCAGTTCGTTTTCGACATCGACCTCGCCACGAGTCAGACCGACGACAACCCGGTGTTCTACGTGCAGATGGCGCACGCCCGCCTCAGTGGCATCTTCCGCGTGGCGGGGCGGGCGGCCGAGACCGTGGCGGCGGCGGGTGCCGATCTCGCGGCGCTGACCCAGCCGGAGGAGACGGAAATGCTGAAGCAGATCCGTGCGTTTCCTGACGTCGTGGCGCGCGCGGCGGCGACCTTGGAGCCGCATCGCGTCACCGGGTTTCTCGAAGGCCTGGCCCGGCTGGTTCACCTGTGGTACCACAAGTACCGTGTCCTCGGCGAGCCCGAGGAGCAGCCGCGACTGGTGCTGGCGCGCGCGGCCCGGCAGGTACTGGCGAACGGTCTCGCGGTGCTGGGCATCCGCGCCCCTGAACGGATGTGAGCCGATGAGCCTGCTCGTGGTCGGGTCGATCGCGCTCGATTCGGTGGCAACCCCGTTCGGGGAAACGGCCGACGATCCCGGCGGATCGGTGCTGTTCTTCGCTGCCGCGGCTGCGCTGCTGCATCCGGTCAAGGTCGTCGGCGTGGTGGGACGGGACTTCCCGCTGGGTGTGCTGCGCCGGCTCGAGGAGCGCGGCGTCGACTTCAGCGGTGTCGAGACCGCGGACGGGGAATCGTTCCGCTGGAAGGCCCGGTATTCCTACGATCTTATCAGTCGCGAGACGCTGGACACCCGGCTCGGCGTGTTCGCCGGTTTCCAGCCCAAGCTGCCGGCCGCCTTTCGGTCCGCTGACTACGTCTTCCTGGGCAACATCGACCCCGAGCTGCAGCTCGGGGTGCTCGATCAGGTGCGGGAGCCCAAGCTGGTCGCGTGCGACACCATGAACTACTGGATCCAGTCCAAACGCGACGTGCTGCTGGAGCTGCTTCGTCACATCGACTACTTGATCATCAACGACTCCGAAGCGCGCGAGCTCTCCGGCGACTGGAACATCTACCGCGCGGCGCGCTGGGTACTGACCCACGGTCCGCGGGGCGTCGTCATCAAACAGGGGGAGTATGGTGCACTCCTCATGGATGCGGAGCGGCTCTTCAAGGTTCCCGCCTACCCGCTGGAAGAAGTGTTCGACCCCACCGGCGCGGGCGACGCGTTTGCTGGTGGCTTCATGGGCCATCTCGCGCGGACCGGCGATCTGTCCTCGGACAACCTCCGCCGGGCAATGGTGTATGGAGCGGCGATGGGGTCGTTTGCCGTCGAGGAGTTCGGGATCCGACGCTTCGACGGCGTGACCGGGGGCGAGGTGGACGCGCGCGTCAGAGCGTTTCGCGACCTGGTGCACTTCGACCACGGTCTGGAGGACGGGCCGTGAGCGAGCGATATGCGGCGGCCGGCGTCTCGCTCGGCGCCGCGGACGAGGCCAAGCGACGGATCGCTGACCTCGTCGCCAGCGCGCGGACGCCGCTGGCGCTGGGGCTGCCCGGCGCGTTCGGGGGGATGGTGCGCGTGCCCGCCGATGTCGAGCGGCCGGTGCTGGTGCTGTCGACCGACGGGGTTGGCACCAAGGTGCTGGTCGCCGCCCGCACCGGCGTCCACCACACCGTGGGTGAAGACCTCGTCAATCACTGCGTCAACGACATCCTCGTCCATGGTGCGCGTCCGATCGCGTTCCTGGATTACATCGCGACGGGTCGACTCGACCCAACCGTGGCCGCCGCGCTCGTGGAGGGTGTGGCGCGGGGCTGTCGGGCGCACGAGATGACCCTTGCGGGAGGCGAGACGGCGGAGCTCCCGGATCTCTATCAGCCGGGGCACTTCGATCTCGCGGGGTCGGTCGTGGGCGTGGTGGACGAGCGGCGCGCCCTGCATGGCGACCACGTCCGGGCGGGGGACGTGCTGGTGGGATACGGATCCACGGGACTGCACACCAACGGGTACACGCTGGCCCGGCGGATCGTGTTCGAGACGATGCACCTGGATGTGAGCGACCGGTTCCCTGACACCGAAGCGACGGTCGGCGATCTGCTGCTCGCGGTGCATCGCAGCTACTTCGCGGCGATCGCACCCGTGTTGTCGCACGTCCACGCGCTGGCGCACATCACCGGGGGGGGCATTCCCGGCAATCTCGTCCGCGTGCTCCCGGAAGGCCGCGAGGCGATCGTGGATTCGGGCGGTTGGCGCTGGCCAGCGTTGTTCCGCGTCCTGGCGCGCGAGGGTCGCGTGTCGCTGGCGGAAATGCGCCGCGTGTTCAACCTGGGGATCGGCATGATCGCGGTCGTTCCGTTCGAGGGCGTCGATCCCGTGCGGCGCGCGGCGGAAGCCGCCGGCGTACCAACGTGGGTGATCGGCGAGGTCCGCGCAGGCCCCCGGGGCGTGCGGTTCAGCGCGCGGTGAGCGCGGTTCCCGCCTTCTCAGCGGACGAGCGGGCGGCCATGCGGCAGGCCCTGGCGCTGGCCTGGCGCGGGTGGGGACGAGTGGCGCCCAATCCGCTCGTGGGCGCGGTGGTGTGCAAACGGGGCCGTATGCTCGGCGAGGGGTGGCACGCGGAGTTCGGCGGGCCGCACGCCGAGGTAGCCGCGCTGCGCGCCGCGGGCCGGGCGGCGCGCGGGGCGACGCTGGTGGTGACGCTCGAGCCTTGCGCCCACCATGGAAAGACCCCGCCCTGTAGTGACGCGATCGCCGCCGCCGCCATCGCCCGGGTGGTGTGCGGCGTGCGGGATCCCGATCGGGCCGCGCGCGGCGGGCTCGATCTCCTGCGATCGCGCGGGATCGAGGCCGCATCCGGGCTCATGGCGCTCGAAGTGTCCGCCCAGATCGCACCGTTCCTCTTCAGCCGCAGCCGTACCGATCGTCCCTTTGTAGCGCTCAAGCTCGTGACCTCGATCGATGGTCGCATCGCCGACGCCGCCGGCCAGTCGCGCTGGATCTCGGGCGAGGCGGCCCGGGAGTGGGTGCACTGGCTGCGCGCCGGCTTCGATGCGATCGCCGTCGGTGGCGTGACGGCGCTGCGCGACGACCCCAGCCTCACGGTGCGGGGTGTCGTCGTTCCACGGTCCGCTCCGGTACGCATCGTGTTCGACCGGCGGGCGATGCTCAACGCGGGCGTTCGTCTGGTCGCGACGGCGCGCGAGATCCCCACCTGGGTCGTGGCCTCGCCCGCCGCGCCGCGTGCCTCAATCGAAGTGCTGGAGGCCAACGGCGTGCGGGTGTTCCAGCCGATCGACCTGGCGGCCGGGCTCGCCGCGGTGCGCGCGGCCGGGGTGGCGTCGCTCCTGTGCGAGGGGGGCGGAGCGCTCGGCGCGCGACTGTTGGCGGATGGCCTCGTTGACCGCGTCTACTGGATCCAGTCGCCGGTGTGGCTCGGCGCGCACGGGGTTCCGGCGTTTCCCGATCTCCCGAGCGCGCCACTCGCCGAGGCCCCGCGCTGGGTACCCATCGAGCGCCGCGCGCTCGGCCCGGATACATTGGTGGTGTTGGATCGGGAGCCATGTTTACCGGCATCGTGACCGCCGTCGGGACCGTCACGGCGGTGCGCCCTGCGGCCGTGACGGCGGGGGATGGGGGCGCGCGCGTGCTGCGCATTCGCGCTCCCTTCCGGGGGGTGAAGCGCGGTGAGAGCATCGCGGTCAACGGCGCGTGCCTCACCGTCACACGGGTGCTGCGGGGCGCGTTCGAAGTCGAGGCCGTGGATACCACCCTCGATCGGACCTTGTTCCGGGAGTACACCGCAGGCCGACGCGTGAACCTCGAGCGCGCCGTCCGCGCGGCGGACCGCCTGGGCGGTCATTTGGTGCAGGGCCACGTCGATGGCGTGGCGACCGTGGAGGGGATGGCGCAGCGCGGCGCGGCATGGGTCTACGATCTCCGCGTACCGTCCGCGGTCGCCGAGGTAACGCTGCTCCACGGCTCCATTGCGGTGGATGGCGTGAGCATGACGGTGAACGCGCGCCCTGCGGCGGATGTCGTGCAGATCAGCGTCATCCCGCACACCCGGGCCGCGACCACCCTGGGTGCGCTGGCACCGGGGGCGCGGGTGCACGTCGAGGGCGATGTCGTCGGCAAGTATGTGAGGCAGTTATGCAGCTCGGAACGATAGAGCAGGCGATTCGCGACATCCGCGACGGGAAGCTCGTCATCGTGGCGGATGATGAGCACCGTGAGAATGAGGGTGATCTCGTCGGCGCGGCCGAACGGGTCAGCGCCGAGATGATCAACTTCATGGCTACGCACGGCCGCGGGTTGATCTGCCTCACGCTGATGCCGGAGCGCTGTCAGGCGCTGGGCCTGACGCAGATGGCGGAGGTGAATACCGAGGCGCACGAGACGGCGTTCACCGTGAGCATCGACGCCGCCGGCCGGTTCGGCGTCACCACGGGCATTTCGGCCGCTGACCGTGCCGCCACGGTACGCGTCGCCATCGATCCGGCCACGGTGCCCGCCGACCTGCGTCGACCGGGCCACGTGTTCCCGCTGCGCGCCCGCCCCGGGGGAGTGTTGCAGCGCGTGGGCCAGACTGAGGCGAGCGTCGATCTGGCCCGGCTCGCCGGTCTCTATCCCGCTGGCGTCATCTGCGAGATTCTCAACCCCGACGGATCAATGGCGCGCCGGGCCGATCTCGAAGCCGTCGCGCAACGCCACGGCCTGACCTTCGTCACCGTGGCGCAGCTGGTGGCGCATCGCCTCACCACCGAGCGTCTGGTCCACCGCGTGGCGCAGGCGCGCCTGCCGACCCCGTACGGGGAGTTCCGCATTATCGCGTACCGCAACGACGTGGACGCTGCCGAGCACGTGGCGCTGGTGTTCGGCGACGTGGCGGGGCAGTCCGAGGTGCTCGTGCGGATGCACTCCAAGTGCCTCACCGGCGATGTCTTCGGGTCGGGCCGCTGCGATTGTGGCTGGCAGCTGCAATCGGCGATGCGCATGATCGCCGAGGCGGGAGGGGGTGTCGTCGTCTATCTCGACCAGGAAGGGCGGGGCATCGGGTTGCTCAACAAGCTCAAGGCATACGAGCTGCAGGATGCCGGCTACGACACGGTGTCGGCGAATGAGTCCCTGGGTTTCAAGGCCGACCTGCGGAACTACGGTATCGGGGCGCAGATCCTCCTGGATCTGGGCCTGTCGTCCATCCGGGTGCTCACGAACAACCCCATGAAGCTCGTGGGCCTCGAGGGGTATGGGCTGGAGATTGCGGCGCGGGTTCCCATCGTTCCCGCGCCATCCGATGAGAACCGTGCCTACCTCGACGTCAAGCGTGACAAGCTCGGTCACCTGCTGACGCACTGACGGTGACCGAGTTCGAGGGCACCCCGTGCGCGCCGGCCAGCGGCCGAGTCGCGCTCGTCGCCAGTCGCTTCAATGAGACGGTCACCACCGAGCTCGTGGCCGGTGCCCGCGAGTGCCTGGCGGCCCACGGCGTCCCTGATGCGCGGATCGATGTCGTCTGGGTGCCGGGGGCCTTCGAGCTGCCGCTCGCGGCGGCCGCCGCCGCGGCGAGCGGCCGCTACGCGGCCATCGTCGCGCTGGGGTGTGTGATCCGCGGGGAGACGCCGCACTTCGAGTACGTGGCCAGCGAAGCCGCCCGCGGCCTCGGGGCCGTGGCGCGCGAGCGACGCGTGGCGATCGGCTTCGGTGTCCTGACCACCGACACGGTGGAGCAGGCGATGGCCCGGGCGGGCGGCCCGTCGGGCAACAAGGGGTACGAGGCCGCCGAGGCCGCTCTCCGCATGGCGGACGTGCTGGGGCGGGTGAGCGGTGCTGCGGGTCGAGACTAGGGCACGCGCGCGGGCGCTGCAAATCCTGTACGCGTGGGACGTGGCGGGACAGCCCGCGATCGAGTCGATCGTGGCACGACTGGCGCCGCTGTGGGGACCCGTCGCCGGGCTGGATCGCGCGGCCGACCTCGCCGCCCGGGCCGCGGCGGGCCAGCCGGACTTCGATCGCACCATCGCCGCGGCGGCGCAACACTGGCGCCTGGAGCGGTTCGGTATCGTGGAGCGCAACATCGTTCGTCTGGCGCTCGCAGAACTGGCGGAAGGGGTGACGCCCGCGCGCGTGGTGATCAACGAAGCAGTCGCGCTGGCGCATTGGTTCGCCGGGCCCCGCGCTCCGGCGTTCGTGAACGGCATCCTCGATGCCGTCGCGCGCGACGCCGGCGCCCTGTGAACATCCTCGTCGTCAACTGGAATGATCGGCACAACCCGCACGCCGGGGGTGCCGAAGTGCACCTGCACGAGCTGTTCGGGCGTCTGGCCGGCTGGGGCCATCGCATCGAGCTCATCGCCAGCGGCTGGCCGGGTGCGCCGCGGGACGCCACCATCGACGGCATCCGGGTGCGGCGGGTCGGCGGTCGCCACAGCTTTGCCCTGCGGGCGCGCGGCGCGGTGCGCCGCGCGTTGCGTGGAGGCGCGCACGACATCCTGGTCGAGGACATCAACAAGGTGCCCCTGTACCTGCCGGCGCTGACGCGACTGCCATGCTGTGCCGTCGTGCCCCACCTGTTCGGAACGACGGCGTTCGCTGAAGCGAGCTGGCCGCTGGCCGCGGCGGTGTGGATGGCCGAGCGGCCGATCCCGTGGGTGTACCGACGGGCATGGTTTCACGCCATTTCCGACAGCACCCGCGCCGATCTGGTACGGCGGGGCGTGCCGCGCGAGCGGATCACCGTGATCCACCCGGGGGTGGACAGCGGGTACTACCATCCGGATCCGGCATTCCCCCGGTCCCCGGTGCCGCAGTTCCTGTACGTCGGCCGGCTCAAGCGTTATAAAGGAGTGGAAACGGCGCTGCGTGCCCTCGCCACCGCCCGTCGGGCGCGTCCCGATATGGTGCTGTTGATCGCGGGGCAGGGCGACGACCGTCGGCGGCTGGAGCGGGTCGCCAGCGCGCTGGGCCTGGATGGGGCGGCGCGCTTTCTGGGGTTTGTGTCCGAGGAGGACAAGCGGCGGCTGTTGTGTGAGTCGTGGGCGGTCGTCTTTCCGAGTCCCAAGGAGGGCTGGGGTATCACGAACGTCGAGGCGGCAGCCAGCGCGACGCCGGCGGTCGCCTCGGACAGTCCCGGTTTGCGCGAGTCGGTGCGCCATGGGGAGACTGGGTTCCTCGTTCCCCACGGGGACTCGGATGCGCTGGCCGAGCGCCTCCTCGCCCTCGCCACCGACCCGGACTTGGTCGCGCGCCTGGGGGCCCGGGCGCGCGCGTTCGCCGAGGGGCTGACCTGGGAAGCGGCGGCACGCGCCACTGAAGCGCATCTCCTGCGAACGATTCAATCTGGAGGATGACACGTGCGCATCACGATCACGGCACGTCACTGTGACGTTTCTGATCACCTGCGCGAGCGGGCGCGCGACTTGGTGGCCCGTCTCGAAAAGGTGGCCCCGCGGCTCGACGTGGCCCGCGTGACGTTCAGCGAGGACCACGGGGCAGCGGAGGTGGAGCTGCAGATGCGTGGCGTGCGGGGGCAGGCACACGTCGCGCGGGGCTCCGGCGCGGACCATCGGTCGGCGCTCGATCGTGCCGTCGAGCGCATGCGGCGACAGGTGCGGCGCGCTCCGGCGCGGCGCCGCGCGCTGCAGCGTCAGGCCCGGTGACCGATACGACGCTGCGCGTCCGCGACCTCCTGGTCCGCAAGGGCGATCCGCTCCAGCTGCACGTCCTGGCCGGCGCCAGCGGCCTCGATCGCGCGATCCACACGCTCGAGGCCTCCAGTCCCGGACTCGCGCTGGCCGGTTACACGGCGCGCTTTGTGGCCGATCGCATCCACATCCTCGGCGAGACGGAAGTGCACTATCTCGCCGATCTCGCTCCTGCCGACCGCCTCGCCCGCTTGGAGACGCTGTTCGCCTTCGATCTGCCCTGTGTGCTGGTCACCAAGGGGCAGGATCCGCCGGCCGAGCTGCGCGAGATGGCCGAGCGCAAGGACGTGCCGCTGATCCAGACCGGTCTCAAGACCGGCGAGCTCTACCGACGCCTGCGTCCGTTCCTCGACGACCTCCTCTCTCCCTCCACGACGGTGCACGCTTCGCTCGCCGACGTGTACGGGGTCGGGCTCTTGTTCGTCGGCCGGTCCGGTATCGGCAAGAGCGAGTGTGTCCTCGACCTGGTGGAGCGCGGGCATCGCCTCGTTGCGGATGACATCGTCCACGTCAGCCGCCGTGGCAACGACGTGCTCCTCGGTCGCGGAAACGAGTTGTCCCAGCATCACATGGAGATCCGTGGCATCGGTCTGGTGGACATCAAGGCGCTGTTCGGCATCCGCGCCGTGCGTCAGCAGAAGCGTGTGGAGGTCGTCGTGCGCCTGGAGGATTGGGACAACAGCCGCGAATACGACCGCACGGGTCTCGACGTCGAAGGCACAGAATACCTCGGGGTGCGGCTGCCGCTCGTCACCATCCCGCTGAACCCCGGGAAGAACCTCACCGTGATCTGCGAAGTCGTGGCGATGCACCATCTGCTGCGCTACACGGGGGTCGACACGGCGCGCGCCTTCAACGAGCGGCTCATCCGGCATATGCGCGAGAAGCGCGAGGTGGAGGAGTATCTCGAGGAGGACTATGAGTGAGTCGGTACGTGGCGTGGTCGTTTCCCACGCCGCGGTGGCCGAGGCGCTGGTGCGGGCGGTGGCCGTGATCGCCGGCCAGTCCGACGCGCTGGTGGCGGTGAGCAACGAGGGCTGTGATACGGCCGCCCTGGTCGCGCGCATTGGTGCGGCGGTCGGGAGCGAGCCGGCCGTGCTGTTCATCGATCTCCCCGGCGGATCGTGTCTCACCAGCGCCCTGCGGCTGGCGCACGATCGCCCCGACCTCGCGGTGGTGACGGGCGTGAACCTCGCGATGCTGCTCGAGTTCGTGTTCCATCGCGATCTGCCACCGATCGAGGCGGCGCGCCGAGCGGCAGAGGCGGGCGGGCGGGCGATCGAGGCCCGCGGAACATGAGCATCGCGCTGTGCCGAGTAGACGATCGTCTCATTCACGGCCAGGTCGTGGTCGGGTGGGGTCAACCGCTGCACTGCGGCCTGATCGCCCTGGTAGACGATGAGGTCCGGCGCAGCGAATGGGAGCAGGATCTCTACCGGATGGGAGTGCCGTCACACATCGAAGTTGTCTTCGCATCGGTCGACGAGGCCGTGGAGCAGTTTGCAGCGTGGGAGTCCGATCCACGTGTCGCCATGATGCTGATGGGTGACCTCGACACGGCACGGGCCCTCTGCGAGCGCTGCCCGAGCATGCGGCGGCTCAACATCGGTGGAATCCATCACCGCGTCGGTCGGACCGAGCGGCTGCGCTATGTCTACCTCAGCGACGGCGAGGTGGCCACCCTCCGGGCCATCGCCGCGCGCGGGGTCACGGTGACGGCGCAGGACG
This sequence comes from Gemmatimonadota bacterium, assembly GCA_003251175.1. Taxonomy (GTDB): domain Bacteria; phylum Gemmatimonadota; class Gemmatimonadetes; order Gemmatimonadales; family GWC2-71-9; genus SZUA-544. Next base: position 21,678 of record QKHC01000014.1, read on the forward strand.
TGCCGACCGCACCGCCGGTGCCGCTCGAGGACTTCACATGAGCTCGCCGGAGACGCTCCTCGTGCTGCTGGCGTGGGGCACGCTGGTGGGCGTGGACCTCGTGACGATGCCCCAGGTGATGGTGGCACGGCCGCTGGTGGCCGGTACGGTCGCGGGCCTCGTGGTCGGCGAGCCCGTCACCGGTCTGGTAGCGGGAGTGCTGTTCGAGTTGTTCCAGTTCGATGTGCTCCCGGTGGGGGCGTCGCGCTATCCTGAGTACGGGCCGGCGACGGTCGCCGCCGTCGCGGCCGCGCACGGGGCGGTGGAGCCCGCGGGGCTCGCGCTCGGCGCGCTCGTGGGACTCGCCACGGCGCTGGTCGGCGGACTGAGTCTGGGGCTGGTGCGGCGACTCAATACGGTCGCCGTGCGGGCGGCGGCGTCGCGTCTCGAAGGCGGGGATCCGCACGCCATCGCGCGTGTGCATGGCGGTGGCGTGGCGCGCGATGCTGCCCGCGCCCTGCTCGTCACGGCGGGGGGGCTGCTGTTGGCGGCAGCGGGACGCGTGAGCGTCCTGCCGGTGCTGGAGACGCGGACGGGCGCGCTGGTTGCCGCGGTCGCAGCGGGCGTCGCGGTGGCGGCAGCGACCTCGGGGACGCTGCGTCTGGTGGGACGGGGCAGGGATCTGCGCTGGCTGGTCGCCGGCATCGTCCTGGGAGCGGGCCTGCTGTGGCTGCGGTGACGCCGTCGCTGCGGCGCAGCTTTCTGCGCCTGTTCGCCGTGCAGGGGTCGTGGAACTACGACCGCATGCTCGGGCTCGGCATCGGCGTGGCCGAGGAGCCGCTGCTGCGCGACCTCGCGGCCCGGGACGGCGAGGCGGCGTATCGCGCTGCTGTGGGACGGGGCGCGGGATTCTTCAATTCCCATCCCTATCTCGCCGGGCTCGTCGTGGGAGCAACGGCGCGGGCGGAGCATGACCACGTTGCTCCCGAACGTATCGAGCGGTTGCGCGCCGCCCTGTGCGGTCCACTGGGATCGTTGGGTGACCGGCTCGTCTGGGCGGGGTGGCTGCCGTTCCTCAGCGCGCTGGCCGTGGTGGGGGTGGCGCTCGGCGCGGGGTGGCTGGCCGTGGTGGCGTTCCTGGTGGTGTACAACGTCGGTCATCTGTGGCTGCGCTGGTGGGCGCTGCGAGCGGGGTGGGAGCACGGGGTGCGCGTGGCCGCGGCGCTGCATGCGCCAGGGTTGCAGCGCGCTGCCCGCCTCGTCGCGCCGGCGATGGCATTCGCTGCGGGCCTGGCTATCCCGGCGGGCGTTGCCGTGCTGGCAGGGCACGTGCCGGCGTGGAGCTTCGTGGATCTCGGCGGCGCGGCCGTGGCGGGATTCGGGGTGCTGTGGTGGCGGCACAGTGTGTTCGACGGCGCCCGTCTCGGGCTGGTGGCGGTGCTGATCGCGCTGATCGTCGGAGCCGTGGTGTGGTGATCGAGCGCGAGGTGCGGATCGTCAACCCGCTGGGGATGCACGCCCGGCCGGCGGCGGCGTTCGTGAAGACCGCCAACCAGTTTCGCAGCCGGGTGTCGGTGCGTCGGGGGACGGTGGTCGTGAACGGCAAGAGCATCATGGGCATGATGATGCTCGCCGCCGAACAGGGCGCCGCTATTGCGATCGCCGTCGAGGGCGATGACGCCGAGGCGGCCCTGACGGCGCTGTGCGGCCTGGTGGCCGACGGCTTCAACGAGATGGACCTGACCGAATGAGCGAACGGCTGCTGCGCGGGAGCGGTGTGTCCCCCGGGATGGCGGTGGGACCGGCGGTAGTCGTCCGCTGGACCATGCCTGAAGTTCCGCACCGCATCGTCCCCCGATCGCAGGTCGAGGGCGAGGTGCGACGCCTGCGGGCCGCGGTGCGGGACATTACCCGCCATCTCGCCGAACTGAAGGAGCGCGCCGAGGACCGTGCCGGCGTCGACGAAGCTCGCATCTTCGACGCGCAGATCCTGATGCTCGAAGACGAGGTGTTCCTCGGTGGCGTGGAGGACCTGATTCGCGAGAATCACCTCACAGCGGAGAAGGCATTCGAGTACAAGGCTCTCGAGGTGCGCGACGCGTGGTCGGCCGTGGGCAGTCCAATGCTCTCCGAGCGCCTCGCCGATCTCACCGGCGTTACGATCCGCGTGGTGCAGCACCTGATGCACGTCGGGGCCGACGACATCTGGGGGAGTGTTCCGGCCCGATCGGTAGTGGTGGCGCGCGAGCTCACGCCGGGCCTCACGGTGCAGCTCGACCGCGATTACGTCGTGGGCCTGATCAGCGAGCAGGGGACACGCACTTCGCATGCCGCGATCCTGGCCCATTCGATCGGGATTCCCGCGGTGTTCGGCGTGCCGGACGCGGTAGAGCGGATCGCCGCGGGGACAGTGGTGGTGGTGGACGGGGCGCGCGGCACGGTGCTGCTGGAGCCGACCGCTGACGAGCTAGCCGAAGCGCAGGTGCGGGAGGCGAGCCGCCTCGAGTTCGAGCGGCAGCTCGAGGCCGCGCTCGACCAGCCGCCGCTGACCAGCGACGGTCATCGCATCGCGCTGCGGGGCAACGTGGACCTCCCCGACGAGATCGGGTCCGCGCAACGCCACGGCGCCGAAGGCGTGGGCCTGCTGCGCACCGAGTTTCTGATCACCGGGCACAGCCGCCTGCCGAGCGAGGACGAGCAGAGCGCGTATTTCCAGCGGGTGGGGCTGGCGTTCCGCGGGCATCCGATCGTGGTCCGCACGTTCGACCTGGGCGGAGACAAGTTTCCGGCCGCGTTCCGCGCGCCGACCGAGCCGAATCCGTTTCTCGGATGGCGGGCGATCCGTGTCTGCCTCGATCAGGAGGACATGTTTCGTACCCAGATCCGGGCGGCGTTGCGCGCCGCCGCACGGACGCAGATTCACCTCATGATTCCTCTGGTCACGAGGCTCGACGAGGTGGAGCGGACGCGCGAGCTGGTGATGGACGAGGGGCAGCGACTGGCGCGGGAGGGAATCGAGGCGGCGCCGACCGTTCCGGTCGGTGTGATGATCGAAACACCGGCGGCCGCCATCCTCGCCGATCGGCTCGCTGCCGTCAGCGACTTCCTGTCTGTCGGGACGAACGACCTGACCCAGTACACGCTCGTGGTCGATCGGGGCAATGCCCGGCTCGCCGATCGCTTCACGCCCCATGATCCCAGCGTCCTGCGGCTGCTGCGGATGGTGGCCGATGCGGCGCGTGCGGCGGGGAAGCCCGCCAGCGTCTGCGGTGAGATGGCCTCCGAGCCGCTGCCCGCGGTGCTGCTGATCGGCCTCGGGTACGACGCGCTCTCGGTGGCACCGCCCGCCCTGCCCCTGCTGCGATGGCTGGTGCGGCACGTGAGCCTGGAGCGAGCGCGGGCTGCGGCCGAGGAGGCGCTGGCCGCCCACAGCGCCGCGGAGGTGCTCGCCGTGGCACACCGCGCGCTCGCGGAACTCATTGACTTGCGGTTGCTTGCGGACAACGTCCCCGGTTGCCCGGAGATTGAGCCCGGGGTAGCTTGAAGTCTTCACCCCGAAAGGAACGGTGACGCCGCATGCCCGGTGCGCGCCACGTCTTCACATCCGAATCCGTTACCGAAGGGCATCCCGACAAGATCGCGGACCAGATCTCGGACGCGGTGCTCGATGCCATCGTCGCGCACGATCCCGCGGCGCGCGTCGCGTGCGAGACACTCGTGACCACGGGGCTCGCCGTCGTCGCGGGAGAGATCACGACCTCTACCTACGTCCACATCCCCGACATCGTGCGCAGCACGATCACCTCCATCGGGTACACGGACGCGAACTACGGATTCGATGCGCAGACCTGCGCGGTGTTGACCACCGTTGACCGCCAGTCTGCCGACATCGCCATGGGTGTGGACACCGGCGGCGCTGGCGATCAGGGCATGATGTTCGGGTATGCCTCGAATGAAACTGATGTCCTGATGCCGCTCCCCATCGTGCTGGCGCATCGGCTGGCGGAGCGGCTCGCCGCTGCGCGCAAGTCCGGTGCGCTGCCGCACCTGCGGCCAGATGGCAAAACGCAGGTGAGTGTCCTGTATGAGCAGGACCGGCCGATCGGGATCAGCAAGGTCGTCGTCTCGTCGCAGCATTCGGACCTCGTGCAGGGCGGCGAGCTGCGGGCGGGCATCCTGGCGCACGTGGTCCGACCGGTGATGCAGGAGCACGGATTCGACGTGGCCGACAGCGATGTGCTCGTGAATCCGACCGGTCGGTTCGTGATCGGAGGGCCGCAGGGCGACGCCGGGCTGACCGGCCGCAAGATCATCGTTGATACCTATGGTGGCATGGCGCGGCATGGTGGCGGCGCCTTCAGTGGAAAGGACCCGTCCAAGGTCGATCGCTCTGCGGCCTACGCGATGCGGTGGGTCGCCAAGAACATCGTCGCCGCCGGGCTGGCGCAGCGGTGCGAGGCGCAGGTTGCCTACGCCATCGGCGTGGCCGACCCGGTTTCCGTGATGATCGAGACCTTCGGCACGGGCACGGTGCCCGAGCCGGTGCTCGAGGACGCGGTGCGCGAGGTATTCGACCTGCGACCCGCGGGGATCATCGCGGCGCTCGAGCTGCGCCAGCCGATCTTCCGGCGCACCGCCGCGTACGGGCACTTCGGACGTGCCCCCGAGACGGGGAAGTTCGTGGACCGAACCATCACCAAGGACGTGCAGTACTTCTCGTGGGAGCGGGTGAACCGTGTGGAGGACCTGCGGCTCGCCGTCCAGCGCTCCCGGCATCTTCCTTCAGCCAAGACGGTGGCATGACGACGACAGCTCGGGACGTAACCTCCGATGTGAAGGATCTTTCGCTCGCGGACCAGGGTCGACGCCGCACGGCATGGGCTGAGCGCTCCATGCCGGTGTTGCGCCAGCTGCGGGAGCGGTTTGCGCGGGAACAGCCCCTTGCCGGCAAGCGCCTGTCCGCCTGCCTGCACGTTACCACCGAAACGGCGAATCTCGCGGTGACGCTGCAGGCCGGCGGGGCCGATGTGGCGCTGTGCGCGTCAAACCCGCTCTCGACCCAGGACGACGTGGCGGCCCATCTGGTGCAGGACCACGGCATCAAGGTGTTCGCGATCAAGGGCGAGGATCACGACACCTATTACGACCACATCCGCGCAGCCCTGGCACATCGGCCCGACATCACCATGGATGACGGTGCCGATCTGGTCGGGGCGCTGCACATGATCGCGCTCAATCGCCTCGATGATCTCGCGCCTCCGGTGCGGCGCTGGGTCGAGACGCTGAAGCCGGCGGAGCGCAAGGCGCTGGTGGGCGGCGTCATCGGCTCCACGGAAGAGACCACCACCGGCGTGATTCGGCTCAAGGCGATGGCGCAGGACGGGGTGCTCCAGTTCCCCGTGATCGCGGTCAACGATTCCGCGACCAAACATCTGTTCGACAATCGCTACGGGACCGGACAGTCGACACTCGACGGCATCCTGCGGGCGACGAACCTGCTGATCGCCGGGAGCACCGTCGTCGTGGCGGGGTATGGATGGTGCGGGCGCGGGTTCGCGATGCGCGCGCGGGGGGCCGGTGCGAATGTGATCGTGACGGAGATCGACCCGCTCAAGGCGCTCGAGGCCCAGATGGACGGGTACCGGGTGCTGCCCATGGCCGCGGCGGCGCCCCTCGGCGACATCTTCGTGACCCTCACCGGCAACGTCGGGGTGATCCGTCTCGAGCACCTGCGGGCGATGAAGGACGGTGCCGTGGTGGCAAACTCGGGGCACTTCAACGTGGAGATCGACCTCGAGGCCCTGAAGCGCGAGGCGCAAGGGCCCGTCGCCGTGCGCGACTTCGTCGAGGAATGGACACTCGCCGGGAAGCGGCTGTACGTGCTCGGGGACGGGCGGCTCATCAATCTGGCGGCGGCGGAGGGTCACCCGGCGAGCGTCATGGACATGTCGTTCGCCAACCAGGCGCTCGCGGCCGAGTACGTCGTTCGGCAGCACGCCGCCCTCAACCGGGAGGTCTACCGGGTACCCGGGGAGATGGACCAGGAAATCGCGGGCCTCAAGCTCCGGGCCATGGGCGTCGAGATCGACGCACTGACGCCGACGCAGCAGAAGTATCTCGCGTCGTGGGACATGGGGACGTGACCAGGGCGCCAGGTTTGCAGTGATTCAGGTGCGCGTCGCCCACCTCGGGCTCGACCCGTCGACGAAATCGCCGGTCGTCATACTGCAGGAGCAGGACGGCGAGCGGGTGCTCCCCATCTGGATCGGGCCGAACGAGGCGAGCGCGATCGCGATGGAGCTGGCGGGGATGAAGTTCGCCCGCCCTCTGACGCATGATCTCATCAAGCAGGTGATCGTCGGCCTGGGCGCCGAGCTGCGCAAGGTGATCATCACGCAGGTGAAGGACAACACGTACTACGCGGAGCTGCATGTCTACCGCGGTGACACGGTGATCCAGATCGATGCGCGCCCGTCGGACTCGATCGCGGTCGCGCTGCGCCTCGGGTCGCCGATCTTCACGTCCGACGCGCTCCTCGAGCAATCGTCGATTGCGGTCGATGACGGGTCGTCTCGCGAACCCGAGGCGCTCGATCCGGAGACGTTCAAGCAGTACCTCCAGGGGCTGGATCCTGAGGACTTCGGCAAGTTCAAGCCGTAGCCTCCTCGCCGGTCTGCTGACGCTGTGCGGCGCCGCCCCCGCCGCGCGCGCCAATGCTCAGGCGTTCACCGTTGTTGGGGATGTCACGCATGCCGGGGAGTCGGGCCGGCGGCCCGCTGCCGGTCGCTGGGCCGTGCTGCACCGCGTCACGGTGCAGGGTGGCGCACCGCTCGACTCGACGCGCACCGACGGCTCGGGACGCTATCGGTTTCGCCTCGCCAGCGTGGATACCACCGCGGTGTACCTCGTCAGCACCGAGTGGGACGGGGTCGGATACTTTTCGGCGCCGGTACGCCTGATCGGCCGCCCGGTCGACACGCTCGAGGCCCTGGTCGTCTACGACACCAGCTCGGTGGGGCCACCGATCCGGCTGATCCGGCGCTTGATCACCATCGTTCGCGGGCAGACGGCCGACGGTGCCTTCGACGTGCTCGAGGCCTGGTCGATCGAGAACCCGGGCCGGACGGCCCGCGTGACGCAGGATACGGCGCGTCCCGTGTGGGCCGTCACCCTGCCCGCCACGGCGCTGCAGCTCCGGATCGGTGAGGGCGACATCTCACCCGATGCGGTACGGCGTCGGGGCGATGCGGCCGCGGTGTTCGGCACCATCGCCCCGGGCGCCATCCGCCAACTGACGGCCACCTACGTCCTGCCCGCCGATTCTCGGGTGATCGAAATCCCCCTCACGCAGTGGACCGGACAGCTCGACCTGCTGGTGGAAGGGGCAGGGGCCAGCGTCTCGGCGGCGGGGGTCGAAGCGGTGGGCACGGAGGTCATCGAGGGACGGACCCTGCAGCGGTTCGTGGGCGGTCCGCTGGAGCCCGGGCCGGCGGTGATCGTCGCGCTGCCCCGAGCGCCACCGGGCACACGGGTGGTGGTTCCCGTCATCGTCGGTGTGCTCACACTCGCCCTCGGGGCCGGGATGTGGATCGCGCTGCACCCGCGCGCAGGCTCGGTACGCCCCACCTGACCGTCGGTTGCGCCCCGACGGGGCGCGCGATATCATCGAGGCGTTCTAGCGAACGGGCTGTACGGAAGCCGGTGCGATGCCGGCGCGGCCCCGCCACTGTAACGGGCAGCAGCACGCGGCTCTACGCCACTGGGTGAACCGGGAAGGCGAGCCGCGAGCCCGGAGCCAGGAGACGACCCCGTTCGCGCCACCTCATGATCCCTCGCGGGAGGGATGGTGGCGCTGCGCGGCGTGGCGTGGCGCTGACCCATCCTCCGATCGTCGGGGGGTGGGTCGTTTGCCTGATGTGCCAGACGCACGGCGGCCGGTCGATCGTTGCCGGGCTCGCGTTGTTGCTCGGATGCGGGCGGTCGCCTGACCGCGCCGGTCACGTCGCCGTTGTGGACGATGCGGCGCGAGAGGTTCAGGTCGACGTCCCGGTGCAGCGCATCGTCTCGCTGGCTCCGTCGGTGACGGAGCTGGTGTTCGCGATCGGGGCGGGTGACCGTCTCGTCGGTCGCACCACCTGGTGCCGCTACCCGCCGGCGGCGCTCGCCGTCCCGGATCTGGGTGACGGCCTCAATCCCAATCTCGAAGCGGTCGTCGCCCGCGCCCCCGATCTCGTGGTGCTGTATCGCTCGCCGCTCAACGAGACGGCGGCGGAGCAACTGGAGCGGCTCGGCATCGCCACCCTGCTGCTGCGCCAGGATCGTCACGCCGACGTCGCCCGGCACGCGAGACTGCTGGGCCGCCTCACTGACCGCGTGGCGGCTGCCGACTCCATTGCGGCGTCGCTCGACAGCCTCCTGGCCGGACCCGTGCCCGAGGGTGACACGCGCATCGCCTTCGTCGTGTGGGACACCCCCCCCACGATCATCGGCTCCGGCAGCTATCTCGACGAGCTCGCGGGGCTTGCCGGGGCCCACAATGTGTTTCATGACATCAGGGCGGCGTCGGCGGCGGTGTCGCTCGAGACCCTCGCGGCCCGCGACCCCGACGTCATCGTGCTGCTCGCGGACTCGGCGACGTCGCCGCTGCCAGCCTGGGTCAATCGGCCCGAATGGCGTGTCGTGCCCGCCGTGCGGGAGCGTCGGCTGCTGATGTTGCCCGCCGCGCTGTTCGGCCGTCCCTCGCCGCGCGCGCCAGAAGCCGTGACCGAGCTGCGGCGCCTGATGCCGGGACGCCGCGCGCCGTGAGATGGACGGTGCTGGCGGTGCTGGCGGTCGCCGCCCTCGCGAGCGGCGTGGCCATCGGTCCCGCGAGTATCCCGTGGGGTGAGCTCCTGGCTTCGCCCATCGTCCGGGAGCTGCGCCTCCCTCGGACGCTGCTCGCCTTCATCGTGGGTGGGTCGCTCGCCAGCGCAGGGACGGGGTTGCAGGGGCTGTTGCGCAACCCGCTGGCGGACCCGTTCCTGCTGGGTCTGTCGGGAGGGGCGAGCCTCGGCGCGGTCCTCGCCATCGCACTCGGGTGGGGCGGTCCCTGGAGTCTCCCGGTGGCGGCGTTCGCCGGTGCCCTGGTCGCCATGGCGCTCGTGTACCGCCTGGGACTGGTGGCGGGAGGGGCGCTCGACCCCCGCATCATGCTGCTGGCGGGGGTCGCCGTGGGGGCCTTCGCGGCCGCCGTCACGACCGCGATTGTGTCGCTCGCGGAGGCGACCCAGCTGCGCAACGCGTTCCTGTGGCTGTGGGGGGGCCTCTCCGGCGCCTCGTGGCAGACCCTCGGCGTGATGGCGCTCTACGTCCCGATTCCGGTGGCGGTGCTTGCCGCGGCCGCTCGGCCGCTCGATCTCCTGGCTCTTGGCGAGGAGCCCGCCCGCTACCTAGGCGCCGACGTCGAGCGCGTCAAACGGCGTGTGTATCTCGCCGCCTCGCTGCTCACGGCGGCCGCGGTCGCTGTCTCCGGCGTCATCGGGTTCGTCGGGCTGGTCGTGCCGCATCTGGGGCGGCTCGTGTGGGGTCACCGGCACCGGGTGCTGTTGCCCGCCGCGTTCGTCGGAGGGGGCACATTACTCACTTTCGCCGACACCCTGGCGCGGACGGCGGTCGCACCGCGTGAGCTGCCGGTCGGCATCGTGACGGCGCTGGTGGGTGTGCCGGTATTCGCGCTGCTGCTGCGGCGCTGGACGGCCGCGTGATCCTCGAGCTGCGCGAGGTGAGCTTTCGCTATCCAGGCGCGCCGCGCGCCGCGCTCGAGGGCGTTTCACTCGGGCTCGGGCCGGGCGAGTTCGTCGCTGTCCTCGGGCCGAATGGCAGCGGCAAGACGACCCTGGTGCGCGTCGCCCTGGGCGCGGTCCGCCCCATGGCCGGAAGCGTTCTGGTGGCCGGCCGGCCGGTGCACACCTGGACACCGCGTGCCCTCGCCCGGATCGTCGCGGTGGTGCCGCAACGCGAGGAGCAGGCGTTCCCGTTGCGCGTGCGGGACGCCGTGCTGCTGGGACGCTACCCGCACCTGTCGCCGTGGGCGCGAGCCGGGCAGGGCGATTACCGCGCGGCCGCGCGCGCGCTCGCCGCGGTGGACGCCGAGGACCTGGCCGACCGCTGGATCGACACGCTGTCAGGCGGTGAGTATCAGCGCGTGCGGCTGGCACGCGCTCTCGCCCAGGAGCCACGGCTGCTGGTGCTCGACGAGCCGACGGTATCGCTCGATCTGCGCCACGAGATGGAGTTGTTCGAGCGGGCGCGCCGCCTCGCTGGTGTGGGCGGTCCGGGCGTGCTGCTGATCACCCATCACGTCAACCTGGCGGCTCGGTTCGCTGATCGTGTCCTCGTGCTCCACCGCGGTCATTCGGTGGGGCAGGGGCGGCCGGCCGACGTGCTCACTCGCGAGCGCGTCGCGCGGGTGTTTGAGTGGCCGGTGGCCATCGCGCCGTTCGAGGGGGCGCCGCAGATCGTTCCTCTGCGCACAAGGGAGTCGTCAGGATGAGAGCTGTCCTCCCGGTGATCGTTGCGTGCTGGACCGTTCCGGCGGTGGCGCAGCAGCGAGACACGGTGGTGCTGCGACCCGTGGTGGTCACCGCCACGCGAGTGCCGATGTCACGGGATGCCGTCCCGGCGGCGGTGACGGTACTCCGCGGTGAGGACCTGGTCGCGCGGGGGATCCGCTCCGTGGCGGACGCGCTCCGCGACGTCGTGGGCGTGGCGGCGGCCCGCGCGGGATCCTATGGCAGCCAGACGTCGCTCTTCGTGCGCGGCGGCGAGAGTGACTATGTCAAGGTGCTCGTGGACGGTGTGCCGGTGAACGCGCCAGGCGGCGCGTTCGACTTCGCCTATCTCACGACCGACGCGATCGATCGCATCGAGATCGTGCGCGGCCCGGTGAGCGTACTCTACGGCTCGGATGCCGTCACCGGCGTGGTCCAGATCTTCACGCGGCGGGAGCAGGGGCCGACGCGGGGATCACTCGAGGCTGGCGGCGGCACCTACGGGTCGGGCCGCCTCGCGGGCTCGCTGGCCGGTGCCCACGGGCGGGTGTCGTACACGGTCGCGGCCAGCGGGACGCGCGGCGACGGGATCTACCCGTTCAACAACTCCTACGAGAATCGCACCGCCGTCGGCGCGCTGCGGCTGACTCCGGATGCCGCGACCGACCTGGCGCTCACCATGCGCTGGGGTGATGCGACGGCGCACTTCCCGACGGATGGGGCGGGCCGCGCGGTGGATTCGAACCAGGTCCGCGGTGAACGTGGGCCCACGCTGGGTCTCGCGGTGGAGCATCGGTTCAGCCCCGCCCTCGCGGCGCGGGCGCAGCTCGCCTGGCACGACACGGATGCCCGCTACGACGACGCCCCGGACGGCCCTGCCGATACCGCTGGGGTCTACGCTTCGCGCAGCCGCTCCGAGACCCGGCGGACCGGGGCGGGCGCCCGACTCGACTGGTGGGCTGGCCCCGCGACCGTGATCAGCGGTGCCGTCGACTTCGAGCGGCAACGGCTGCGCCAGTCCGGCGTGGTGGAGTCTGATTTCGGCCGGTTCGGCGACACGGTCGACGCCGTGCGACACACCCTCGCCTACTCGCTGCAGGCCCTGGCGGGAGTCCATTCCCGTCTGTCGCTGTCTGCGGGCGCGCGGCTCGAAGACAACGAGCGTTTCGGCACCGCGCTCACGGGCCGCGCGGGCCTCTCCTGGCAGTTGGGTGCGGGGTCGCGAGTCCGGGCGGCGGTGGGGACGGGGTTCAAGGAGCCCAGCTTCATCGAGCAGTATGGCGGCGCCGGTACGGTGGGCAACCGCGACCTGGCCCCGGAACGCTCGCGGAGCTGGGAGATCGGGATCGAACAGGACCTGTTCCGCCGCCAGGTCACCGTGGTCATCACCTACTTCAACCAGCGCTTCACCGATCTCGTGGAGTACACCTTCGCCCCCGCGCCGCCCGATTCGAGCAACTACTTCAACATCGGCGGCGCCCTGGCGAACGGTATCGAGGCGAGCGGGCGCTGGCACCTGGGCGCGGCCATCAGCACCCGACTCGGGTATGCGTATCTGGTCACCAGGGTCACCGATCCCGGGTTCGAGCCGGGGGCCGGCACGCCGCTGGCTGCCGGCGAGCGGCTGCTGCGGCGTCCCGCCCACAGCGGTCATGCCCTGGTGGCATGGACGCCGGCGGGTCGCTGGAGCCTCGGTGCCGAGGTGCGCGTCGTCAGCGCGCGGGAGGACCTGGATTTCTCGGGCTTCCCGTTCAGCCGGGTGCGTCTCGCACCCTACGGGTTGGTCGGTCTGACCGCTGCCGCGGATCTGGGCCGGGGCCCCGCCGTGACCACGCGGCTGCGGTTCGACAATCTCCTCGGCGCCCGCTACGAAGAGGTGTGGGGCTTTCGTGCGCCGGGGCGGGCGGTGGTGCTGACGCTGGAGGCCCGGCTGCCGTCGTGAACCGCGGGGCACCGGACGGGGTTAATATTCAATAATGACCCCTGTTCGAACCCCAGCTGCCAGCCGGTGGCGCTTCATATCGCTCGTCACCCTCCTCGCCGCTGCCGGCGTGCAGGCCGCGGCGCAGGCGCCGCGTATCACGCCGGCCGGTGATCCGTCCGTCGATCCGGATACGATCTACCACCTCGCCGTCGACCCGGCCGAGCACACCGGGGAGGACTTCGTGTACCTCCTCGATGACGGTGTGCTGCGGTTCGAGGCGGACGGGCGTGGCAGTCGCACGTATCGCCAGATCGTCCAGATCCTGACCAAGGACGGCGCCGAGCGCTGGGGCGAGCAGACCTTCGGCTACACGGCGGATCGGGAGTCGCTCACCGTCAACTGGATCCGGGTGCTGCGCACCGACGGCACCGTGGTGGCCGAAGGGCCGACCCATGAGCAGGAATCGCTGGCCCCGGTGGCACTCGAGGCGCCGGTGTACTCCGACAGCCGCATCCGGCGTGTGACGATCGGGGGCATCGAGCCCGGCACGCTGCTCGACTTCAGCTGGACCACGGTGCAGTTCAAGCCGGTGCTCGCGGGGGACTTCTATTCCGGGTGGCGGGTGACAACCGGGCGCCTGGTGCGCCGCTCCCGCTTCATCGTGGACGTTCCCGAGCTGCTGACGCCGCGGATCAAGGAGGAAAACTGGCGCGCGCCGCGGGACATCACCACGCGCGGCGGGCGCCGCACCTACGTGTGGGCCACCCAGGATGTGCCGCCGGTGGATGGTGAACCGTACGCCGCCGTGCCGAACGACGTGTACGTCGGCATCACGGTGGCCGGCCGCATCGGGTGGAACGATATCGCGCGGTGGTACTCGGGGCTGTCGCGGGATCGCTACGCGCTCACGCCGGAGCTCGAGCAGCAGCTGACCCGTGTCGTGGCTGGTGCAGCTACGCTCGAGGACTCGCTGCGAGCCGTACACCGCTGGGTGGCGCAGGACTTCCGTTACGTTTCCCTGTCGCTCGGCATCGGTGGCTACCAGCCACGCACCCCGGCCGCCGTCCTGCAGACGCGCTATGGCGACTGCAAGGACAAGGCGACGTTGTTCATCGCCCTGGCCCGGCGTCTCGGCGTCCGCGCCTATCCGGTGCTGCTGTCGGGTACCGGCGGCGTTGACCGCGAGCTGCCGTCGATCCTGCAGTTCAACCACATGATCGCCGCGGTGGCCCGTCCCGACGGGGGCTATCGCTACGTCGACCTCACCTCGGAGCTGACGCCGTGGGGCGAGCTGCCCCCGTCCGAGCAGGGCGAGTTTGCCCTGGTCGTGCGCGAGGGCGGGACGGGGGAAGAGGTCACGCTGCCGCTCGATTCGGCCACGACCAACCGCACGGAGATCCGCATCGAGGGTGAGCTGTCTCCCGAGGGTGTGTTCGCCGGCCGGTACAGCGAGACGCGGACGGGCACGGAGCAGTATGCGCTGCGCGGAGCGTTCAACCGGGAGTTCACGGCGAGCGAGCGTCAGCAGCTCGCACGGGCGGTGGCAAACAGCGTCTACGAGGGCGCGCAGGGGGACAGCGTGGCGGTGTTCAACGGGCGTGACCTGACGGCGACGCCGCGCATCGCCGTCTCGCTGCGCACGACGCGGGCGGTGCAGAGCGCCGGCGGGACTCATATCCTCACGTTACCGCTGCGCGAATATGCCTCCCCGGGTCTGGTCGCCGACCTCGAGAGCCGGGGGCCACGCCGCTATCCCATCGATGTGGCGGCGGTGATCGGGCCGGTCGAGGAGATCTCGGAGTTTCGCCTGCGCCTTCCCGAGGGGTGGCGCGCGCGGCTCCCGCAGGGCATCGCGGCGTCCAGTGAGTTCGGCGCGTACACCTCGGAGTATCGGCAGGAGGGTCGGGAGCTGCTGGTGACGCGCCGCATGGTCGGGCGCCGCGGCACCCAGCCGCCCGACCGTATCGACGCGCTGGTGGCCTGGTTGCGCGCGGTCGCCCGGGACGACGTCAAGTACCTCGTCTTGGAGGCGCCGAACTGACCTCGGCGGAGCCCCGTGGCCCCCGTCACCACTCCCGCCGTCGTGCTGCAGGCCTGGCGATACAGCGAGACGTCCAAGATCGTGCGGCTGGCCACGCGGGATCTCGGCGTCCAGAGCGCCATCGCCAAGGGCGCGCTGCGACCGCGCAGCCGTTTCGGAGCGGGGCTGGAGTGGCTCAGCGAGGGTGTCGCGCATCTCTATCACCGCGAGTCGCGTGACCTCCAGGTCCTCGGCGCGTTCGATCTCATCGATCTGCGTCGGGGGCTCGCGCGCGACGTCGCCCGCTGTGCCGGTGCCGCTGCCATCGCCGAGATCGTGCTGCGGATGGCGCCTGCCGCGCCGTTGCCGGGAGCTTACGACGCGCTCACTACAGGGCTGACCTCCCTCGTGACGGCTCCCGCCGCCGACGTGGATGCAGCCGCGCTGCGCGCCGCCTGGTGCGTGCTCGGCGCACTGGGGTTCGAGCCGTCCCTGGCCCGGTGCGCGCGTGACGGAACGCCGCTCGAGCCCGATCCGGCTCGCAGCGTACCATTCTCGATCGCCGAGGGCGGGGTGTTGTGCCCGCGCTGCGCCGCGGCGCGAGGCGTGATCCGCCTGCCCCCGACTGCCTACCGCGATCTGCGCGCGCTGGTCGACCCGGCGCACCCATTGCCCACCCTTGACGCCGCCCACGCCGCGGCGCATCGCCGACTCATCGCCCGCTTCGTCCGCCACCACTACGGTGAGGCGGGCGCCCTCCATGCGCTCGACTTCTGGACCAGGCGCTCATGGGACGCCGCGTCGTAGTCGGCACTGCCGGCCACATTGACCACGGCAAGACGGCGCTGGTACGCGCGCTCACCGGCATCGACACGGATCGCTGGGAGGAGGAAAAGCGGCGCGGGATCACGATCGACCTGGGCTTCGCACCGTTCGCCGTGGGTGAGGACATCACGGCGAGCATCGTGGATGTGCCCGGTCACGAGGGATTCGTCCGCAACATGGTGGCGGGAGCGACGGGCATCGACGTGGCGCTGCTCGTGGTGGCGGCCGACGAGGGCACCATGCCGCAGACCGAGGAACACCTGGCGATCCTCGAGCTCCTCGGTGTACGCCACGGCGTGCCCGTGCTGGCGAAGGCGGATCTCGTGGAGCGGGAGTGGCTCGATCTCGTCCGGGCTGAGCTGACGACGCGGCTGACGGCGAGCCGGGTGCACTGGGAGGCGCCGGTCGTGTGCTCGGCGGTCACGGGGCAGGGGCTCGACGAGGTACGTAGCGCGGTGCGCCGCATCGCCCGGAATCTCGAGCAGCGCGCGGAAGTCGATCTGTATCGGCTACCCATCGATCGGGCGTTCGCCGTGGCCGGAGCCGGGACCGTGGTGACGGGCACCACCTGGTCCGGGACGCTCTCGGTCGGCGAGGCGGTGCAGCTCCTCCCCGCCGGCCGCGATGCGCGCGTCCGCTCGATTGAAGCACACGGCGCGGCGACGGACCGGGCCCTGCCCGGCCGCCGCACCGCCCTCGCGCTGGTCGGTGTGCGACGGGAGGAGATTACGCGCGGCGATGTGGCGGTAACCGGTGACGGATGGCGCGCCACCACACGTCTGGAAGCGGACATCGAGCTGCTGCCGGGCGCCCCGCGCCCCCTGGCGCACCGCACGCGCGTGCGGGTCCACCTGGGCACGGCGGAAGTGCTGGCACGGGTCGTCATGGCGCGGCCGCTCGAGCCGGGCGGGCGCAGCCTCGCCCGCCTCGCGCTCGAGCGACCGCTGGTGGCCCGGGGAGGGGATCGGTTCGTCCTGCGCAGCTTCTCCCCGGTCACCACCATCGGAGGCGGGATCGTGACTGATCCGTTCCCCCGCTGGACCCCGGGTCGGGCGGCGATCGCGCTGGGCGGGCTGTCGCCGGCGGAGCGCGTCCGCGCGTGGATCGATGCCGCGGGACTGCTCGGGGTCGACACGCGCTCGCTGCCGGTGCGCCTAGGCGTCACCCCCGGCCAGGTCCCCGGGGTGCTCGCCGCCCTGGGGCAGGGCGTCCTCACGACGGGGGAGCTCGTGGTGGCGCGGGCCGCAGTGGTGGCGGAGGGACAGCGCCTGGCGACACTGGTGGACGCCCATCATGCGGGTCACCCCCTGGAACCGGGCATGTCGCGGCAGGCGCTGCGCGCGACCGTAGGGACGGCGGGCGCAGGGGAGGGGGTGCCTGCGACGGTCGCGGACCTGGCGCTGGATCTGGCGGTACGCAAGCGGCTGCTGGTGGCCGAGGGGGCGGTGGTGCGACGCCCCGATTTCGCGGTCGCCGTCGTGGGCGCCGTGGCGGACCAGCGCGAGCGGCTGGCTCGGCGGCTGGGGGACGCCGGCTGGGAGGTGCCCACGATTGCCGAGCTGATGCGGGAATTCCCCGACGCGCCCGTGCGGGCGCTGCTGGCGAACCTCGCGCGGGAGGGACGGGTAGAACAGATGGATCCCGAGCGGTATGCCGATCCCGAGGGACTGCGCCGGTTTCGCGCCGCCCTCACCGAGACCCTCGCGGAGCTGGTGCGTGCGACTCCGGCGCAGTTACGAGCGCGTTTCGGATTGACACGGAAGTATCTGATTCCGCTGCTGGAATGGGCGGATCGACGGGGACTGACACGCCGCGATGGAGACGCGAGAACCCTGGTGCGCTTGACGGACCCGCGTGGCGCCACTTAGCTTCCGAAGGCGGCGTGCGCGTCGCACTCGTTTCGCACCAACTGTCACAAGGAGAGCGGTCCGAGGAACCTTTATCGTTCGAGGCTTCAGATGAAGCGGTTCGCCTGGGTGGTGTTGGGGTTGGGGCTCGGGCTATGGGCGGTTGGGGTACGGACGTCGTGGGGTCAAGGCAGTCAGCCCCCGCCGGCGGTGGATTTGCGGCAGAATTACCCGAACCCCTTCAATCCGGCGACGACGATCCCGTTCCGCCTCAGCGCGGACGTGTTCGAAAATGGTCACCGGCCGAAGGTTACGCTGAAGGTGTACAACGTGCTGGCGCAGCTCGTCGCGGTCCCGATTCTCCAGGGGTCCGGCGAGCCGCTGGAGAGCGTGGAGTTGGCGTGCGCCAATCCCGCGGGGTGCGAGTATGCCGCCTACTGGGACGGCAAGATCCTCAATACCGGGAAAGAGGCGGCGTCGGGCGTGTACATCTACCAGCTCGTGGTGGACGGACGGCGGTTCACGCGCAAGATGATCGTGATGAAGTAGCCGCGTCCGCTGCCGTCACGCGGTCGAACGAAGGCGCCGGGGATCCGTATCCCCGGCGCCTTTTGACGTCCTTCCTGCCGAAACGGCACCTTTTTTCGGTATGCGAGTTGCCCCAGGACAGGTCACCATGATCCGACCAGACCGACTGACGGTGAAGGCCGCGGAGGCACTGCAGGAGGCAGCGCGTTTGGCGCGCTCCCGCGGGAACCCGGTGGTGAATGACGCGCACCTGTTCCGCGCACTGCTGGGGCAGGAGGAGGGGATCGTCGTTCCCCTGCTGCAGAAGGTGGGTCTCAACGTGACTCACCTGACGGCTGAGGCGGACCGCGAAATCGAGCGGTTTCCCCAGCAGCGCGGCGCCGCGGCCGAGCCCCATCTCGCCCGCGAGTTGTCCGCGGTGCTCGACCGCGCGGACCGGGACGCGAAGGACCTCGACGACGCCTACGTGTCCACCGAGCATCTGCTGCTGGCACTCGCCGAGGAAAAGGGAACCACCGCGCGGCAGCTGCTGTCGGCGGCGGGCGTGGATCGCGACCAGCTGCTGCAGGCGCTGCAGGGCATCCGCGGGTCGCACAAGGTGACCGACCAGGAGCCTGAGCAGAAGTACCAGGCGTTGCAGCGCTTCACCCGCGACCTCACGGAGCTGGCGCGCCGTGGCAAGCTCGATCCGGTGATCGGTCGGGACGAGGAGGTGCGGCGGGTGATGCAGGTCCTGTCGCGGCGGACCAAGAACAACCCCGTGCTCATCGGCGAGCCCGGCGTCGGGAAGACGGCCATCGCGGAGGGGCTGGCGCAGCGGATCGTCAACGGGGACGTACCGGATTCGCTGAAGCAGAAGCACCTGGTGGCGCTCGATCTCGGGGCCCTGATCGCCGGCACCAAATACCGGGGTGAGTTCGAGGAGCGGCTCAAAGCGGTGCTCAAGGAGCTGACCGAGAACGAAGGCCGCTACGTCCTGTTTATCGACGAGCTGCACACCCTGGTCGGCGCGGGGGCGGCCGAGGGCGCGGTGGATGCGGCGAACATGCTCAAGCCCGCGCTGGCGCGGGGGGAGCTGCACGTCGTGGGAGCCACGACGCTCGACGAGTATCGCAAGCACATCGAGAAGGATGCCGCGCTGGAGCGGCGCTTCCAGCCGGTCTTGGTCGGGGAGCCGTCGGTCGCGGACACCATCGCGATTCTGCGCGGCCTGAAGGAACGCTACGAGGTGCATCACGGCGTGCGCATCACCGACAATGCGCTCATCGCGGCCGCGACGCTGTCCCATCGCTACATCGGCGACCGTTTTCTCCCGGACAAGGCCATCGATCTCGTGGACGAGGCGGCGAGCCGGCTCCGGATCGAGATCGATTCGCTGCCCCAGGAGATCGACGAGGTCGAGCGCAGGATCGTTCAGCTCGAAATCGAGCGCGCCGCCCTGCAAAAGGAAAAGGACACCGCGTCCAGGGAACGGCGCGCCAAGGTCGAAGAGGAGCTGTCCGAGCTGCGGGAGCGATCGAATGCAATGAAAGCGCAGTGGCAGCTCGAGAAGGAGACGATCGGCGCGCTGCAGACCAAGAAAGCGGAGCTCGAGCAGCTGCGCATCGAGGCCGACCAGGCCACCCGTCGGGGCGATCTGCAGCGCGCCGCGGAGATTTCGTACGGGGCGATCCCGGCGCTGGAGCGCGAGATCGGCGAGTGGGAGAAGAAGCTGCACGAGATCCAGCGGACTGCCCGCTACCTCAAGGAAGAGGTCGAAGCAGAGGACATCGCCGAGATCGTCGCCAAGTGGACCGGCATCCCGGTCGCGCGCATGCTCGAGTCGGAGCGCGCGCGGCTCACGCGGCTCGAGGAAGAGCTGGGTCGGCGTGTGATCGGGCAGCCGGAGGCGCTGGCGGCGGTGTCGAACGCCGTGCGGCGGGCGCGCGCCGGTCTGCAGGATCCCAACCGTCCCACGGGGTCGTTCATCTTCCTCGGTCCCACGGGCGTGGGGAAGACGGAGACCGCCCGGGCCCTGGCCGAATTCCTGTTCGACGACGAGCGCGCCCTCGTCCGGCTCGACATGTCGGAGTACATGGAGAAGCACGCCGTCGCGCGGAT
>QKHC01000079.1 GCA_003251175.1 Gemmatimonadota bacterium
TGGGAGACGCAAACACCAACGGCAACCCCGAGCCGGGCAGTGATCGGCGCGGTGGACAGTGGAGCGTGCTCGTGGGAGTCGTCTTCCGCACCGGTGGATGACGGTGCGTCGCCGCGGGGCGGGGATCGTGCTGGCCGTTGCCCTGGCTGCCGCGCAGCCGGGCACGGCCCAGACGAGCGGCGATACGGCGATCGCACCCGGGCCACAGTACGGCGCCAGTGCGCTGCGGCGGCTCCTCTTCGGACGCGACTACCGCGACCTCTGGACCACGCCGATCCGCGCGCCGGTGGTGGACCTCGGGACGTGGGGCGGCGGGCTCACGCCCACCACCGCGGGTGGCGGGATGCAGACCAAATCGCTGCGGTTCGTCGGGGCGGACGGCCTGCGCTACGGCTTCCGCTCGGTGGACAAGGACATCGGCGTGCTGCCGCCCGAGCTGCGCGGCACCTTCGTAGAGGATCTGGTCCAGGACCAGACCTCCGCCGCCCTGCCGAGTGGGCCCGCGGTGGCGGTGCCGCTGATGGACGCGGTGGGGCTGCTCCACACCGTGCCGAGGCTCGTGGTGCTGCCCGACGCGCCTGCGCTCGGTCCGTTCCGGGAGCGCTTTGCGGGCACGCTGGGGTTCCTCGAGGTGCGAGCCGTGGTGGACGGCGGCGCGCCTGCCCTGGCGGGCGCGCGCGAGGTGATTGCCGGCGAGGAGCTGGTGGCGCGCGCCGATCGGGGACCTGGGGACCGTCTCGATACGCGCGCGTTCCTGCGCGCACGACTGCTGGACCTCCTCATCGGGGACTGGGATCGCCACCGCGACCAGTTTCGGTTCGCGCGGTTCGACGACGCGCGACCGACGCGCTGGGTGGTGATTCCCGAGGATCGCGACCAGGCCTTCGTCCGCTACGACGGCCTGATGCTCGCGGTGGCCCGGGTGCAGGCGCCCGAGCTGGGCAAGTTCGGGCCTGGTTATGGGCCCGTGTGGGCATGGGCGTGGACGGGGCGGGAGCTCGACCGCCGGTTCCTGGTTGAGCTCGATCGGCCCGCGTGGGACTCCATCGTGGGCGACATCCGGGCCCATCTCACGGATTCGGTCATCGCCGCGGCGGCAGCGGCCATGCCGGCTGAGCACTATGCGCTCCGGGGCCGGTGGCTGGAGCGGGCGCTGCGGGCCCGGCGCGACGCGCTCGCCGACGCCGCCGCGGCCTACTACCGCTGGCTGGCGCGCACCGTGGAGGTCATCGCGACCGCGGACGCCGACACGGCGGTGGTGGAGCGAGGGGTGGACGGGTCGCTCGACGTGCGCGTCTTCGCCGCCGGGACCACCTACTTCCGGCGCCGGTTCGCGCCCGGTGAGACCAGGGAAGTGCGCTTCTATCTCGGCAACGGACCGGACCGCGTGCTGGTGCGCGGCGACGGCCCCGATCGGATCAGGCTGCGCGTCGTGGGCAGCGGCGACGACGTGCTGATCGATTCCTCCGCCGCGGGTGGCGTGCGGTTCCACGCATCGGGCGCGGACCGGGCCAGCGGGCCGGGACGTCCCCGCGTGGATCGGCGCCGCTACACGCCTCCTCCGAAGTCCGGTCCGACCGATCTCCCGCCGCGGGACTGGGGCTCGCGATGGCAGCCGATGGTGGTGGTGGCCTCAGCTCCCGATCTCGGTTTCGTTTTCGGCGGCGGGGCGCTACGCACGGGCTACGGGTTCCGCAAGCTCCCGGATGCGTCGCGCGTGCGGGTCCGCGCCGGCTACGCCACGGCGGCGCGCACCGGACGCGCGGACTTCGCCGGAGTGTTCCGGCGGGCCAGCTCGCGCCGCCGCGCCGAGGTGACCGCCCTGGTATCGGGTCTCGAGGTGATCCGCTACCACGGCATCGGCAACGAGACCGACGCCTCGGCGAGCGACGAGTTCTATCGGGTCAACCAGGCGACCGTCCTGCTGCAGCCCTCCGTCGTGCTCCCCCTCGGGCGTCCCGAGCTCGCCCTCGGCGCGACGCTGCGGTACGCCGACACGCGCGACACGCCTGGACGGCTGATTGCGCTCGCCCCGCCGTACGGAGCGGGGAACTTCGGGCAGGTCGGCCTGCGGGCGGAGCTGCAGTGGGACGGCCGGGACGACGGCGTGCGACCCTCGATCGGTGGCCGTCTGCTCGTGGGCGCGGCGTGGTATCCGCCGGTGTGGGATGTGGACTCGGCGTTCGGTGAGCTGCACGGCGAGATCACCGGCTACCTCACGGGCCGGACCCTGCCGCTGCGACCGACGATCGCCCTGCGGGTGGGGGGCCGCACGGTCCGGGGTCACTATCCGTTCCACGAGGCGGCGTTCATCGGCGATGAGCGAACGGTGCGCCTCGGGCGCCAGCATCGTTATGGCGGCGATGCCGCGGCGTGGGCCAACGGGGAGGTCCGCGTCCGCTTTGGCCAGTATTTCGTGCTGCTCCCGGGCGATATCGGCGCGCTGGCCCTCGGCGATGTCGGGCGCGTCTGGGTCGAGGGCGAGCGGTCCAGCCGGTGGCACGGCGCGTTCGGTGGCGGCGTGTGGGTGTCGATCGTCCGACCGACCAACATTCTGCGCATCGCCGTCGCGCGGAGCGCCGAGCGCACCGGCGTGTACTTCGGTGCCGGATTCTCCTACTGACCATGTCGAGCGAGCGCTTCCTGCCGGCTCCACGCACCCCGACGCGACGGGGGTCGGGGCGGCACGTCCGGACGCTTCCGTCCGATCTGCTGGAGCAGTCGTGCCGCCGCGTCGGCATCGCCGCCCTGGCCGCGGGCGCGGTCTGGGTCATCGGCGTCGTGATGAACGTGCTGTATCACCGGCAGGCGGCGCTGCGGACCATGCCGCTGTTGAGCGACGCGTGGCCGTGGCCCGCGGCGCCTATTGCCGGGGTCGGCGCGGCGTCGTCGCTCGCCATGGCATGGCTTGCCGGCCGCCTGCACGCCACCCCGTATCGGCTGCTCAACGTCGGCCTGCTGTACGAGGTGTTCACCGCCTTCCTGATCGGCCTGTGGAACGGCGCCAGCGGCCAGACCGCGTATCCACAGGGCATGTCGTGGATGGTGCTCGTCATTCTGGTGTACCCGGCGATCGCGCCGAGTACCCCCGGACGCACCATGCTCGCGGCGTTTGCCGCCGCGCTGATGGATCCCGTGGGCTACGCACTGGCAGCGGCTTGGGGGGTGCCGATCGTGGGGGGGGCGTCGGCGGTTGCCTGGGCCACGGTGCCCAACCTCATCGCGGCGTCGCTCGCCGTGATCCCGGCGCACATCATCACGTCGCTGGGGCGCGAGGTGTCGGCGGCACGAGAGCTCGGCAGCTATCGCGTGGGCGAACTCGTCGCGAGCGGGGGAATGGGCGAAGTCTACCGCGCGACCCACCGTCTGCTGGCGCGGCCCGCGGCCATCAAGCTCGTCCGCCCGGATGTGCTGGGGGCGCGCTCTCCCGACGAGGGACGGGTCCTCGTGAAGCGCTTCCAGCGCGAAGCGGCCGCCGCCGCCGCGCTGCGGTCGCCGCACACCATCGAGCTGTACGATTTCGGCGTCGGCGAGGACGGGACGTTCTATCTCGTGATGGAGCTGCTCGACGGTCTCACACTGGACCAGCTGGTGGAGCGGTTCGGTCCCGTCCCGCCCGAGCGCGCGGTGCACCTGCTGCGCCAGGCATGCGAGTCGCTGGCCGAGGCGCACGACCGCGGCCTGGTGCACCGGGACGTCAAGCCGTCGAATCTCTATACCTGCCGGCTGGCCCGTGCCGTGGACTTCGTCAAGGTGCTCGACTTCGGTCTCGTGAAGTCCATCACGGAACGCGGGCAGGAGCGCACCAAGCTCACGTCTCCCGAGTCGCTGGCCGGGACGCCCGCCTTCATGGCGCCGGAGCTGGTGCTCGACCAGGCGGCGGTCGACCGGCGGGTGGACATCTACGCGCTGGGATGCGTGGCGTACTGGCTGCTGAGCGGCCGGCTGGTGTTCGAGGCTGACAACGCCCTCGCGATGCTGCACAAGCACCTCGAGCAGCAGCCGTTGCCGCCCTCGAGCGCCAGCGAGGTGGCCATTCCGCCGGGGCTCGACGCGGTCGTGCTGGCGTGCCTCGCCAAGCGGCCGGAAGACCGCCCCGCGGACATGGACGATCTGGCGCGCCGCCTCGCGGAGGTGCCGATCGCCGAGCCTTGGACCGCCGAGCGGGCGGCGCAGTGGTGGACGGCGCACCAGCCCGCCATCGCTGCGGGTGCAACGCCCGACGGCGACGGGCTGTTCGCTGACGCGCCGGGATCGCTGTGAGCGAAGCCGCCGCCCTGGGAGGTGGCCGGCCCGGTCCGCTCGACCGCGCATTGCGGCTGTTCACGGACGTGCGGGCGGGTGAGAGCGCGACCGCGCTGCTGCTCGCTGCCAATGTCTTCCTGGTGCTGTTCGCGTACTATCTGATCAAGCCCGCGCGCAAGGCGCTCATCCTGAGCGGCGCCGGCGCAGAAGTCGAGAGCTATGCCTCGGCGGCGCTGGCAATCCTGCTGCTCGGCGCCGTCCCCGCCTATGGCCGTCTCGCCGCCCGCCTTCCCCGCCGCCGCCTCATCGGACGGGTGACGCTGTTCTTCGTCGCCTGCCTGATCGCGTTCTTCGCGCTCGGGACGATGGGGGTGGACGTCGGTATTCCCTTCTTCCTGTGGGTCGGGATCTTCAACGTGATGGCGGTGGCCCAGTTCTGGTCCTTCGCCAATGACGTGTACTCGACCGACGAAGGCGAGCGGCTGTTCCCGATCGTGGCCTTCGGCGCTTCCCTGGGAGCGGTGCTGGGCAGCGTGGCAGCCGGCGTCGTGATCTCCCACGCGGGAGTGATGACCACCCTCCTCGGCGCGGCCGCCGCGTTGTGGGCCGGTCTGCTGGTGACCAACGCGGTGGACACGCGGGAGCGCGCGCGCACCGAGGCCGGGTTGCCGGTCCCGCATACCACGGCGGAGCTCCCGGCGGCGACAGGGGAGTTCGCCGTGTCCGACGCAGGTGGGGCGCGCCCGGCGGCCCCGACCCACGGACGGGGTGCCGCGTTCCGGCTGGTGTTCGCCGACCGCTACCTGCTGCTGATCGCCGTGATCGTCCTGCTGTTGAACTGGGTCAACACCAACGGCGAGTACATCCTCTCGAAGACGATGGCGACCGTTGCGGCCAGCTCGGGACGGCCGGCGGACCAGGTGATCGGTGAGTTCTACTCGGGGTTCTTCGCGGTCGTCAACGCGCTCGGCCTCGTGCTCCAGCTGCTCGTCGTGTCCCGGGTCATCAAGTACGGTGGCGCGCGCGTCGCCCTCGCGGTGCTGCCCGTCATCTCTCTGGTGGCGTACTCGCTGATGGCATTCCTCCCGGTGCTGGCCGCGATTCGCTGGGCCAAGACGGCCGAGAATGCCACGGACTACTCCCTCAACAACACCGTGCGGAACGTGCTCTTCCTGCCGACGACCCGCGAGCAGAAATACGCCGCCAAGCAGGCGATCGACTCGTTCTTCAAGGTGGCCGGTGACCTCGCGTCGGCGGGTCTCGTCTTCCTGGGTGCCGGCTGGCTGGCCCTGGCCCCGCGACAGTTCGCGCTGGTCAATCTGGCACTCGTGTGCGTGTGGCTGGCGGCGGTGTGGGCTGCGGGTCGCCGCTATCAGCGGCTGGCGGGACGCGCCTAGCGGCCTGCCGAGGGGCGGCGTAGTGCTTCCAGATTGACGGTGATCGACTGCTGGCTCCGCACCAGGGCGGCGAGAACCTCGGCGGGCGGGCGGGCGGCGGTGCGCGGCGCACGGCGGTCCTCGAGGAACGGCCACAACCCCACGCGGATCGGCTCCGGGAGCGCGGTCTCGAGATACTCCAGGGCGGTGCCCCGGAGCATCGGGTCGGTGGTGTGCAGGCCACGGAACGCGATCGTGAGCGGTTGGCGCGGCAGCATCAGGGCCAGCAGCGTGAACACGTGCTCCAGGCTCCGGTCCGCCCGCTTGCGCAGCAGCTCGTCCACCAGTGGCGACGGACTGTCCTCCTCCTCGACCGCGTCGAGCAAGCGCCGGCTTTCCCACAGGGTGCGGTCAACCGCGACCTCCGCCAGGACGGCCTGCTGAACCCGCTCCGCCGGGATCGCCAGGCGCGGGTCGCGCTCGCTGAGCCGCAGCAAGGCGCGGCCGCAGCGGTAGCGCACCTCGAAGCGGGAGTCCGCGAGTCCGCGCAACAGGCCATCCGCGGTCCGTTCCGACGGCACTCCGGCGAGGAGCATCGGGATTCTCCGCCGGACCGCAAAATCCTGTCCGGGGTCGAGCAGGTGATCAATGAGCTGGCCGGAGATGGTCGCGGCAACGGGGCGGAGCGCCGCCGCGACGTCGCGCGCGAGATCATCCCGTGCCAGCAGCGGGATGACGTGGCCGGCGAGGGTCGGGGTCAGCGGTGCCGCGGTGAGGGCCGCGCGTACCACATCGCTGGCCGGGTCGCGCAGCCGGGCCACGCGTTCGGCCAGCGGATCGCGGCGCACGGGCGGCGGGGCGGCCGCCACCGGGGGTGAGGGCGCGGTGGGACGCGACAGGGCCATCGTGACGGCGCTGCGGCGGAGCGCCGTCCGGGTGGTCAGATCGTGCACGTCCGCGGGATCGAGGCGCACGGCCTGCGCCACGAGGCTGCGCTCCAGCGCCGACAGATATCCGGCGCGCAGTCGCAGCGCCGCGGCAACGGCCGCGACCGACAACGCCGTGCTGGCCGCGAGCAGCAGTGGCTCCACGTGCACGCCCCCTACCAGGAGCAGCAGCTGGACGAGTCCGCCTCCGGCGATGTCGCCCACGCGCACCGCTCCGACGTCGATCAGGGTCTTCGTGGCCCGCTTCTCCGCCGCCGCCAGCGGAGTGAACAGCAGCTCGTATCCCGCCCGGTACAGCGAGTTGCGCAGCACGGTCTCGATCCCCCGCAGCGCCGCGGCGCCGGCGAGCCCCGGAACGACCATCACCGCCGCGCTCCCCGCCGCCACCGCCCCCGGCATCAGCGCCACCGTGGGTGCGAGGCCGAGCCGCTCGAGCGCCGGACGGGCCGCCACGGCCTGCAGCATCGCAGTGAGCAGCCCCACGCCGGTGTAGAACACCGCGAATAGGCGCAGCAATTCCTCGCCGCGGCCCAGCGTCTGTGCGGCGCGCGCCTTGAACACGAAGTCGATCAACCCCTCGGCGAGCGCCGCGAGCAGGACCACGACGACGAGCCCCCGCAGGTACGGTGTGGTCCCGATGGTGCGAATGCCGAACCCGGGTGGCGGGGGCAGCGCGCTCACCGGCGCGCTCTCGGTCCGCATGCGCCGCACCAGCACGGCCGCGGCGACCTGCAGTCCGGCCAGCACCAGCAGCATGGTGGGCACCGACAGCCAGACCGCTGCCCGCTCGGCCACGACACCGCCGACGAGCCCGCCGACGGTGCCGCCCGCGGCGATGCGCCCGATGTGGCGCTTGGCGGTGCGCGGGTCGAATCGCTCCGAGACGAGGGACCAGAACCCGGAGATGAGCAGGGCGCCGAGGCCGCCGTAATGCAGGTACACCATCACCACCACGGCCCGGTGGGCGGCCCCGCCGATCAGCCACCACTCCGCCACCAGCAGCAGGGCGCTGCCGAGCAGTGCCAGCGGCACCAGGCGCTGCGGTGTGACCTGGGGCAGGACCCGCGCTGCGGCGAGCGCGAGCGCCAGCGCGCCGAGCGCGGATGCGATGACCATCGCGGGCAGCGCCGCCACGTCGAAGGTCGACAGGAACAGCGCGTCGCGCGTGGCCTTGCCGGCCATCTGGAAGGCGATCAGCACCCCGCATGCCAGGGTGGCGGCGGCAACGGCGGACCGGCTCGCGGAACCGGCGGTCGGGGGCGAGGGGCTCACGCTGGTGCGTCCATCGGGGCCTCAAATGAGCCACGCGGGGGCCCCGGGTGCAACCGGCCAGGTGCGGTCGGCTAGCCGGACGTGACCCTCTCTTGCATTCTGCGAGACCCCCACCAATACTGTACCGTGAATTCGCGACCACACCTGCGACTGCCTCCCAACCCGCCACCGCGCAACAGCTTGCAGTTGTCTCGACTCGGCCGGCACCGCGCGTGACGGCGCGGCCGTCGCGTGATGCCGTGAGCTCCGGGCCGCGCCGTGAGCCAGTCGCCATTCCGCGGCCGCAGACCGTGCTGCGGTGGGTGTACATCGGGCGGCTGTCGGTCGCCAGCGCGCTCTATCTCGCCGCCGTGCTGAAGTACCGCGTCGCCACGTCGCTCGACCTGCTGCTGGCGTCGGGTCTGGTGGTGGTCACGCTCGGCATCACCCTCGCCTCGTTCTGGCACACCCACGTGCGGGGGCGCGAGCCGGGACGGACGTTCCGGTACCTCCAGGCGGTCTACGACGTCGCGCTCATCACGGTCGTGGTGCATGTGACGGGAGGCCCGGACAGCGATCTCGCGGGTCTCTACGTGCTGCTGGTGGCGGTGACCGCGGTGCTCATGACGCCGACGAGCACGGCGCTGGTCACGGGTCTGGTATCGCTCGCATACCTGGGCGACGTGGTGCTCGGGTTCCCTGAGTCGAGCACGCACAGCACGCTGATTCAGGTTGCCGTGTTCGCCCTGGTGGCGGGCGTCACGGCGTATCTGGCGAGCCGGGTGTCGCTGATGGGGGCGGAGCGCGAGGCGCTGGCCGGGGAGCTGCGGCAGGTTCGCCTCGAGGCCGGTGACGTGCTGCGCCAGCTGCGCAGCGGGGTGCTGACCGTGGACGGCGGCGGCCGGCTGCTGTTCAACAACCCGGCGGCGGAGGAGCTGCTGGGGTTCCCGCTATCCCGGTGGACGGGTCGCCCGGTGGTCACCGCGCTGGCGCGGGTCGCTCCCGATTTCGCGGCCGCCCTCTCCACGATTCCCCCGCCGCCGGTGCGGTCGCAGCGGGTCGAAGCCGAGGTACGCCTGCCGGATCGCGCGTTCCCGATCGGGGTGACGATCACCCGACTCGAGCCTGCCGGTGACCCCGCGGCGATGCCCCGGATCACGGCGATCTTCACGGATATCTCGAACACCAAGCGCCTGGAGCAGCTGCGGCTGCGCGCGGAGCGGTTGGAGGGGGTCGCGGAGCTGTCGGCGAGCCTGGCGCACGAAATCAAGAACCCGCTGGCGTCGATCCGCAGCGCGGTGGAGCAGCTGGCGCGGACCGCGCTGGCGCATCCCGACGAGCAGTTTCTCGCAAGCCTGATCGTGCGCGAGAGCGATCGCCTGTCCCGGCTGCTCACCGAATTCCTGGATTTCTCGCGGGTCCGCGCCACGCAATACCGGGAGGTGGATCTGGCTGAGGTGGCGGCGACGGCGATCCGGCTGGTCCGTGCGCATCCCGACTGCGGTGGCGACGCGGAAATCGAGCTCACCGGCGGCCCGGCCGTCCTGGAGGGCGATGAAGACCTGCTGCATCGGGTGGTGTGGAATCTGGTCCTCAATGCGGTGCAGGCGGCTGGTGGGGCTGTGCGCGTCCAGGTACGCCTGTGGCGCCCGGCCGCCCACGAGCTGTCGGGTGTCGTGCCGATCGATGCGGCGGTCGCCCTGACCGTCGCGGACAACGGTCCCGGGATCCCAGAATCGGTGCGGGGTCGACTGTTTCAGCCCTTCGTGTCGGGGCGCGCGGGCGGCAGCGGGCTCGGCCTCGCCATCGTGCAGCGCGCGGTCGAGGCGCACCGGGGCGTGGTGTTGCACGAGTCCGCGCCCGGGCACGGCGCGACGTTCACTATCTACTTTCCGACCAGCCAGCGAAGAGAGGAAGCGGCATGACGGCGCCCACCATTCTGGTGATCGATGACGAGAGCGGCATTCTCGACGCGCTGCGCATCCTGCTGCGCAACGAGGGCTTCGACGTGACCACCGCGCAGGGCGGCAGGGCGGGGCTCGAGTCGCTCAAGGCAACGATGCCCGACATCGTCCTCACCGACATCCGCATGCCGCAGGTGGGGGGAATCGACATCCTCACGGCGGTGCGCGACCAGGATCCCGAGACGCCGGTGATTCTGATGACCGCGCAGGCGTCGCTGCAGAGCGCGATCCAGGCCGTCAACGAAGGAGCGTTCTACTACATCCAGAAGCCGTTCTCCAACGACGACCTGCTGGCGATCTGTCGCCGAGCCGCGGAGCATCGCCGCCTTCGCGCGGAAAACAAGCAGCTGAAGCAGGAGATGCGCCGGCGCGAGCGCTCGGGGCAGGTGCGTCCGATCGGGAAGTCTCGCGTGTTCCAGGAGGTCCTGCGCCTCGCCGAGCAGGTGGCGCCGACCGACAGCACCGTGCTGATCCAGGGAGAGTCGGGGACGGGCAAGGAGGTCGTGGCCCGCTACATCCACGAGCTGTCGCGCAGGTGCGACGGGGCGTTCCTGTCGATCAACTGCGGCGCGTTGCCCGAGAGTCTCCTGGAGTCGGAGCTGTTCGGTCACGTCAAGGGATCGTTCACCGGCGCGGTGCGCGACAAGCAGGGTCTCTTCATGGCGGCTCGCGGCGGGACGTTCTTTCTGGACGAGATCGGGGAGATGTCGGCCGCGACACAGGTGAAGCTGCTGCGCGTGCTGCAGGAGCGCGAGGCGATCCCCGTGGGTGGAACCGAAGCGGTGCCCGTTGACGTGCGGGTCGTGGCGGCCACCAACCGCGATCTCGAGGAGGAGATCAAGCGCGGTCGCTTCCGCACCGATCTGTACTACCGCCTGAACGTGATCGCGCTGCACCTGCCACCGCTGCGCGACCGACGCGACGACCTGCCGCTGTTCGTGGAGTCGTTCCTCAAGCGCGTTGCGGCGAGTCGCCGCGAGGTGCCCAAGCGACTGTCCCAGGCGGCGCTCGAGGCGGTGCTCGCCTACGACTGGCCCGGCAACGTGCGGGAGCTCGAAAACGCGCTGGAGCGGGCAGTGGTGCTGAGCCAGGGCGAAGGCATCGACGTGCCGCATCTGCCGGAGCGTATCATGCGCCGCCAGCCGGAGCCCCTGGTAGCCGAGCGCTCGCCCCAGAACCCGTCGCTGGAAGTGATCGAGCGCGCGTACATCACGTGGGTGCTGCAGGCGGAGGGCGGCAACAAGACCCGCGCCGCGGAGGTGCTTGGCATCGATCCATCGACCCTGTATCGCAAGCTGACGCGCTACGAAGGCGTGGCGGCCGGAGCTGGGGACGACGGTGGGTCGAGGCGCTGAGTGAGCGAGCCGGCCACCGACCCAGCCGCCCGCCGCCATCTCGCCGAGGCGCTGGCCGCGGGGATCCTCGTGGGGATCCTCCATGTCCTGCTCCGCCTGTCGGCGGGGTTTCTCATCGGCGCGCTGAACGACGACGGGGTGTACGTCGTGCTCGGCAAAGCGATCGCCGAGGGCGCCGGTTACCGCTCCCTTCACCTGGTCGGGGAGCCGGTGCAGCTGCGCTATCCCCCGGGGCTGCCCCTGGTGCTGGCGATCCCCTGGGCGGTGGGAGGATCGCTCGCAGCCGTGCGGGCGACCGTGGCGGTGCTGCATCCCATGGTGACCGGCGGCGCGGCGGCGCTGCTCTGGTGGTACGGGCGCCGCCGCCTGGCGCTCGGTGCCTGGCCGCTCGCGGTGTGCGCGGTGTCCCCGCTGATCCTGGACGGCACGATCCAGTACTTCAATCTGCCGCTCTCCGAGCCGTACTTCGTGCTGGGGTGGGCGGCCGCGCTGGTGCTCGCCGGTCCGCTGCTCGACTCGAGCGACCCAGCACGGACCCCGGTGCCGCGGGCCGCCGTCCTGGGACTGGTGCTCGCCGCGACGGTACTGTTCCGCAGCGCGGCGCTGGCCCTGGTGCCGGCCGTCCTGCTGGCGCTGGCATGGCGGCGGCGGTGGCTGGCGGCTGCGTGGACCGCCGCCGGGATCGCGGTCCCGCTGGCGGTCTGGATGGTGCTGCGGGCGGTGTGGCGCGCACGCGGACCCGTCTCCTCCTTCCCCGACGACCTGGGGTACTGGCAGTGGCTGGGTGTGAAAGGCCCGCTCGGCTTGGCGCTGCACGCCGGTCGTTCCGTGGTGCTGAGCTTCATCGAGTACGTGCCGAAGCTCGGCACCTATCTGGTGGGAAATCTCGTGGTCGGGGTGGGGCTGGTGATTGCCGCGCTGGCCGCCACCGCCGCTGCCGGCGTGCGCCTGTGGCGCGAGCACGTCGTGCTGATCCTCAGCGTGATCGCGACCGGGGCGTTGACGCTCGCGTGGCCGTTCGTGCAGGGGCGGCTGATTCTGCCGCTGCTGCCGTTCCTCGGGCTGCTCGCCGCCGCCGGCTTCGCCATGGCCGCGCGCCGGGTGCCGCCGCACCTGGCGTGGGCGCCACGCGTGGCGCTGGGAGTGCTGGTGCTCGCCGTCACGCTGCGGCAGTTGGATCAGCGCGAGGCCGCGGCCCGGGCGTACTGGACCGGCGATCTGCCCGCCGCGCTGTCGCCGATCACGCTGCTGGCGTTTCGCACACCGTTCATCGCGAAGGTGGCGCGGTGGGTG
>QKHC01000103.1 GCA_003251175.1 Gemmatimonadota bacterium
GGCTATCGGATAGGCTACCTGCTGGCTGGGTCCTACATCGTGAGCATCGAGCACCCCGACCTCAGCGGTCTCGCGGCCTCGCTGGTCCCGGACGTTGTCGTGGAGGTGGGCGCTGAGACCGCCCACTCGGTGACTCTGCACGCCGCGGGCGGCGCCGGCATCGCGATCGATGGCCCGCTGACCATCGACGTCGGGCAGTCAACCCAGCTCCAGGCGGTAGTGACCGATGAGCAGGGCCAGACCGTGGCCGCGCCGGCGGTCACGTGGACCAGCCTCAACGAGCTGGTGGCCACGGTGACTGGAACGGGGGAGTTCGCTACGGTGACGGGACTGACGCCGGGACTCGCGACCATCGTGGCAGCGTCGAACGGTCTCGTGGGCTCCGTCGACCTCCGCGTACGCGGTGACTCGACGGGCGGTTCCTGACCCTCATCGAACCGCGCCCGCGGCGACGCGCCGGCGCGGCTAGTGATGGTCTGCGTCGCGCCGGTCGTCGTGGTCGGATCCGGCCGGCGCGCGAGCGGCGTCTCCACCGACGGCAGCCCCGGTTCGCGCGTATGCGCTCGCGGCGCCGTAGGCGTAGACGAGCTGTCCGCCGGTGTGGCCGGCGCGCGTCCCGGCGGCGAGCACCGCCAGGGCCCCGAGCAGCGAGACGTAGCGCCCCGCTCGTCCAGCCGCCCCGCCAGCCAGTCCCACTGCCGTCACCAGCAGCACGACGCCCGAGAGAGCCAGCAACAACTCGGCGGCCTCCTCGTGTCCGTGGAGCACGTCCCCGGGCACGACGGTTTCCACCCGGTCCTCCTGTGCCTTCCCGGTCTGCATGGCGAGCCAGGCGCTGGCCGTGAGTGCCGCCGCGGCGAGGAGCGGCAGCACCCAGGCCCGCCGTGGCGCGACGCCGCGCGCGATGCGCCACAGGGCGCCGCCCACGACGAGGGGGAGGAGGACGGCCAGGACGACCGGGAAGTGCACGATCGCGGGGTGCAGCGGGTTCGGCCACATCGGTATATCCTCGGTGGTGTGGGTGACGTCTCAGGATGCCGCGGCGGCCCCCCATGCCGCCATCCGGCAAGAGACGCGATCGCGATCCGGCAAGTGACGGAGGGCGGATGGAGGAAGAGGAGAACGGGGCGGGATTTCGCCTGCTGCTGGCCGTCATCCTGCTGGCGATCGTCGCTGGTGGGGTGACCGACCTGATCCTCGACGCCCCGCGGTCGTGGCTGACGTTCCACGTGCTGTTTGAGCTCGGAATGGTGGCGGCGGCGCTGGTGTCGGCGACGGCGTTGTGGCTGGGATGGTGGCGCGCGCGTCGGGCCGTGTCCACCCTGGCGCGCTCGCTGGCCGAGCACCAGGCCGAGCGCGACGCCTGGCGCGCCAGCGCCGAGCAGGCGCTCGCCGGTCTGGGCCGGGCCATCGGCCGGCAGTTCGACCAGTGGAAGCTGACCGGTGCCGAGCGGGAGGTCGCGGTGCTGCTGCTGCAAGGATACGGGCACAAGCAGATCGCGGGCCTCACGCACCGCAGCGAGCGCACCGTGCGGCAGCACGCCGTCGCCGTGTATCGCAAGGCGGGGATCAGCAGCCGCGCCGAGCTGGCCGCGTTCTTTCTGCGGGATATCGAGGTGCCCGACCGGGAACGCTGAGCCACCGAGGGTGCGTGCCGCGCTCAGCGCGCGGCCCGGTAGAGCCACGCCAGGGCGACCAGGTAGGTCAGGATCATCACCGCCGGTCCGGGCTCGATCGCCCAGATCCGGCGCTCGGACTTGTTGAGCACGTCGAGCAGGGCGAGCGCCATCAGCAGCACCGCGAACATGCCGGCGACGGCGAGGACAGGGTCCACGGCAGCCAGCAACGAGCCGGGGCCATGCACCGCGTCGAGCGGGACCAGCGCGGCCATGTTGAAGCAGTTGCTGCCCAGCAGGTTGCCGACCGCGAGGTTGTACCATCCGGCGCGCACGCTCGCCACGGTGACCGCCGCCTCCGGCAGCGA
Organism: Gemmatimonadota bacterium; assembly: GCA_003251175.1. GTDB lineage: Bacteria > Gemmatimonadota > Gemmatimonadetes > Gemmatimonadales > GWC2-71-9 > SZUA-544. The sequence goes on from QKHC01000103.1 coordinate 1,985, forward strand.
GGTGGTCACGGCGAGCAGGAGCATGCCCATGAAGCTGTGCGCCACCCCCAGCTGATCCGCCAGTGTCGCAGCCGATCCGGCGAGGTAGGGAGCTGCCAGGAAGATGACGAGTGCCGCGACCGAGAACTCGACCACGGCGCGTTGCAGCGCCGGGCGACCGGGCGCCGCCTCCGCGACCTCCGCTTCGGTGCGGAACGGCGGCTCGCCCCGGTTGCGGTGCAGCAGTCGCATGCCGGCGACGTACCCGATTCCTACCGCGCCTGCCGGCCAACCGAACCCCGCCACGCTCGCGGCACCGCCACCGAGCATGCCGAGGACCGCGATCGCCGTGAGGAAGATCGCGAGGACGCCCACGAGTGCCTGATTGATGGCCACGCGCGTCAACAGGCGCGTCTTGCGGGTGAGCAGGTCGGCGACCGCGAGGATCAGCATGTTGGCCATGCTCGACCCGAACAGGTCGCCGATGGCGAGGTTGGGGTGCTGCTGGAGGATCGCGCTGGCGTCCGTGGTGAGCTCGGGCAGCGAGGTCGCGCCGGCAACGAGGATCGCACCGACCCACATGCCGCCGAGTCCCGTGCCGGCGGCGATGGTGTCGCCCGCCCGGGCGAGCCGCGCCCCGGCGGCGGCGACGAGGGTCCCGCTCAACGCGAAGACCAGCCAGGCTGTCATGGAGCCCGCGCCGACTCGGACCGCATGGGGAAAGTATAGACCACGGTTTCGCGGCGCGACACCGGGCTTGCCGCGAGCCCGTGGTGCCCGCATATCACCATCGGCCGCCGCACCACTACTGCTCGTGCCGGAGGAGATCCATGGTCGCTCACACAATGCCGCGTCTGGCCGCGCTCGCCGCGGGTCTGCTGGTCTGGCCGATGCCGGTCGCGGCGCAGCAGGCCGCGGACTCGATCGTCCCGATGCTGGGGCCGATCATGGCGCGTCCGACGAGCGAGCTCGCGGGCGTCGTGCAGCGCTACCAGGTCGACCGCGCGGCGCTGCGGCGCCGCTACGACGTGGAATGGTCGGCGCTGCGTCGCGAGCGCATGCGGGCCTTCTATGCCGGATGGCGAACGCGCCTCGCGGAGCTCGATTTCGAGGCCCTGGGAGTCGAGGGACGGGTGGACTTCATCTTGCTCGACCGCACACTGCGCCACGAGCTGGCGCTGCTCGATCGCGAGGCGGCGCTGGCCGACGGGATGCATTCGCTGCTGCCGTTCGCCGACCGTCTGATGGCACTCGAGGAGGCCCGCCGGCGGGTCGATTCCGTCGATGCCGCGGGTGCCGCCGCGTTGCTCGCCGCGCTGCCGGGGGAGATCAGGCAGCTGCGGAGTGCGGCGGAGTCGTCCCTCGCAGGGGGGCGGGGGGGGCAGGGGGGGCGGGGGGCCTCGGCGCGGCCGTCACGCATCGTCGCACTGCGAGCGGCCAACGCCCTCGCGGATCTGCAGCGGACGGTCTCACGCTGGTATCGGCACTACGCCGGGTACGATCCCCTGTTCACCTGGTGGGTTGCCGAGCCGTACCGGGAGGCGGACAAGGCGCTGGAGGACTACGGCAAGTTCCTGCGCGAGCGCCTGGTGGGTTATAAGGAAGGAGAAGACGAGCCGATCGTGGGGGATCCCATCGGCGCGGCGGGGATGCAGGAGGATCTCGAGCACGCGTTCATCCTCTACACGCCGGCCGAGCTGATCGCGATCGCGGAGCGCGAGTTTGCCTGGTGCGAGGCGGAGATGCGCCGCGTGGCGAGCGACCTGGGGTTCGGCGATGACTGGCGGGCGGCCCTGGAGCACGTGAAGCGACAGCACGTGGCGCCGGGCGGGCAGCCGATGCTGGTGCGGGACCTGGCGCGCGAGGCGGTCGCCTTCGTGCGGGAGCGCGACCTGGTGACCGTTCCGCCGCTCGCCGAAGAGGTCTGGCGCCTCGAGATGCTGTCGCCGGAGGCGCAGAAGGTGAGTCCGTTCTTTCTGGGCGGTGAGGTGATCCGTGTCGCGTTCCCGACCGACGCGATGGCGTACGACGACCGTCAGATGACGATGCGCGGCAACAACGTGCATTTCTCCCGCGCCACGGTGCACCACGAGCTGATCCCGGGGCATCATCTGCAGGGGTTCATGAGCGACCGATACAATGCGCACCGGGAGGTGTTCGCGACCCCGTTCTGGCATGAGGGCGGCGCGCTCTACTGGGAGATGCTGCTGTGGGACCTCGGGTTCCCGCGGACGGCGGAGGATCGCGTGGGGATGCTGTTCTGGCGCGCACACCGCGCGGCACGGATCATCTTCTCACTGCGGTTTCACCTGGGTTCCATGACTCCCCAGGAGGCGATCGATTTTCTGGTGGACCGCGTGGGGCACGAGCGCGCCAACGCGGAAGCCGAGGTGCGCCGCTCGTTCAACGGGTCCTACTCGCCGCTCTACCAGGCCGCGTACATGATCGGCGGGCTCCAGCTGCGGGCGCTGTCCCGGGAGCTGGTGGAGGGCGGACGGATGACCGCCCGGCAGTTTCACGACGCCGTGCTGGAGGGTGGTCCCATGCCGATCGAGCTGGTGCGGGCGCGCCTTCTGGAGGAGCGCTTACCCCGGGGCTACACCGCCCAGTGGCGGTTCGCGGGCGATCCGCGCCCGCGGTAACCGGCGCTCAGAGGTACCGCCAGATCAGGTAGACCTGGGCGATCAGGATGCTCAGCAGCGTCAGCGGGAGCGCGGCGCGCAGGTAGGCCCAGAATCCGATGGGCGCGCCGCCGCGCTCGGCGAGGCCGGCGGCGGTGAGATTGGCGCTGGCGCCAACCAGGGTCCCGTTGCCGCCGAGGCACGCGCCGAGCGACAGGGCCCACCACAGGGGCTCGATCGCCCGTTCGCCGCCCATCGCCGGCGCGAGACCGATGATCAGCGGGATCATCGTCGCGACGAAGGGGATGTTGTCCACGATCGCCGACAGCACGGCGGACCCCCACAGCACCACGCTGACCATGCGGACCAGGTTGCCGTGGGTGGCGGTGGTGAGCTGCTCCCCGAGGATGCGGAGCAGCCCGGCGTGCTCGACGCCCGCCACCACCACGAACAGCCCGATGAAGAAGAAGAGGGTGATCCACTCCACGTCGCCGAAGGCCTGATGGACACGCTCCGACTGCTTGTGGGCCGGGTGGGCCCAGTTGTCGAGCAGGACCAGCACCGCCGCACCGAACATGGCAATGGTGCCGGGCTCGACGCCGGTTTCGCGGGCAAGTGCGAAGGCCACGACGACCCCCGCCAGCACCAGCAGTGACTGGCGCAGCAGCACGGGATCGGTGATCGCTTCGCCCTCTTCCATCATGAGGATGCGCCGCCGGTGGGTTTCGTCTGTGGCCAGCCGGCGGCCCCAGCGCAGGTGCACCAGCCCGGCCGTGGCCACGAGGATCACCAGCACCACGGGGCCCTGATTGATCAGGAACTGGTTGAAGCTCAAGTCCACCGCCGACCCGATGAGGATGTTGGGCGGATCGCCGATGAGGGTGGCGGTGCCGCCGATGTTCGATGCCAGGATCTCCGCGAACAGGAAGGGGTGTGCGGGGACGCGGAGCTCGCGCGCGATGGCGAGCGTCACCGGCACGACCAGCAGCACGGTGGTCACGTTGTCGAGCAGCGCGGACATCAGCGCGGTGGCGATGCCGAGCCCGAACAGGATACCGGCAGGGTAGCCCCGGGCGCGTTTCGCGGTCCAGATCGCAACGTACTGGAACATCCCGCTGCGGCGGCTCACGCCGACGATGATCATCATGCCCGCGAGCAGCATGATGGTGTTGAAGTCGACGCCGCGGATCGCCGCATCCTGATCGATCACGCCGGTGGCGATCATCAGGCACGCGCCCACGCCGGCGACGATGGCGCGGTTGAGCCGCTCGGTCATGATGACCACGTAGGTGGCGATGAGGATCGCGGTCGCCACCCACAGCGAGCTCATGCCCAGAATCGTGTCGCGCATGCGCCTCGCGGGCCAGGGTCCCTGAGGATAGCGGCGCCGGTGCTCGGGGCCAACGGTGGCGGGACGTCCCACAAGGAACCTTCACATCCGCTTCACGGAGTTCCCCCGGCCGGTTGCGGGGCGGGCGTGGTGTGACGCCGTGCCCGTGGGTATCGTCCCATCGTCCTCTTCTCCGATCGCGGCCATGGAAGACCTCAATCCGTTCCATATCGCCAACCAGCAATTCGCCCGCGCGGCCCGCCACGTCCCAGCTCACGACGCGCTGCTCGAGAGCCTCGCACGTCCCGAGCGCATCATCCAGATCGAATTCCCGGCAAAGATGGATAACGGGTCGATCAAGATGTTCACCGGGTTTCGCGTGCAGCACAACAACGCGCGGGGACCGTTCAAAGGCGGCGTGCGCTATCACACGTCGGTGACGCTCGACGAGGTGCTCGCGCTGTCGTCGTGGATGACGTGGAAGACGGCCGTGGTGGACGTCCCGTTCGGCGGCGCGAAGGGGGGCGTGGTGTGCGACGGGAAGCGACTCTCGGTGGACGAGAAACGCGCCATCACCCGCCGTTTCGTCACCCAGCTCGGCCCGTCGATCGGTCCCATGGTGGACGTGCCGGCGCCCGACGTCTACACGGACGCCGCCACCATGGCGTGGTTCTACGACACCTACGACATGATGCACAAGGGCCAGAACAACCTGCCCGTCGTGACCGGCAAGCCCCTCGAGCTCGGCGGCTCGCACGGGCGCGCGACCGCGACCGCGCGCGGCTGCATCTTCTGCGTCGAGGAGGCGATCGGGCGCGGTCTCATCGATGGCGTGCGGTCGCTCGCCGGTACCCGCGTCGTCGTGCAGGGCTTCGGCAACGCGGGGTCGTACGCCGCCATGTTCGCCCATCAGGCCGGTGCCCGGGTCATTGCCGTGTCGGATTCCAGTGCCGCGATCATGGCCGCGGGCGGGATGGACGCCGACCAGCTGATCGCGCACAAGGAGCGCACCGGCAGCGTCGCGGGGTTTCCCGGCTCGTCGCCGATCCCGCCCGCCGAGCTGCTCGAGCTCGAGTGCGACGTGCTCATTCCAGCGGCGCTCGAGAATCAGATCACGGAGGCCAATGCCGCACGAATCCGCGCGAAGCTCGTGGCCGAGGCGGCCAACGGTCCCACCACGCCGGCAGCTGACACGGTGCTGCACCAGCGGGGCATTCCCGTCATTCCCGACATCCTCGCCAACGCGGGTGGGGTCACCGTCTCCTACTACGAATGGGTGCAGAACATCCAGGATGAGCAGTGGGATCCCGAGACCGTGGACGCCAAGCTCCGTCGCAAGATGGTGCGGGCGTTCCACAGCGTGTTCGACATCGCCGCCGACAAGCGTCTCGAGCCCCGCACGGCCGCGTATGTGCTGGCAGTGGACCGGGTGGCTCGCGTCACGGAAATGCGGGGGATCTGGCCCTAGGCACAGAGTGAAAATTCCACAAGAAATCTTCACAATCGCTTTAGACTCCATTCGCCGCTGCAGCCCTAGACAGCACGGTGAGCAGCGGTGAGTGGGCCCCCCCCGGCGACCGCGTCCGGCGGTCCGATCCGCAGGGTCTTCTCCCGTCGTAGGGCATGACACGTGACACCCCGCCGTCTGGCGAGGAGAGGATGATGACGGTCGCTCCGATTTCCGACACGCGCACTCCCGGTCCGTCTGCGGCGCGGGAGCCGCACATTGTTCGCGTCGCTCAGCACACGGTCGAAATCGTCTCCGATTCGGGCGAAGGCGCCCAGAAATGCGGTCAGATCTTCGGCCGGGTTTCGGCGATGATGGGCAACGGCACCTGGACCGTGGAGATCATTCCCGCGGAAATTCAGCCGCCGCCCCGCACTCCCCCCAGCGCGTCCGGCAACCGCGTGCGACTCGGCACCCGGCGCGTCACGAACTGGGGCGATGAGGCGGATCTGGTGGTGGCGTTCAACGAGCAGGTGCTGCTGCACCGGCACCGCCTCGGCGCACTGCGCGAGGGGTGCACGATCCTCATCGAAAACTGGTGGGAGCGCCACGAGGACGAGGCGATCCGTGCGGCGTGGGCGGAGGCGATGCAGGAGCTCGACGGTCACCAGTACCGCTTCATCAAAGTACCCATGGAGGAGCAGTGCCTCACCGTGGTCGACACACCGCGGCGGGGCAAGAACATGTTCGTGCTGGGGATGCTCGCGTGGATCTACAATCGCGACCGGGACAAGACCCGGGAGCTCATCGCCCACGAATTCCGCAAGAAGGCTCGGGAAATCCTCGACGCCAATGTTGCGCTGCTCGATCTGGGCTGGCAGTGGGCGGCCGAGCATCTGGACTTCCGCGTCGAGGTGCCCATCGAAGCGCCCACCGAGCCCCAGGTTGTGATGAACGGCAACCAGGCTCTGGCCATCGGCGCCATCGCGGCGGGCATGGACCTCTGTTCGATGTACCCGATTACACCCGCGACCTCGGCGTCGCATTACCTGTCGGAGATCTTCGAAAAGTACGGCGGCGTCGTACACCAGGCCGAGGACGAGATCGCCGCCATCGGCGTGGCCGTGGGCGCCTCCTACGCCGGCAAGGTGGCGTTCACCATCACCTCCGGTCCGGGCCTGGCGCTCAAGACGGAATTCATCGGTCTCGCCGTGATGACCGAGGTGCCGCTCGTGATCGTGGATGTGCAGCGCGGAGGACCGAGCACGGGTCTCCCCACCAAGGTGGAGCAGTCCGACCTGCTCGCCGTGTTGTTCGGACAGCCGGGTGACGCCCCGAAGGTCGTGCTGGCGCCTGCCACCATGGAAGAGTGCTTCCATGTGATGACTACCGCGCGCCGCCTGGCGGAAGCCTTCCGGACGCCGGTGGTGGTGCTGTCGGACGCGAACCTCGCGACGGGGGTGCAGCCGTTCCCGCGGCCCACCGTCACCTCGGACGCGATGGCGGGTGCGCTGGACCTCGGTCCACTCGGCGAGGGGTTTCGCGCATACGAGTGGGACGCGCAGACCGGTCTCTCGCGCCGCTCGATCCCCGGCCAACCGGGGGGGGAGCATACGGCGACGGGCCTGTCCCACGACGAGCACTCCCGGGTGGGCTATTCACCCGACGTGCACGAGCGCGGTTGCGCGATGCGCAGCCGGAAGTTCGCGGTGCTGCAGCAGTCGCTGCGACCACCCGCGGTGTGCGGGCCCGAGGCGGGCGATCTGCTCGTCGTCGGGTGGGGGAGCACGCTCGGCGCCATCGAGGAAGCAGCGGAGCGCGCGCGCGACGAGGGGCTCTCGGTCTCGACCCTGCACCTGCGGTTTCTCTCGCCGCTCGAGCCCGGATTGCGCGAGATCTTCGCGCGGTTTCGCACGGTGATGACCATCGAGATCAACTACAGCGACGATCCGCAGGACCCGTACATCACCGACGAGAATCGCCGTCGCGGTCAGCTCGCCTGGCTGTTGCGGGCCCAGACGCTGGTGGACGTCGACTGCTGGACCCGGGTGCCCGGCGAGCCATTGCGTCCCGGTCAGCTGCTCGAGGTGATGCGCCGCGTGGCGCGGAAGGGGGGCGTGTCGTGATCGATCTCGGATGCTCGCTGCTCGGCAGCGCGGCCGACACCGAGCGTGGGTGGGAGTTCCAGGACTATCAGGGACCGGTAGCGCGCTGGTGCGCCGGGTGTGGTGACCACGCGGTGCTGGCAGCGGTGCAACGGCTGCTCGAAGCCGAGCAGCTGGCCCCCGAGCGGACCGTGTTCGTATCCGGGATCGGCTGCTCCAGCCGCTTCCCGCACTACCTCAAGACGTACGGATTCCACGGGCTGCACGGCCGGGCGCTGCCGGTGGCGACGGGCGTGAAGTTGCGCCGACCCGACCTGCACGTCTTCGCGGTCATGGGCGACGGGGACTGCTGCTCGATCGGCGCCGGGCACTGGGTCCACGCCGTGCGCTACAATCCCGACATCGTTGCCATCATGCTCGACAACGGGGTGTACGGTCTCACCAAGAACCAGACTTCTCCCACCAGTCCCAAGGGTCTCAAGAGCAACACGGCGCCGCGGGGGGCATGGCTCGACGCGATGAACCCGATCGCGACGACGCTCGGGGTCGCCAACGCGTCGTTCGTGGCGCAGACCGGCGACTGGGTACCCGAGCACATCGCCGCCACCTTGCGCGCTGCGTTCCACCACCGCGGGTTCGCCTTCGTGCGCATCCTGCAGCGATGCCCGCAGTACACCGACCAGCTGTTCGCATCCGCGCTGCGGGATCCGTCTCGCGTCGAGCTGCTGCTGCACCCCGACGGCATCCGTGCCCCGGCGGTCGAGCGGATGGTTCCCAACCATCGTGAGCACGATCCGTCGGACCTCGTGGCCGCCTTCCGACTGGCGCAACCCGACGAACGCATCCGCCTCGGCCTGTTCTACCGCAACGAGCACGTGCCGGTGTACGAGCAGGTGCGCGCCGTTCCACCCCACACCGCCGAGCAGCGCGCGCGGCTGGTGAACGAGGAGCTGGACGCCTATGCCCTCTGACGAGCGCCTGGCCCGGGTGCACGAGGTGTTGCGCCCGCGGCGCGACGCGTTCCGCGCGGCGCTGGCCGCGACCGCCGAGCAGATCCGCGCGTTCCTGCGCGCGCAGCGGGCGACTCCGTCCAACGGTCGCGGCGCCCGGTTGGCGAGCGAGCTGGGTGCGTTCGGCGCCGACCGCATCGACGTCACCCGCCTCGCCTCGGTGTTTCAAGCCGGCGCGACTCTCGACCCCGCCACCAACACCGCAGTGGAGCGGGCGGCGGCGACGCTCACCGCCCTCGCGGCGGAGGGAGGGCTGCCCGTGGAGGTGGACGTTCCGTCGGGCGGCGATCTGCGCCAGGTCACGGGCGAGGCGCTCGCGAGCATCGGTCGCGCGTTCGGCGCCGTGCGCGCGTTCGAGCTCGCGCGAGCGGGCGGACGGCGCCTGGAGGACGTCGCGCTGGAAGCCAACGGCCTCCCCTATGCGCGCTGGAGCCGCGGCGAGCGGCGACTGGCGCCGCCCCTGGTCGTCACCGTTGACGGCGCCGATCTCCGGGCTGAGTGCCTGGCGGAATTCCTCGATGGCACGCAGCAGATCGTGCTGGTGGTGCGCGGCGCGTGCGCGCCCGCGCCACTGGTGCGTCTGATCACGCCCGGCACCTTCGTGCTGCAAGCGAGTGACGCCGCGGGGCTCGACCGCCTGGCCGCGTGGGAAGGGCCAGCGATCGCGGCTCTCGTCCCGGACACGGCGGCGCGGTTCACCCACGATCCCATGGGGGGGGCCGACGCCTGGGATCGGCTGACGGTCGCGTTTCTGCCGGAGCGGGCGCCGCGACTGGCCGTGGGAGGCGCGAGCGCGAGTCAGCAGGGCGAGGAGCTGCGGCTGTTGCGGGTCCTCGCGGCGCGACCGACGGCGCTGCCGGCCGCGGCTGATGGGGCGGGAGCGGTTGGGGCCGCAGCGACCGTCCCCGCGGATGACCCCGCCGGGCGGCTGGCCGCGTGGCTGCTCGCCCAGGCCGACCTCTCCGAGCTCGGTTGATGGTCTGATGGCGCTCGGCACCGTTCTCGTCTCGGTCGCGATCCTCGCCGGCGTCGGACTGTTCTTCGCCGCGTTGATCGTGCTTGCGCACCGGAGGTTCGCGGTGTGGGAGGATCCGCGCATCGATCAGGTGACCGAGATGCTCCCCGGGGCGAACTGCGGCGCCTGTGGGCAGCCCGGATGCCGGGCGTTCGCCGAGCGGGTCGTGGCCGGCAGTCTCCAGCCGGCGGCGTGCACGGTCATGAGCGCGGACGGCGTGACGGCGGTCGCCGAGCTGCTCGGTGTCGCGGCGGGCGAGGCGAACCGACGGGTGGCGCGGCTGCTGTGCGCCGGCGGTCGCGACGTCGCGTTGCAGGAGGCCGACTACCTCGGCCTGAGCACCTGCAAGGCCGCCGCGGCCGTGGCGGGGGGCGGCAAGGCCTGCGTCTGGGGTTGTCTCGGCCTCGCCGACTGCGAGCGCGCCTGCGACTTCGATGCGATCACCATGAACGCGGAAGATCTGCCCGTCGTCTGGCCGGATCGTTGCACCGCGTGTGGGGACTGCGTCGAGGCCTGTCCCAAGGACCTCTTCACCCTCATGCCCGTCGAGCAACGGCTCATTGTGCAGTGCAAGAGCCTGCTCGAGGGCGATCCCGTGCAGCAGCTGTGCCGCGTGGCGTGCACCGCGTGCGGCAAGTGTGTGATGGATGCAGCGCCGGGCCTGATCGCGATCCGCAACGGCCTGGCGGTAATCGACTACGAGAAGAACGAACTGGCCACTCCCGCGGCGACCGCGCGCTGCCCCACCGGCGCGATCGTGTGGGTCGAGGGCGCGCAGTTCCAGTCCCCGCGGGCGGCCGACATCCCGGACATGGTGGTCGTATGATCTTCAGCC
>QKHC01000037.1 GCA_003251175.1 Gemmatimonadota bacterium
GTTCGCCGGCCGGACGGCGATCGTCGCGCCGGAGGGCCGCTACACCTACGCCTCTTTGCTCGACGCCTCGGCACACGTGGCAGCGAGGCTGCTCAACGAGGCCGCTGACCTCGCCGAGGCGCGCGTCGCGTTTCTCGTGCCCCCCGGCTGGCACTATGTCACGACGCAGTGGGGCATCTGGCGGGCGGGCGGCGTCGCCGTCCCGCTGGCCGTGTCCCATCCGCCAGCTGAGCTCGAATACGTGATTCAGGACGCCGACGCGTCGATCGTGGTGGCGCACGCCGACTATGCCGCCGTGCTGCGCCCGCTCGCCGCGGCGGCAGGCGCCCGGCTCCTGGATGCCGCTGCCCTCGCGGAGCGTCCGGTTCCTAGCTCCCGACTCCCGGCGGTGGGGGAGAGGAGACGGGCCATGATCATCTACACCTCCGGCACGACCGGTCGGCCCAAGGGCGTCGTCACGAGCCATGCCAACATCCGCGCCCAGGTGACCAGCCTCGTCGACGCATGGGAGTGGTCAGCCGCCGATCGCATTCTCCTCGTGCTTCCCCTGCACCACGTGCACGGGATCATCAACGTGCTCAGCTGCGCGCTCTGGAGTGGTGCCTGCTGCGACATCCTGCCGCGGTTCGACGCCGAAGAGACATGGCGGCGGATCGGGGGCGGAGATCTGACGCTGTTCATGGCGGTGCCCACCATCTACCGTCGCCTCATCGCCGCATGGGAACGCGCGGCACCGCGGGACCGCGCGTCGTGGGCCGCCGGGGCGCGGGGCATGCGTCTCATGGTCTCAGGCTCGGCCGCGCTCCCGGTCGCCACCCTCGAGCGATGGCGGGAAATCACCGGCCATACGCTGCTTGAGCGCTACGGGATGACCGAGATCGGCATGGCGCTCTCCAACCCGCTGCACGGGGAGCGTCGTCCGGGACGCGTGGGCGGCGCGCTGCCCGGAGTGATCCTGCGAATCGTGGACGAGGATGGCTCCCCGCTTGGCGCGGGCACTCCCGGCGAGCTCGAGGTGCGCGGCGATGCCGTATTTCGTGAGTACTGGGGGCGACCCGATGAGACCGTCGCCGCGTTTCACGACGGCTGGTTCCGCACCGGCGACGTCGCCGTCGTGGAGGACGGTGCCTATCGCCTGCTGGGCCGCCAGTCGGTCGACATCATCAAGACGGGCGGATACAAGGTCTCGGCGCTCGAGATCGAGGAAGTGCTGCGCGCCCACCCGGCCGTCGGCGAGTGCGCCGTGGTTGGCATGACAGACGAGGAGTGGGGCGAGCGGGTGTGCGTTGCGGTCGAGGCCCGCGCGGGCGCCACGCTCACGCTCGCCGAGCTGCAACGCTGGGCGAAGGAGCGGCTCGCCCCCTACAAGGTGCCCCGTGCCCTGCGCGTCGTCGACGCGCTGCCGCGCAACGCGATGGGGAAGGTGACCAAGCCGGCGGTGGCCTCGTTGTTCCGGGGTGGGCCGCCGTAGCGCGACTACGTGGTGGCGCTGCTCTCCCCGTGAATCGTCGGCGACGTCGCGTGCGCGCGGTGTACCCGCAGGGTGCTCAGCGACGCGTCCACCTCGACCGGCAGCTCCGCCAGTCCATCAGGCCCCAGCTCGAACGCCACGAAACCGGAGTGACTGACGCGCGCGATCCCCACTGGGCCACCCGGACCCGGGTCCACGCGGGCGACTCCGCCGATGCGCGCCAGGATGGGATGCTCGGGCACGTTGACAGTGACTGGCGCAGCCGACGCCGTCGCGACGTCGCCAAGACGGTGCCCGCCCGATCCGCGCAGGATGGCGTGCAACGTCCGCAGCGTCGACGTGGCGATCATGCGACGCGGGTCGAGCAGCGATGGTCGGAAGCGAGGCATCGGCAGACTCTCAGAAACGGTAGCTGAGGCTCAGGTAGACCTGATCGAGCCGACCGTCGGGACCAGTTTCGCGGTTGAGGGACGTGACCAGGTACCAGGCACGTCCGATTCCGACGTCCGCTTCGCCGCCGTACCAGACCACGCGGCGGGTGCCGAGGCTGACCGGCGGATTGTCCTCCTGCCGCAGCCCGCCCGACAGCTCGAGGTGCAGCGGGTCGAGGGGATCCGCCGCCACACGAAGAGCGTGGAGCCATCCGGTCAGCTCGCCCGATTCGTAGCGGGTCGATCTCACCGACAGGCCGACGGCGGCCCGGCCGATGCGCTCGACGCCAGCCATGCCGGTGAGGGCCGTCGCGCGGCCCGCTGTGCCGCCGGCGGTGCTGCGACCCTCGACTCGCAGGCGGAAGTGCCCTCCGGCGAGGCTCGCGCCACCCCACGCTCCCTGACGGTAGCGGTCGTCGAAGGCCGTCACGGGATCGGTGACGTCGCGATAGAGTCGCACCGTGCGGCGGTTGTCAAAGCCCGCATCGACGCGCAACGGCCCGCGGGGATGGAACGAGACGAGCGCATAGCTGCTCGTGAAGGACAGCGGTTGCTCGCCGGCGTCCAGTCGCATGCCCCGGTAGAGATCCACCTCCTGGGCGGCTCGCAGCGTGACGCCGGGCGTCGTGATCATCGCCTGCAGGAAGCCGAATTCGCGGTTGGGATCGCCGGCGCGGTAGGAGCCGACGGCTCCCATGGTGACCGCCCACAGGGCTCCGCGCCTGGAGCTGCGCGCATCGCTGTGCAGCTGGAGGTATCCGCCGTAGTCGCGGATCGCGCCGTTGTAAGCCAGGTCCTCGGGCTCGGTGCCGCCGAACACGCCGAGGTTGGCATAGCGTCCCGGTACTTCGACGAACAGACCATCGAGCAGCAGGATCGATGACACGCCGGCGACGTACTGCCGCCCCAACGCCGCGCGCACGGGAGCGCGCGCCGGCTGCCACAGCAGGACCAGCTGGTACACATCGGTGTCGGTGCGCGACGACGTACCCCCGGCGGCAAACTGCGAGCGCGCGGAGCGGGCGCGCACGTCGGCCGCGATGCCGAACGCCGTGCCGCCGAGGCGCGTGCCGGTGAGTCGCAGGTCGATGGCGGGCTGGGCATACTGTCCGGCATCCGGCGCGGTGCGCGTCATGACGTAGCGCGCGGCGATGCGACCGCGCAGACCGGTCCCCCAGGGGCGGCGCCGCACGGGCTCGATCGCGGGGGGCGCGGACGGCGGCGCCGGCGTGTCTGTCGCGGCTGTGCCGGCTGCAGCGGTGGGCTCGGCACCGGGGACGAAGCGCACCGGATCGCCTGGTACCACGTTGCCCACGGTGCCCGCCGCGATCTCGCACGCCGCGCCCTTGGACGACAGGTACCGCACGCGCAGCGTCGCGATCACCGAGTCGCCGCGGACCACGCTGAGCTCAGCGCCCTCGGTCAGGCCGGCGTCACGTCCCGCGGTGACATAGATCTGGTCGCCGGACACGTACGACACGCGGGCCCAGCGGACGGTGGCCGAGTCCTGCGCGGCGCCGGCTGCCGTCATCAGACACGCACAGAGCACGGTGGCGAGTCCGAGGCGGCTCACGGTGCGTTCCCCTGAGGATGGCAGCGCAGGCAGTCGCTCGGCGTCGGCCCATACCCTGCGACCCCCCGATGGTGTTCGTCCATGCGTGCCTGGCTGTGACACTGCGTGCAGGTGAATTGCGCGAAGTTGTCCGCCACCGTGTGGCAGTCGGAGCACGAGTTCCACCTTCCACGGTGCCTGCCGGAGTAGATCGGAAACCACGTGGCGTCGTGATCGAACCGCGCCCCGTCCCACGTCACCGTGCCATGGCAGGCGACGCAGTCGGTCGGGATGCCCGCGGCGACATGGCTCGGGTTGGTGGTCCCATCGTAGTCCTGCTGGTGGCAATCGACGCAGGCCACCGTGCCGCCGCTGAACGAGCCGCTCTGATGGCATTGGGCGCAGGTGAGCGTCGCATGGGCTCCGGTGAGCGAGAATCCCGTCTGATTGTGATCGAAATGGGCCCCCTCCCAGCTCGTGGTTCCGTGACACGCGGCGCAGTCGGTCGGGAGCCCCGCCGTGGCATGGTTGGGGTCGCTGGTCGCGTCGTAATCGCGTTGATGACAGTCCACACACGCCGCGCTGGAGCCGGTGAAGGTGAAGTTGCGATGGCATTGATCGCAGGAGAGCCCGGCGTGAGCGCCGGTGAGCGGGAAACCCGCCTGGCTGTGATCGAAGCGCGCGCGGGCCCAGTCGATGGTCGAATGGCATTGCGTGCAGTCGGTCGAGAATCCGACCTGCTGGTGGTCGGGCGTGGCGCTGGCGTAGCGCGTCATGTGGCACGCCTCGCACCGCGACGGTTGTCCCACGAACGTGAGCCGTCCGAGGGCGACGCCGGCATGGCAGGCACGGCAATCGGCCAGCAGATGCGAGCCGTCGAGCGGGAACCTGGTCTGCGCGTGCTCCTGGACCATCGCGGTACGATCGAAGAAGCTGCGCGGGGTGTGACAGCGCGCGCACGCCGAGCCCAGTTCACCGCGGTGCAGGTCTTCGTGGCAAGCCACGCATTCGCGGGAGGTGCCGGCGAAGTCGAGCGATACGTGGCAGGCGCGACAGGCGGCCCGGGCGTGACCGCCGCGCAGCGGGAAGCCCGAGCTCGCGTGATCGAACTCCGGGGTGGTGCGGATCGCGGTCCAGCTGGCCGGCTGGTGGCAGGCCGCGCACTCGACCGCGAGTGCGCCGTGCGGCGAGGTCGTGGTCTGCTGGGCCGGCGCGCTGCCCGCCGTCGCCAGCGCGACGACCAGCGCGACCGCCGCGGTCCACAGGGCGCGCGTCATGACTTCCTTTCGTGGCAGGCTTCGCACTTCGTGGGCACCGGTCGATACACGCGGTCGGCGGGCGGCGCGGCGACCGCATGGCAGCGGTCGCACGCGACCCGGGCATGCGCGCCGGCGAGCGCGAAGCGCGAGTCGCGGTCGTGGTCGAAACGCGCCGCTGGTCGCCAGGCACGCTCGTCGTGACACGGCGCGCATCCACCGCGCCGCGCGTCGAACTGCGCGCCGTGGGGTGAGCGGTGACAGGCGGCGCAGGTCTGGGAGGCGCTGAACGAGAGAGTGTCGCCCGCTGCCCGCTGCTGGCGACCCATGGAGGCATGGCACGCGCTGCACGCCACCGCGGCGTGCGCGCCAGCCAGTGTGAAGGTGAACTTGGCGTGCGTCGCGACATCGACGGTCGAGGGACGGAAGGCAGCCACGGTGTGGCATCCGTTGCAGTCGCGCCCCGCCGGCCCGCGGTGCGGGTCGGTGTGATGGCAATCGATACAGCGGGCAGAGGCCGGACGCATCACCGTCGACCCCCCGCGTCGCGGGTGACAGGCCACGCAGCGCACCGTGGCATGCGCCCCCTCCAGGGGGTATCGGGCGGCCGCGTGGCGCGCCGCCGTGAACGTCGACGGCGTGAAGCCAGCGAGCGAGTGGCACGCGTCGCAGTCGACCGCCTTGCCCGCGAGAGTGGCCGCGCCGCCGTGGGGATCGCGGTGGCAGTCGGTGCAGGCCGCGAACGCCAGGGGCCCCCGCCGGGCGCCCGGTCGGCCGGAGAAGTCGTGGCAGCGGTCGCACGCGGTCTGGCGATGCGCGCCGCGCAGGGGATAGCGGGTGCGGTCGTGATCGAAGCCCGCCCGATTGAGCGCCGTGAACGCCGTCGTCAGGTGACAGTCACTACACGCCGCGCCCAGCCGGCCACGGTGCGGGTCGGCGTGACAGGCGGAGCACTCCGCGAACGGCAGCGGCCGGTAGCGGGGGATCCTGCGGCCCTGGCCATCGGTGGACAGCGACAGGCGTTCCGCGGCATGACAGGCGCCGCACTCGACCTTCACGTGTCGGCCGGTCAACGGGTACCGGGTACGGGCGTGATCGAACCCCGGCGTCGTGCTCCAGGTGGCGGCGTCATGACAGGATTCGCACCGCGGACCCAAAGCCGACCGATGGGGATCGTCGTGACAGGTCGCGCAGGCGGTCTCGAGGCCCGTCCAGCCCGCTTCCCGGCGTCGCACCGACTTCGCCGCCGCGGGCGACACGCGGAACTTCGTGGTGTGGCAGTCCCCGCATGCGGTGCGAGCATGCTTTCCCGTCAGATTCCAGCCGGCCTCCCCGTGATCGAACGCATCGGGCGAGCCGCCCGGCCACGCGATCAGTCGGAAGTCTTCTCCTGCGTGGTCCGGATGACACGAGGCACAGTTGTCTCGGCCGGGGGCCGCATGATACCCGCGCCGCTGCGCCACCAGCCAGGCGATGTCTTCATGGCAGGCGAGGCAGTTCCTCGACAAGGCGTCCCGTCCGCCACTGTGGCACTTCGCACAGCGCAGCGCCCCTTCGAGCTCCGCGTGGGGTCGGGCCAGCTTGCCGGGAGAGATCTGCGCGGTCACGCGGGTGCCACCGACGAGGAGGCTGGAGGCGGCGAGCACGGTCCACAGGACGGCGACACGACGCACGCCCCGCTCACCTGAGCCACGTGGCGCCGACCAGGACCGCCACCGCGACGTGGACGAGCACGGCTCCCAGCGCGGCCACGGCGAAAGGCCGGTGGACCACATGCCAGAGACGCAGCAGGCGCTGGGTGGCGCCGAGGAGCCGCGCTTGCTGCATCAGCGCCATTTCGCGGCGCGCCAGCTTGCGGATCCGGCGCAGGGTGTGGCGGTTCACGCGGCGCCCGCAGGCCCTCGCGAGGGCACGCGTGGCGCGCCAGCGCGCGAAGTCGTCCCGTACCAGCTGCACGAGGGTCGCGCCGATCCCCATGCCTTCACAGGGCCACGGGTCCTCGCCGAGAATCGACTCGACCTGCTCGACGGGCAGTCGCGCGCGGGTCGCGATCTCGGCGAGTAGCGTGTGACGCACCCGTGTGAGCTCCGCCGCACCCAGCTCGCGACCGGCCCGGCTGCGCGGCACGCGCACGTAGAGGTACCGGCCGATCAGTCCCGAGAGCCAGACCGCGAGCATGGCGAAATACCCCAGCCCGATGAGTCCGTGGAACTGCCAGCCGGCGTGCACCGCGGCGAGCAACGGGAGCACCAGGGCCAGGGCGACGTGCACGTCCAGCCAGCGCGCCATGGAGCCGGTGAACGCCAGCCGGCGAAAACGACGGCGCACCGGATAGAGCCACAGCGTGAGAAAGATCGCGAGCGCGAGAATGCCGGCGGCCTGGCCCACGTACCCCGACGGCCGCAGCCACGGGTGGAGCGGCGAACGGAGCCGTTCAGCGGCCGGCGCGAAGTAGTAGCTCGCGCCGATCACCGTCAACCCGACCAGCGGGAGCGCGGCGAGCACGAGCCAGCGGAGCCAGTGGCGGCCCGGCAGCCGCTCCACGGCGCCGGAGGTCCGCGTTTCGGCGGACGGTCGCACCAAGCGGGGCCCGGGGGCCGCCGGGTCTGTTGCGATGGACGATGAGCGTGGTCGTGTCGGCGCGGTCGCGTGGCGCAGCATTTCCGGTCCAGTCCTCCCGGTCGATCGAGTCACGGCGCGTCGCCGTCGGTGCGCCACGGAGACCGCGAGGTCCCAATCTCGTTGTGGCGGCGGTGCGCGGCGTCGCTCGCCGTCACGCCGCTTCGGGTCAGTTGCCCGTCGGCCGTCACCGGCGCTTTGGTCACATGCCAGCGAGCGCGCTGGCGCGCGGCACGGGCCGTGCACCACGCAAGGCCCACGCCTTCGACACCGGGTTGGCTATGACCATTTCTGGCATCGAGTTGGGATGCAAGCGGAGAATGCCCGGCGCGACACGGGTGGCTCGTGCTAGAGCAGCATGCACCGGTACGATGCAGGACGCGCAAATCGGGAACGTCGCAGTCGGATTTGTCTCGACAGTCGCCCCACTGACCGGCCGCGTGCAGGTGACCCGGACGTCGGTGACCGGGCACCGCGCAGCGTCGGCTCCGGGCGCCGGAGATTGATGCGCGATGCTCGCCAATCTCGCGTTTGGGGTTGTTCTCCTCGCGGCGTTGTGGACGCAGGTGCGCCGCTTCCGACGTCGCGAGGCAAGCGCCCGGGTCGCGGCAGTTCGCTCCCGCGTGAGCGGCGCGGCCCCGCTCGCTCAGCACCCGCTCATCGACGCGCTGCGCTGCATCGGGTGCGGGTCGTGCGCCGACGCATGCCCCGAGGGCCAGGTGCTGGCGGTGGTCGCCGGCAAGGCTGCGTTGGTCGAGCCGAACCGGTGCATCGGGCATGGGCTGTGTGCCGATGCGTGCCCGGTAGGAGCGATCGAAATCGTGACCGCTCCCCCGGGCGTGCGCGCGGACGCGCCGGTGCTCACGCCGGAGCTCGAAACCAACGTCCCGGGGCTGTTTGTAGCCGGAGAGCTGGGTGGCCTGGCGCTGATCAAGAACGCGGTGCGAACCGGTCGGGAGTGTGTCGACGCCGTGGCGCGACGGCTCGCGAGCCAGCGGCTGCGGCGACCGGCGGGGGGCCTGGACGTCTGCATCGTGGGGGCCGGACCGGCTGGACTGTCCGCGGCGCTGCGCGCGCACGAGCTGGGGCTGTCCTATCTCCTGCTGGAGCAGTCGACGCTGGGCGGGAGCGTGGCCAAGTACCCGCGCCAGAAGCTGGTGCTCACCAGTCCCATGGAGCTGCCGGTTTACGGGGTCTTCGACCGGCTCGAGATCAGGAAGGAAGCCCTGCTCGAGCTGTGGCAGCGGGTCGCGCGCGAGGTGCGGCTCGCCGTGCGGACCCAGCAACGGGTGGAGCACCTGAGCTGCGATCCCGACGGCAGCTTCACCGTGAACGCCGCCAACGGGCGGTGGCGTGCCGCCGCCGTCGTCCTGGCTATCGGCCGCCGCGGCTCGCCGCGCACGCTCGACATCCCCGGCGAGGAGCTCCCCAAGGTGATGTACGACCTGCTGGACGCCGCATCATACCGGCGCAAGCGCATCCTGGTGGTCGGTGGCGGAGACAGCGCGGTCGAGGCGGCGCTCGGTCTCGCCCACCAGCAGGGGAATCGGGTCACGCTCGCCTACCGGAAGGACGCATTCACGCGACTCAAGGCACGCAATGAGCAGCGCATCGAGGCCGCCATGCGGCGGGGCGGCGTGGCGGTGCTGTTCGGCGCCACGCCGGTCGCCGTTCGTACCGACGTGGTGGAGCTCGACGTACGGGGCCAACGCCGGGAGCTGCCCAACGACTTTGTGTGGGTGTTTGCTGGAGCGACTCCGCCCACCGCGTTTCTCGAGCGCATTGGGGTTACGGTGGGTGGCGGCGCGCTGTCCGCCGCCTGAGCTCAGGCTTCTGCGAGCAGCGGGGGACGACCGATCGGCTGGGCCGCCTGGACGGCGGCGGCCAGCGCCAGCACCCCCTCCTCGTCGCGCGGGCGCCCCACGATCTGCAGTCCCACGGGCAGTCCCTGCCCATCGACGCCGCAGGGTACCGACGCCACCGGCAGGCCCGTGAGGCTCAGCACGAACGTCGGCGCGAGCCAGTCGACGTACGTCTGCATGGGGGCGCCCCCGATGGTGTCCGGGTAGTTCTGCTCGACCGGGAACGGTGCAACCGCCATGGTGGGCGTGAGCAGGTGGTCATGGTGCGCAAACAGCTCGCGGAAACGGTGCCACAGCTGCCCGCGCACCCGTTCCGCCCGCCCGATGGCTCGCGTTGTCGTCTCGAGCCCCGCTTTGGTGTTGTCGCGGACGTTGACGCCCATTTCCGGGACGTGATCGAGTCGCGGGGTCATCCAGTTGACGAACCACAGCCCGCGCAGCGCGAGGAACGCGTCCCGGGCGGCGCGCAGATCGAGTGACACCTCCTCGACCGCCACACCGTTGGCCGTGAGCGCTTCGGCGGCGCGTCGGCACGCCCGCTCCAGCGCCGGATCGATGCCAATACCAGCGAGGTCGGCGCAGTATGCAACCCGCAGGCCCGCACGCGGGCCCGCGCGCACGGCAGCCACGAAGTCCCGGCCCGCCACCGGTTGGGCCAGGGGGGCGAGCGGCGATGGTCCCGCGATGGCCTGCAGCATCTGCGCCGCATCCTCCGCGGTGCGCGCCATCGGTCCCTCGACCTGCAGCGTATCCCACACCCAGTCGTACGGGTGGGTGGGCACGAGACCCACCGATGGGCGCAATCCGACGACGCCGCAGAACGCCGCTGGAATGCGCAGCGAACCGCCGAGGTCGGTCCCTTCCGCGAGCGCGATCATGCCGGTCGCGAGTCCCGCCGCGCCTCCACCTGTAGAGCCGCCCGCGCTCTTCGTGGTGTCCCAGGGGTTTCGGGTGCGTCCGAAGACGTCGTTCCAGGTGTTGCCGCCGGCCGCGAACTCGGGACAGTTGGTTTTGCCGATGATCACCGCGCCCGCCGCCCGCAGCCGCGCGACGACAGCAGCGTCCTCGCTGGGCACGTAGTCGCGATAGAGCGGCGATCCGTAGGTGGTGCGCAGTCCCGCCACCGGGGTGACATCCTTGATGCCGACGGGCACGCCGGCCAGGGCCCCCGGATCCTCGCCCTGCGCGATGCGTCGCTCGAGAGCGCGGGCGTCGTCCCGGGCCCGGGCATTGAGCGTGACGATGGCGTTGATGGTCGAGTTGTGCTGGTCGACCCTCGCCAGCACGGCGTCGACCACGTCGACCGGAGACACGTCGCCCGATGCGACGAGATCACGGATCGCCACCGCCGGCAGGTCGGCGAGACCGCCCGCACGGATGCTCACGGATTCACCGCCACGCCGCTCGGGCACCACCGCCGATCACGGCGCGCCCCATTCTCCCACGAACGCGACCGTCCGCGCGAACGCCGCTTCGCCTCCCTTGAACAGCCACGGGAAGCACCCGATCACCAGCCGGGTGTTCTGCAGCTCCGGTGCGTCGATCCGGCCGCCGAGGTTCTCGATGTGGATGCAGTCGTGCGGGAACAATGCGTTGTGGGTCAGCTGGTACGCCTCGTCAGGAAAGAGCTCGCGGGCACGCTCGGGACCGAACTTCGCTTCGGCCTTGGCGCGCACGCGATCGCAATGGCCGTGCATCCCCTTTCCCAGGAAGCGGCCGATGGGGAGGTTCATCGGATGGTCGGTAGATATGCAGTCCACGCCCCACAGGTGGATGCGCTTCTCGAGCAGCCACGGGACCATGCTCGGGTGGGCCCCGGGATGCAGGTGGATGTAGCGCTCCTCGTCGGGGGTCGCGCCGAATTCGCCGTAGCGATGCCAGCCCGTGTGCAGGATGAGGATGTCGCCCGGCTTCACCTCGACGCGTTGCTCGATCATCTGCGGCGTGTATACGGCGAGCTCGTCCATGTCATCGCGCAAGTCCACAATCACGCCCGGTCCGCACAGCCACTCCAGCGGCAGCTCGTCGATCGTCTTGCCGGCCGTCACGAAGTGCCGCGGCGCGTCGAGGTGGGTGCCCATGTGGTTCGAGGTCTGGATGTACTGCGCGTTCACCCCATGCTCCGCCTTGCGCTTGATGTATTTCACCTCGAAGGGCGGATAGTACGGCCAGAACGAGCAGCGCTCGTTGAGGGGCTGGGAGAGGTCGTACAGCTGCATCGATGAACCTCCGGCACAAAGGGTTGCGGAGTGCGGATTAAATCGATCGTGTACCGCGCTCGCTCCCATCCGCACGAAGCGCAACACGCGAATCCGCCATCCGGCATTCCCAATCCACAACGAGCGGGCGGCCTTTCATGCGGACCCGAGCTCCGATCTCATCAGGATCCAGTACAGCGCTCCCGCCACCAGGGCAGCGGAGAACCATGCGCCGTCGAACAGGAAGCGCACGGCTGGGTGGGTCAGTCCCGCCAAAGCGGTCGCGATGCCCGCGACGAGCGCCACCAGGGCGCGTGGATTGAGTCCGCGCATGTACGCGTAGGGACCGGCGGGCGCGTACAGCCCGGGTAGGTCGAGCCGACCGCGGCGCAGCAGTGCGTAGTCGCAGACCATGACCCCGGCGACGGCGCCGAGCAGTCCCGAATACCCGATGAGCCATGTCTGGTACTGGTCGAGCAACTTCCATGGAAAGATGGCGATCCCGGCAACCCCGGCCAGGAGACCGCCGAGGCGGAAGCTGATGCGGCTGGGCCGCAGCGCCGCGATGCTGTTCGCAGGGGCCACGACGTTGGCGGCGATGTTGGTGGTGAGCGTGGCTACGATCACCGCCAGCAGGGCGCCGACGCCGAGCAGGGGGTTGCCGCTCTCGGCCGTCAGCCGTGAGAGCAGGTCGACCGGGTTCCAGATCGCTTCCCCGTAGATGATCAGCGTCGCGCTGGTCACCGCCACGCCGATGAAGGCGAACAGCGGCATCGTGGTGAGCAGGCCGAGCGCCTGGCCCACGACTTGGTCGCGCTGACTGCGGGCATAACGGGTGAAGTCCGGGATGTTGAGCGACAGGGTCGCCCAGAACCCCACCATGGCGGTGACCCAGGGAACGAAGGTCGTGAGCAGGAAGCGCCCGCTCGGCGCCGCGGGTCGCTGCAGCGCATCGGCACGCGCCAGGATGGCGCCGATTCCGCCGGTCCGCGCGGCAGCCCAGCCGAGCAGCGCGATTCCCATGAGAATCAGCAGCGGCGCCGCCAGAGTCTCGAGGCGCTTGATGCTCTCGGTGCCGGCCCAGACGAAGTACATGTTGACCAGCCAGAACAGCAGGAACGCGGCGAAGTGCGGCGCCCCGTATCCCATGAAGCGCCACGGGCCGCCCAGTCCCTCCCAGGCGGGCCATAGGATCGCGAGCAGCGCGTGGATCGCGAGTCCGCCAACCCATGTCTGGATGCCGAACCAGCCGCACGCCACGACGGAGCGCAGCAGCGAAGGCACGTGGGCGCCCACAGTCCCGAAGGCGGCGCGCGCGAAGACCGGGAAGGGCACGCCGTAGCGCGTGCCCGCGTGGGCGTTGATCACCATCGGCACGAGGACGATGGCGTTCCCGAGGAAGATCGCGACCAGGCTCTGCCGCCACGTCATGCCCGCCCCGACCATGCTCGCGGCAAGCATGTAGGTCGGGATGCAGACGCTCATGCCGACCCACAGCGATGCGAGATGCCACAACGTCCAGGTCCGCTGCCGGGCCGTCGTCGGCGCGAGGTCGGCATTGACGAGCGGACCGGGTGGCAGGTCGTGGGTGAGCTCCACGAGACCGTTCACCGTGACGGTCGCGGCCTCCCCGGACCCAGCGGTGCGATGGATCTTGCTCACCGTTTCGTCGCGTCCCCGGCTCCGGCACTCGCCCGCTCGAACGCCGCGGCGAGCGCGCGGCGGGTGAGCACACCCACGAGCTGGCGGCGATAGGCGCTCGACGCGTGGATGTCCCCCGGAGGATCGACGTCCTTGGCGGCGGCCGCCTGCGCGGCCTCGCGCAACGCGGCGGGGGTCGGCGGCTCGCCTTTGAGTGCCTTGCGCGCGCGGGCAGCGAGGACGGGCCCCTCACCCACACCCAGTAGCGTGATGCGGCTGTCGGCGCAGCGCCCGCGCTCGTCGAGCGTCACGACCGCGGCCACGCCCGCGAGCGCGTAATCACCGTGTCGCCGCGCAACTTCGAGGAATGCCCAGCCGCTGCGCGGTGGTGGCGGCGGACAGACGACCTCCACCAGCAGCTCACCCGGGGCGAGCGCCGTCTGGAACAGTCCGGTGAAGAACCGCTCGGCGCTCACGCTGCGCGTTCCCTCACGGCCGCGCACGATGAACCGCGCGTCCAGCGCGAGCAGAACGGCCGGGATCTCCGCTGCGGGATCGGCGTGCGCGGCCGAGCCGCCCAGCGTGCCGCGGTTGCGGATCTGGGCGTGGGCGACGGACGGCATCGTCTCCGCGAGCAGGGGCGCGCCCCGGATCACGTCGGTGTGGTGCTCCAGGGTTCGCTGACGGGTCATGGCTCCGCAGTGGATCTCGCCGCGATCGTCGCGACGCACGAAGTCGAGCTCGGTGACGCGGTTCAGGTCCACCAGCACACCTGGCCGTGCCAGTCGGAAGTTCATCGCGGGAATCAGACTCTGGCCGCCCGCCAGCGGCTTCGCGTCGCTGCCATGGGCGTGGAGGATCTCCAGGGCCTCGTCGACGCTCGCCGGGCGGTGATACGCGAACGCTGCGGGCTTCACGCGCTGGCCTCGCCCGTGCGTCGGCCCGCCAGCTCCCGGTGGACAAGCTCGAGTCCCTGTCGTGTCATCAGCTTCGCCGCCGTGTCCAGCACCCGCTGGCCGACGCCGGCGATCCGGCCGCCCACCTGCAGCTCGGCGCGGTATCGCATGACGGTCCCCGCAGCATCCTCCTCCAGCGACACCTGCGCCGTCCCTCTCGTGAATCCGAGCCCGCTGTGCCCATCCACCACCATGGCGAAGCGCTGCGGTGGCTCGCGGTCCAGCAGCGTGACCCGCACCGTGAATTCCGCCGCCGTCACGGGTCCGATCCCCACCCGCATGGCACCGTGATAGCTCGCCTCGCCCTGCTGCTCGAGCGCCATGCCGCCGGGCAGGGCCCGCACCAGCACCGCAGGATCCTGCAGGGCGTCCCAGACCACGGCTCGGGGGAGCCGGAACACGTAGCTGCCCTCGACGATCACCTGGTTGCGGCGCTGGGGCGGGGTGCGTTGCAGCAGCTGGAAGAGGCGATCCGGGCTGAGGGGGATTTCCGTGATCTCGACGTGGAAGTCTGCCAGTGCATCCTCCACGGCCTGCGCGAACGCCGCTCCCGTGGGGATGCAGCCGGCCTCGCCGACGCCCTTCAGGCCGATGGGGCTCAGCGGTGACGGCGTCTCGCGGTGGCCGATCACGATCGGCGGGACCTCGGTGGCTGTCGGCAGCAGGTAGTCCATGAGCGAAGCGTTCTGCAGCTGGCCGTTGTCGTCCCACATCAACTGCTCGTAGAACGCATTGCCGATCCCGTGGGCGACGCCGCCATGGATCTGTCCTTCAACGAGCATCGGATTGATCAGCCGGCCGCAATCGTGCACGACCACGTACTTCTGGATGGTGACCATCGCGGTTTCGGGATCCACCTCGACGATCATCGCGTGCACGCCGCTCGCCGTGCTTCCGCGGTCTGGTCCGTAGTAGGCCGTCGCTTCGAGTCCAGGCTCGGTCCCCGGCCGCACGGCGCCGCGCAGCGGGTTGGCTTGCGCGGCGAGCGCGCCGAGATCGATGCTGCGGTCGGATCCGACGACGCGCACCGCGCCGCCGACCAACTCGAGGCCCTCCGGCGGCGTCTCCAGTAGTCGGCTCGCGAGATCGAAGACCTTGGTCCGGACCGCGGTGGCCGCCGCATGGCAGGCGGTGCCGGCCACCACTGCGCCACGACTGGCGAAGGTCCCGGTCCCCCAGTTGAACTCGCGGGTGTCACCGGTAACGACATGGACGTGCTCGATGCGCACGGCCAACACATCGGCCACGATCTGGGCGAACGCGGTGAAATGGCCCTGTCCCTGCGTGCCGACCCCGGTCGCGACGCGAACCTGCCCGCTGGGCTCGACGGTCACGCGGGCCCCTTCGTACGGTCCGATTCCCGTGCCCTCGATGTAGGAGACGATCCCGAGGCCGACGTGCCGACCCGCGGCACGGGCCCGCGGTTGCTCCTCGTGAAGGAAGTGGTGGTACCCGATCAGCTTTGCGGCCTCTTCGAGCGCGGGTGCGTAGTCACCGCTGTCGTAGACGAGTGGCGCCGAGTCTTGAAACAGAATGTGGTGATCGTACGGGAACCGGTCGCGCGACAGGTAGTTGCGCCGGCGGATCTCGAGTCGGTCCAGACCGAGTTCCCGTGCGGCGAGATCGAGCAGCCGCTCCATCACGAACACGCCGTGCTGGCGTCCGGCGCCGCGTACCGGCGTCACGATCGGCTTGTTCGTGAACACGGCGGTGAACTCGGTGTCGTAGGCCGGTACGTCATACGGTCCGAGCAGCGTGCACTGGGAATTGATCGGCACGGTGAGCCCGTAGGGATCGTAGGCTCCGGTGTCGTGCAGGAACACGTCCCGGATGCCGAGGATGCGGCCATCCTGCGCGACCGCCAGCTCGGCATCGTGGACCTGACCCCGCTCCTGCGTCGTCGCGAAGAAGTTCTCCTGTCGGTCTTCCGTCCACTTCACGGGGCGGCCGAGCTGCATGGCGATCCAAGGGATCAGCACTTCCTCGGGGTAGTGCATCATGATCTTGGGACCGAAGCCGCCGCCCACGAACGGGGCGATGACGCGCACCTGCGACTCCAGCAGACCCAGGCGCGCTGCCAGCCCGTTGCGAATCGGGATCGGCGCCTGGGTCGTGTCCCAGATCGTCAGCTCCTCGGCGCGGGCATCCCATTGGGCCACCACGCAACGGTTCTCGATGGCGGCCGAGAGCCCCCGGTCGTACCGGAACCGCCGCCGGATCACGCGGTGCGCGGCGGCGCGGGCCGCGTCATAGTCGCCGGTGCGCTGTACGACGTGGGCGGCCAGGTTCGACGCGAGATGCTCGTGCACACGCGCCGCCCCGGCTGCCATCGCCGCCTCGAGATCGACGACCGCCGGCAATGGCTCGATGTCCACCACGACGTCTGCGAGGGCGTCTTCCGCCACGTACCGGCTCTGCGCCACGATCATCGCGATCGGCTCCCCGACGTGCCGCACCTTGTCGCGAACGAGCGGGACCTGGGTGCAGGTGTGGAAGATCAATCCCGGTATCGGAGGCGGCGGGACGAGCAGGGGACCGGGGCGCCAGTAGTCGCCCAGATCAGCGGCCGTAATGACGGAGATGACACCCGGCCGGCGGCGCGCTGCCGAGACATCGACGTCGCGCAGTCGGCCGTGGGCGTGCTCGCTGCGCACGAACGCCGCGTGCAGCTGGCCATCGAGCTGGACGTCGTCTACGAACAGCGCGCGGCCTGTGAGGAGGCGCTCGTCCTCGCTCCGGCGTACGCGAGCGCCGACGTAGCGCTCAGGCACGCGCGGATTCGCTTTCCGAGTGAGCGCGAGCGTCCGCGGCGGCCTGCCGCACTGCGACGACAATGTTCTGGTAACCGGTGCAGCGACACAGGTTGCCGGCCAGGGCTTCGCGGATCTCGCGCTCGTCCGGCGCCGGATGGTCGCGCAGGAAGGGAACGAGCGTCATCAGGATCCCGGGCGTGCAGAACCCGCACTGCAGTGCGTGGGCTTCGTGGAAGGCGGACTGGAGCGGATGCAGCCCGCCAGGTGATGCCAGGCCCTCGACGGTCGTGACGGCGTGGCCGTCCGCCTGCGCGGCGAACATCAAGCACGAGCGTACCGCTTCCCCGTCGAGCAAGATCGTGCATGCGCCGCAGACGCCGTGCTCGCACCCGACGTGCGTGCCGGTCAGGCCGAGATCCTGTCGCAGGAAATCGCTGAGCAGCAGACGTGGCTCCACGACCACGTCGTGCCGCGTCCCGTTCACCGTCACCTGCACGGGGACTTGCTGGGTCACGTCTCGCCTCCGGGCCGCAAAAACGGGCGCCCAGGGCGAGCCGCGCGGGTTCGGCCTGAGCGGGGGCGCTCGAGACAGGGGGCGAGCGTAACGTACGCGCCGGTGCCCGGCCCGCAAGCAGTGACTAGAACTGCAAGACCTGCAGGGTGGCCTCGAGCCCGAGTCCTGACAGTTGCTCGCGGCGCGTGACGCCATCGCGCGCCGGAAAGTCGTAACGCTCCAGCGCGTACCACACCCCTACCGTGAGCGGGCCCAGGTGGTAATCCATACCCGCCGCCGCCGTGAAGGCCAGCTCCGGCTGCTCGAGGTCGCTGACGGAGACCAGCGGCAACAGCAGGAACCGGCCCACCCCGTCAATGTGACCATCGAGCAGCGCGACGCGCGCCTCGGCGCCGATCTGCAGAGCGGTCCAGCGTTGGCGTGCGATCGGCGCGGTATAGGTGCGCGTGCGCACGCCCGTGAGGAACGTGAGCCACGGCAGTGCGCGGTATCCGGCGTCGGCGCGCAGCTCCGCCACGTCGCGGTCTTCGGCATTGGAGCTGTCACGGGTGAACCGCCCTCCGAGGGCGGTCAGGCCGAGGTGCACCCGCGGGGCGAGCGTCGCGCCGATACGGGCGCCGCCCAGGAGTCCTGAAGAGCGCTCCACCCCGAATCCCACATCGACGCGATGCTCGGTCGATTCGAGCAGCGCCGCCACCGTGAGCGTCTGCGCCGGTGCCGTCGCGGCGTGAGCCAGCGTTACCATCGCCCACGCGAGCGCGCATCGAGCGCTCACGGCGCGGTCCCCGCCGCGGGGGCCAGCAGCAGCACGGTGCGAGCGATCCGGTCGGCGTTGCGGGTGCGAATCGTGTCGTTCTGCGTCCGGCGCTCGGTCTCGCGCCGTTGATTCGCGGCGACGTTTTCGGCGATCACGGGATTCGCCGCCCGGGCGATCATGGCCACAACGCCGGTGAGCGCAGCGGCACCGGCCACCACGACCGCGGGTCCGCGTTCCGCGTCGAGCTCACTGCTGGAAAGCGCGCTGGAGATCGCCAGCACGCCGGCGGCCACGCCGAGTCCCTTGGCGAGCTCCCCCGCGGCCGACCATCCGGAGCGGCGCTCGGGCAGCAGCTCACCGGGAGCGTGTGCCGGGAGGGTGTCCTCGAGCGGCTCCACTTCGTGCCGCAGACCGAAGAACACCCGGGCCGAGTCGGTCTGCTGCCGCGTGGAGCTCCGTCCGATGATCACCATCTCGTAGCGCCCCGGTGGGGCGAGGTGCCCATCGGCGAGCAATCCATCCCATGCGACTTCCTGTACCCCGCTCACCGTGCCATCGAGCAGTGTCACGGCGGTCGAGTCGCGCCGGCGCAGCTGCGCGAGCACGCGGGCGTCATGGGTGGTGACGATGGTGAACCGTACTCGCTGCGTGCGGGGGTCCACTCGGGTAACCGCGACGGGTCGCGCGCCGAGGGCAAAGGTCTCGCGTCGCGCCCGCGCGAAAGTCTGAAGTTGCAGTGGCGTGAAGCGCTGCGCGTCCAGATCGCTGAACGGGTCGCGCTGCAGCGCGGCGCGGAAGTATGTGACCCCGGAGTCAGCCCGTCCCGCGAGCACCAGCGCGGCACCGAGGTACAGGTAGGCTTCGACCCGCTCGGCGTTGGACACGGCGTGCGGCCACTGCGGTGAGATCACCTGTCGCAACAGCGGCATGGCCCGCTCGAACTCCAGCCCCTCGTACAGCTCGCGGGCGCGACGCAGCTGATCGGCCGTGCCGGTCTGGGCGGATAGCGGCGCCACCAGCGCGAGCAGGACGGCGGCCAGCGCGACGACGCGCGTCACGGGCGGCTGCTGCGCGGTGCCAGACTGATGCGGCCGAGGTTGACGAAGTCGCCCGGCGCGACGGCGAGGGTGCTGTCGAACGGCGCGTAGCCGGAGGCGCGGACCTGCACGCGATGGGATCCAGCCGCGAGGCTCACATCGATCACGCTGCCGACGCCGACCTGGCGGCCGTCGATCGCAATCCGCGCATCTGCGGGAATCGTGTGCAGGCGCAGCGTCGCGGCTCCGGGGGGGGCGGTGGGAAGCGACGGCCCGGGTGGCGGCGAATCGGCTGCCGCGGAATCGGCCGCGACGGCGGGGGGCGGCACGATCACCGGATTGGCGCGCCGCGGTTCGTTGGCGCCGATGCGGCCGGAGGCGAGGATCGCCCCGGTGGCGAGCGCGGCGCTGGCGAGTCCGGCCAGCGCCGCAGCGCGCCGCCACGGCCGCGCCCGCCGTCGCGGCCCGGACACCACCAGTGTGGTTGCGTCGGAGATCTTCGGCAGTGCCCGACTGAGCACGCGCGGCACTTCGTCTCCCCGCGCCAGCTGGCGCAGCGCCTCCTCGCTGCTGCGGCGATCCTGCTCCGAGAACGGCAATGCCTCGAAGGCCTCCTGCATCGCGCTCGAGGTCTCGAATCGCTCCTCAGGCGTCTTGGCCAGCAGCCGCTCCACCAGGGCGACCAGCACCTCCGGGATGTCATCCCGCACCCGGCGCAGGTCCGGTACCGGCGAATGCAGATGGTGGTTGATGAATCCCGGCACCGTATCCGAGTCGAAGGGCACGCTGCCGGTGAGCAGTTCGAACGCCACAATCCCCAGGGCGTACTGGTCGCTCTGGGGCCCCGCCCGCTGCCCGCGGCACTGCTCCGGACTCATGAACGCGGGCGTCCCGATCACGGCGCCAGCCTCCGTGAGCGTGATGTCGGCCGCGTGGAGGGCGACGCCGAAGTCCGTCACCAGCACGCGGCCGTCGTGGTCCACCAGGAGATTGGCGCTCTTGATGTCGCGGTGGACGATGGCTCGCTGGTGGGCATACGCCAGCGCGCGCCCCGCGGCGCGCAATACGTAGAGGGCGACGGGGACCGCGAGCGGACCCTGCGCTTCGAGGATCGAGTCGAGTGAGCGGCCGTCAACCAGCTTCATGGCGATGAACAGAACGCCGCCCAGCTGCCCCACACGATACACCGGGACGATGTTCGGGTGCTCCAGCTCGGCCACGACGCGCGCTTCACGCCGGAATCGCTCGGTAGACCGGGGCGCCGTTCCGAGACCGGGTGCCAGCACCTTCAGCGCCACCGGGCGGGCCAGCGCGAGTTCCGTCGCGCGGTAGATCACACCCATCCCGCCGCGGCCCAGCTCGCGCTCGACATCGAACTCACCGGCAAACACCATGCGGAGGCGCTCGAGCTCGGCCTCTCCCTCCGCGCCCTCTACGATGAGCGTCGCTACGCGCGGATCGGACACCTGCATGCCGCAGCGGCCGCAGAATCGCGAACCGTCGGGGACCGGCGCGCCACACTGGAAGCAGGTCACCGGAGGGTTCCTCCCGCCACCCGGATCTCGAACGCCGTATCTGCCACCACGCCGCTAGTGAGCGAGCTGAGCAGCTCGACGAGGATGTCGGCCTGTCCGTTGGAGAGCGGGTGGATCGAGTCTCCTGCCGCGTTGGTCACCATCACGGTGGAGTCGGACACGCGCACCACGAGGCGAGGCTGCGTCAACGGTTGCCCGCCGATCAGCACGGATATCCGGATGGGTACGTCGACGCCGGTGCGCAGCATCGATTCGCCCTCCCAGCGGAACGTCACCGCACCCACGTCGGTGGTGGCGAACACGTCTGACAGGCCGCAGGCCACGACCGCGGCCACCACCAGGAGCGGGGTGACGCGGCGAGCGAGGATCGCGACGGGCGCGTGGCGGGCAGATCGTGGCATCATCACGAGCGTAGATAAGAGACCCAGGACCGCCCAAGCTCGCAAGGTGAGCCCGCGTGCCGCAACTCGCGTGCAGCCAGCGCTGTTCGCGTCTCCCGCCGTGCCTCGCTATCTTGCCCTGCCTGTCCATGCATCGGAGTGCAACATGGCGGAGGTTCCTCGCGGCCGCTTCGTGTGGCACGAGTTGATGACGACCGAGCCCGACGCGGCGCAGGGCTTCTATGCCAGCGTGGTGGGATGGGGCTCGACGAACTGGGATCAGGACCCTTCGTATCGCCTCCTCACGATGCAGGGGGCGCCGATGGCCGGGCTGCTTCGTCTTCCCGACGAGGCCCGGGCGTCGGGCGCGCCACCTCACTGGCTCACCTACATCGCCGTACCCGACGTCGAAGCGGCCGTCTCCCGCGCGACCGGTGCGGGCGCGAGCGTCTACGTCCAACCCCAGGACGTGCCGTCCGTCGGCCGATTCGCGGTCCTGGCGGACCCGCAGGGAGCTGTCTTCGCGGTCTTCCGCCCGGCTCAGTCAGGAGGATCCGAGGAGCTGACCCTGGGCGATTTCTCCTGGCACGAGCTGGCCACCACGAACTGGCAGGCCGCATGGGAGTTCTATACCGCGCTGTTCGGCTGGGAGTTCGACTCCTCGTTTGACATGGGGACGGCCGGCACCTACTGGATGTTCCGCTCGGCGGGGGGTAAGCGGCCGGTCGGTGGGATGTACACCAAACCGCCGGAGATGCAGGCACCGGCTCACTGGCTGCCCTACATCCTGGTTCCCAGCGTTGAGCGAACTCTCGAGGCTGTCCACCGTCACGGCGGGCAGGTGCTCAACGGACCGATGGAGGTGCCCGGGGGTGACTGGATCGCCCAGTGCCTCGACCCACAGGGCGGCGTGTTTGCCATCCACGCCCGCAAGCCGGTGGCTCGCCCGGCGAGCCCGGCCGTGAAACGACCACGTAAGAAGAAGACAACCGTCAAGCGGTCGGCCAAGAAGGCGGCGAAGAAGCCTGCGAAGAAGCCTGTCCGCAAGAAGCGCGTGCGTCGCAAGCCGGTTGCGAGGAAAGGCACCCGGAGAAAGCCCCTGCGCCGCCGGCCCAAGCCGAGACCCAAGAAGCGGACCACGCGTAAGACGCGCCGCCCCCGGGGTCGCCGGCGCCGCTGACCGCGACACTCATCGCCGTGGCGGCGACGCTTTCGCCTCCCGGTACGCGCCCGCGAAGTCGATCACGCAGACGATGCGGTACTGGGCGTGCGGGGCGCAGGCGGCTCCGGCCAGCCGCAGCTCGGGATCGAGGATGTTGGCGCGATGCCCGCGGTCGGGCACGCCGTCGTCGATCAGCAGATCAATGACGACATCGCGGGCGGTTTCTGAACCGTACGCGATGTTCTCAGCAGCGGACCCGTCCCACGTGCCGTAGCGACCGATGCGGTCGACCATGCGGGACCCGTCGGTGCCCGTGTGGCCGATGCCACCATCGCGGCCCTGGTCTACGGCGTGGTCACGTGCGGCCCGGCTGAGGCCGGGAGAATAGTCGAGGGGTGGAAGCGGTGTGGTGCGGCGCAGCACGGCGATCGCCTCGCGCACGGCCGCCGCCCCTTCCTGGGTCGCGATCGTGACGCGATCCGGTCGATCGTACAGGACGCCCCGAAAGCGCGGCAGCATCGTCTCCAGCAACCCGGCGTAGGCTGCGGGGCCGGTGCGCGCGCGGTTCAGTTCAGTGAGGATTTCGCGATCGAGCGAGGCATGCTGGGCGCCGAGCAGCGGCCCGGCGGCTCCGCACGCCAGGAGGAAAGTCACTGCCTGGCGGGCGTACCGGAAGGGAGGGCGGCGCCGCATCCAGGTCACTCGGCCAGGGCGGCGGCCACGCGCGCCAGTCCCTCCGCACCGAGCCGCTCCCGGGCGAGCGGAAACAGCACGTCGTCTTCACGGGCGATATGGGTGCGCAGCAGGTCGATCAGCTCGAACGCCGTGGCGGCGGCGCCGGCGAGGTCTGCCCCGGCCAGCGCCCCATCGAGCTCCCGCTCGAGCGCCCAGAGGCGCTGGTGCTCCTCAATGAAGATGGCGGTTGGCGCATCCGGGCCGAGGGCCGGAAACAGCGCGCGTTCTTCGTTCTGGTTGTGCGCTCGCACGGGGCCGGCGAGAAAGGCGTGGGCGTCGCGTGCCGCCGCAACGTGCGCCGCCGCAACATCCGCATTCCGGAATGCGGTTGCGGCCTCCTCGAGCCGGTCGAGCACGCTGAGGGCCTCACGATGCTCCGCTTCGAACCGGAGGAGCGGGTCCGGGGTCACGGGGTCACCACCCATCGGATGCCGTCGCCCCGCCGCAGGCGGTCGAATCCGTCGTTGATGTCGGTGAGCGGTATGGTGCCGCTCACAATGGGGTCGAGCGTAAGGCGGCCACTCTCCAGCAGGTGCAGGATGTCGGGATAGTCGCCAGCGCCGCACCCGAGACTGCCCATCACCTCGAGCTCGTAGTACATCAGTTTTGCGGCGGAAAGCGTCACCGGCTCGTGCGAGTACCCGATCACGCACATGCGGGCGCCCTTGCGCAACAACGAGAACCCGAGCTCCATCGTCCTGGGATTACCGATCGCTTCGAACACCACCTCCGCGCCCCCGTCCGTCAGCTCGCGGACGCGCTTGTCGACGCGGGACACGGTCTGCGGGTTGATGGTGGCGAACGCACCGAGCCGTGTGGCTAGGTCGAGGCGGGCGTCGTTCAGATCGACGGCGATCACCCGTGCGCCCGCGGCGACGGCGCACTGCACGACGTTCAGCCCTACGCCACCACACCCGACGACGACCACGGACTCGCCGGGGCGCACCCGTGCCCGGTTTCGCACCGCGTGAAATGGTGTCGAGAGCGCGTCCGCGATGACTCCGGCCCGGTCGAGCGGCAGGGTGTCGGGCAACGGGATCAGCTCCCGCGCCGGCACCACGACGTACTCCGCGTAGCCGCCGTCGATGTTGTTCCCCAGCATGATCATGCCGACACAGAGATTCTCCCGGCCCCGCCGGCAGAACTCGCAGCGACCGCAGCCGTATACCGACGGGATCAGGACGTGATCGCCGACGCGCCGGTCGCTCCCACCGTCGCCGAGTGCCGCGACCGTACCCGCGATTTCGTGGCCGAGCACCAGTGGCGGCTGCTTGAACGGCTTCACGCCATGATCGAGGTAGTGCAGGTCGGTGTGGCACATTCCGCATCCCGCCACCCGGACTAACGCCTCTGCGGCTCCCGGCCGGGGCGTCGGGACATCTTCGATGGTGAGGGGCTTCCCCGCTTCCCGAAATACCGCCGCCTTCATGTACCCTCCTTGCCGTCCCGGGGCCGTCGCGTGTACACGGTCCGGAACATGGTGGCGAGCGCGCACGCGTCGCACCCCTCGTCCAGCTCCTCGGGTCGGACGGGATCGGCGACCACGTCGAAGCCGGCGGCCTGGTAGAGGGCCACGGCCTCGGCGACCCGTGTCACGTCCGTCACAAACCGTCGCTCCCACCCCGCGGCGAGCCGGTCGGGATTGGCGCGCACCCGTTGCTGCCCCAGGGCACGGAGCGCCTCCGATTCGGCGATGGCGCGGGCCGCGGCATCGCGATCGCCCGTCATGTCAGCTGGGCTGCCCCGCCCGGGCGGCGAGTCGCCGGTGCGCCAGGACGGCCGCGCCCATGGCAGCCACCAGTTGCACGCTGTCGGCAGGGGGCACGTTGACCGCAGTCCGCAGCTCCTGGCGGATGACGTCCGCCATGCGCTCGAACCGCAGGATGCCGCCGATCAGCGTCAGCTCCGACTCGATGCGAACCCGCTTCAGGAGCTGGATCGACCGCGAGACCAGGGAGACGATCGCGCCGTACATGATGTCCGCGGGGGCGGCACCCTGGCTCAGCTGGTTGATCACCTCCGACTCGGCGAACACCGCGCAGACGCCCGAGATGGGGACCGCTTCCTTCGACGTCGCCACGAGGGGGCCGATTTCGGTGGTCGAGTAGCCCATGTACCGCGCCGTCTTCTCGAGAAACGCGCCCGTTCCAGCCGCGCATTTGTCGTTGAGCCGGAACGACTGGACCTTGCGGTCCTCACCGACCCGGCTGGCCTTCATGGTCTGTCCACCGACGTCGAGGACGGTTCGCGTTCCGGGGAACAGGAGGCCGGTGCCGCGAGCGGCGGCGGTCAGGTCAGTCACCTGGGCATCGCCGGCCGGCACCTGGTGGCGCCCGAATCCGGTGGCGACGACGTACTCGAGATCGTTGCGGGTCAGGCCCGCCTCCGCCGCGGCGCGCTCCAGTACCCGATCGCTGACCTTGGCGAGCTGAAACCCGGTCGGCTCGAGCGCCACTCCGGCGACGGTGAGCGCCTCGTCGAGGATGACGGCCTTGGTGTACGTCGAGCCGACGTCGATACCGGCTGCGTACCTCATGCGGCCCCCGGGGTCGGCGCGGGCGCCCGGCCCGCGAGAATGTGATCCAGCGCGAACAGGGCTGCGCCGAGTGCCCCCATGTAGTGGGATTCCTCGGACACGTTGACCCCGGTGCCGAGCTTGTCCTGAATGGCGGCGATCATGGCCGGATTCTTGGCAACGCCGCCGGTGAACGTGACAGCCGATTCGATGCCCACGCGGCGGAGCAGTCCGACCGAGCGCGTGGCGATGGACTGATGCACGCCCAGCAGGATATCCTCGATCTTCTTGCCCTTGCCGAGCCACGACAGCACCTCGGACTCGGCAAACACGGTGCAGGTGGTGCTGATCTTGACCGCGCGCTCGCCGCGCAGGGCGGTGGGACCGAGGTCGGGCAGGGGGATCTCCAGAGCATTAGCCGCCGCGCCGAGGAATCGCCCGGTTCCCGCCGCGCACTTGTCGTTCATGCAGAAGTCGAGAATTTCGCCGGCGGGCGACACGCGGATGGCCTTCGTGTCCTGTCCACCCATGTCGATCACGGTGCGCGTATCGGGGAACATGTGGACGGCGCCGCGACCGTGACAGGAGATCTCCGTGACCTGCGTATTGCCGAATGTGACCTTGTAGCGGCCGTACCCCGTCCCCACGACGTACTCGACCTCCTCCTCGCGCCGATCGCCGTCCTCGAGCGCCATGCGGAACGCCGTCTCTGCGGCCCGGGTCACGTTTGCGCCGGTGTCGGTCAGCGCGCGCGCGACGATGCGACGCGCCTCGTCGATGATCACCGCCTTGGTCTGCGTGGAGCCGACGTCCACCCCGGCTGCGTACGCCATGGCTACCTCCGACTCTGCGCGAGCGCCGCGGACGCCTTGCGCGCGGCCAGTCCTTCGAAGAACGCGTCCACGCGGTTCTTGAGCTGTGCCTCCGAAACGACCCGGCGGTCCATCATGTCCGACTCGATGAACAGCGTCGCCACGTCTCTCTGCTCCATCAGCGCCCGCCGGTTGTCCGCCAGTCCGGTCGACACAGTGCGGCAGCTCTTGATGGGGTGGAACACCACCCCGTCCACGTGGAACGCGTCGATCATGTCGGCGAGGATCCCGGTCTGGAAAAACATCGAGTCCATGGCGTCGCGGACGGACACCAGCAGGCCTTCGGCGAGGCTCTCGAGCGGGTGCGCGAGATCGTACTGATACCCCAGGTTGGTGCCGCCCGACGCGAACCACAGGTAGGTGGAGTTGACGAAGGTCCCACCCCACTCGCCGAACAGTTCGTTGAAGCGACGGAAGATGGGGTAGCACGGGACGCCGACGAACACCAAGCGCCACTTTTCCTCGGTGAGCGTCCCGATCCCATGCGCGACCTTGTATTCCATCTCTTCCACCAGGTCCTCGAAGTACGCCGCCCCCGCAGCGGAGCCGCGCAGGGCGTTGGCGACACCGAGGAAGATCGTGCCGTCGGACAGAGCATTGAAGACGGAGGGTCGGCTGCGGTTCAGCTCGAGCAGCCGCTGCCAGGCACGGCTCATTGTGTTCGCGTGCCGCAGCGACTCGCGCAACCGATCGACGTCGAAGCGTTGTCCGGAGACCCGCTCGAGCACCGGGATCAACTCGCGCAGCTGCGCCAGCACGTAGCGACGGTCACCCTCGAAGTCGGCGTCGCCGGGACCCGGTCGCAGACCCGCGGCGCGCGAGCCAGGCACGTCGAGCACGAAGGCGGGAGTGCCGTGCATCCGCTCCCAGATCTCCCCCCACTTGATGTAGGTGTTGCACGCGTTCGTGAGCACGCTGACGGCGGGCTTGGGAATGCGCCCCATCGGAAGCGCACCGCCCCGCAGCTGGGTGGCGACGTCCGCCTTGACGTAGCCGCAGATGTCCGGGGAGTAGCCGTAGTCCTCGGCCTCTGCGAGGTACTCGTGGGCTACGCGGCGCACGGCGGTCTGCAGCGAGTTGATCTCCGGAAACACGATCGGGAGGTCGAAGGTCCGCAGGAGCTCCGCCAGGCTCCCCATCACAAACACGTACGCCGCGCCGCGACCCTCCGCTGCCGCGGCCGTCAGGTCGGCGAACCATTCGCGGAACAGCCGTGCGCCGTCGCTGTTGCCGCGTCCCACGATTTCGGCCGTTGCAGTCATCGTCCCCTCACTCGAACAGGAGGTTCTCGACGAAGGTCTCCAGCTGGATTTCCAGCTGCTCGAAGCTCGTCATGTTCTCTTCGAACTCGCTCACGAAGTATGGAATTCCCGCTTCGTCGAGCGTCCGGGTGTGCACCACCTGCTCCTCGAGGCCGGGCTCGCACATCTTCGCCGCTGTCACGATCGCGGCCTGGGCCCGTGCCGCGCGGATGCGCTCGAGCAGCATCGGGCCCTTGGGCTTGCGGGCATCATGCTGCACGGGGCTGTGCGACGACTGCTCCAGGTAGGCGACCGCTAGGCTTCCCAGTGGGTCGCCGTCCGGCACCACGTCGGACACGATCCAACGCAGACCGATGAGCAGATCGTCGTCCACCACGTGGCACGAGCGGCCGATCATGCGGATCAGGTCGAGGGGCGGTTGCTCGCAGAACCCGCCTTCGAACACGACGCGAATGCGATCGCGCGCCTTGGCGGGTCGCCCGCGGATCTGAGGCAGCAGCGCTCGCAGGATCTCGTTGTGCTCCTCGCGGCGCAGCAGGCCTCCGATCGCCGTGAGCACGTATGCCTCGTCGGCGCCGAGCTGCCAGGGGGCGTCGCGCTTCAGCGCGTACAGCTCGCGGATCAGCGCGCGGTTCTCGTTATAGACGGCGATCGACGCGGCGAGGTCGGCCTCGCCGATGGCTCGGCCGGCGATGGGCTCGAGCACGCGCCGCACCCGGTCGTACTCGTGCCGCAGGTACTCGGCGGCATGGGCCGAGTTGGCGTTCTGCGGCAGGTAGACGATCTGGCACGGGTACGGGGTGTTGCGACCCCACACGGCGGCGAGGTTGCGCGCGGCATCGCAGATCGGGTGGGTGAAGAACGCCTCCAGCTCCACACGGCCCGACAGCGTCAGCTCCAGCGACGTCTTGAGGATCGAGCAGAGATACGAGCCGAAGTGTGACTCGGCGCGGGTGGGCTCGACCGCGGCGCCGCGCACCTTGAACGGCAGCAGCCCCCCGGCGTGGGCGATTTCCTCGGGGAAGTAGACTTGGAAATGCCCGATCACCTTTCCTCCGGCCTCCCGCCAGCGGCGTACGGTGGGAAAGCGGTCGTCGTCGAGCAGATCGCGGCAGGCGGCCAGCGCGTCGTCGAGCGGGCGGTCGCGCCACTCTGCGAAGAGCGTCGTCATCGGTCCCTCCATGCGGGTGCCCGCTTCTCGACAAATGCGCGCAGACCCTCCAGCGCGTCGGTCGTCGCCATCAACTCGCTGAGGTAGCTGGCGCCGGCGTCCCCCAGTGCGGTCCGAGCCTGCTCGCCGCTGCCGCGCGTGATGCGCTTGGCGACGCGGAGGGCGGCTCCGCTGTGGCGTGCTATGCGTGCGGCGAGCGCATCCGTCGCCGCCTCGAGATCGGCTGCAGGCACGACTCGCGCGACGAGACCGAGCCGCAGGGCCTCGGTGGCGGGGATCGGGTCGCCCGTGTACACGATTTCGGCGGCGGCTGCGGGGCCGACGAGCCCGGGGAGCAGCGCGCATGCCGCCGGCGCGACGACACCGAGCGCGATCTCCGGCTGCCCGAAACTCGCGCCCTCCGCGGCGATGATCAGGTCCGCTGCCTGCACCACCTCGAACCCGCCGCCGAGGCATCGGCCCTGCACCGCCGCGATCACCGGGACCGGGAACGCCACCAGGGCTGCGATGGTGTCGAGGAATTCGGGGATCAGCGCTTCGTGTTCGGGAGGGAGGTGCTCCTTCACGTCGGCACCGGCGGAAAAGTGCTTCCCGGTCGCTGACAGGATGAGCACCCGGAGCGTGGGGTCGGCCGCGAGGGGCGGGAGCGCCGCGCGGAGCTCGCCGAGCGCGGCACGGGTGAGGACGTTGAGCGGCGGCCAGTCGAGCCGGAGCCGGGCGACGCCGCCGTCGCGCGTGCTGAGCAGAGTCATGGTGACCTCATGGCAGGGCGCCGGTGAGCAGCTGGCCGCCATCCACGGGGAGCACCGCGCCCGTGACGAAGGCACCGCCGTCACTGCAGAGGAACCGA
The DNA here is from genome assembly GCA_003251175.1 of Gemmatimonadota bacterium. Taxonomy (GTDB): domain Bacteria; phylum Gemmatimonadota; class Gemmatimonadetes; order Gemmatimonadales; family GWC2-71-9; genus SZUA-544. The sequence goes on from QKHC01000037.1 coordinate 29,530, forward strand.
ACGGCGGCAGCGACGTCGGCGGGACGGCCGGCCCGTCCCAGCGGCGTGCGCGCCAGCGCTTCGGCGCGGACCCGCTCGGGGAGGCCGGCGGTCATGGCAGTGTCGATGAAGCCCGGTGCCACGACGTTGGCCGTCACCCCGTCGCGTGCCAGCTCCAGGGCCAGCGCGCGGGCGAGACCCACGAGGCCCGCCTTGGCGGCCGCGTAGTTGGCTTGCCCGGCCTTACCGCGGAGCCCGTTGATCGATCCGATGAACACCAGCCGTCCGGCGGGGGACCGCCGCAGGTGCGGGGCGGCGGCTCGGGCCACGTGAAACGCGCCCGTGAGATTGACGCCCAGCACCGCGTCCCAGTCGGCGTCGGTGAGCTTCCAGCTGATGCGGTCGCGGACGATGCCGGCCGCGCACACCACCCAGTCGAGGCCGCCACGCTCGGCGACGATACCGTCCACGGCGCGCGCGACGGCGGTCGCGTCGCGCACGTCACCGTCGAACCGCGCGCGCGCGGCGCCGAGTCCATCGGGAAAGTCGAGGTCGAATCCGCCCACCCATGCCTCCGCCGCCAGGTCGGCGACGATGGCATGACCGATGCCCCGGCCCGCGCCGGTTACGAGAGCGGTGCGCCGCATTGCCCGCAGAAATGGTGCCCGGCGGGCAGCGTCTGCGCGCCGCACTTGCCGCAGCTGCGCAGCGGCGGACCCCACGGGGTCTCGGTCCACTCGCCGCGCGCAGCGCGCTCCCGTAGCATGCCGTAGCGCGGCTCGCGCTTTTCGACGAACGCCTGCATCCCCTCGAGCGGCTCCCAGCACGTGTAGTGCAATGCCAGCCAGTCCTGCGCGTGCCGCACGGTCTGGTGCCACACGAAGTCCTTCAGCGCATTGGTCTGCTGCTTGGTGTACCGGGCGCACTCCGGGAACGACGCGAGCAGGCGTCGCCCCAGGTCGGCGACGAACTCGTCGAGCCGCGTCAGGTCGATGCGGTAGCCGTCCTGGTTCCGCTCCGCCTTGCGGATCTCTTCAGGCGTTGCCTCGTCGAGCCAGGTATCGCCGCGACGCACCGATGGTACCACCCAGTTGACCAGTCCCCACTCCCGAGCCTTGTGCGCGGGAACCGGCTCGTTGAGGAACAGGATCTCGCGCGCCCGTTTGTCGCCGACTACCAGCGGCAGCCACTGGGTCGCGCCCCCACAGGCCACCGAGCCGACGTGTGTCCCGACTTGCTTGACGTAGGTATGCTGGGCGATGACCGAGAGGTCGCACGCGAGTTGCGTCTCGTTGCCTCCCCCGACCGCCATGCCGTTGATGCGGGCCACCACCGGCTTGCCGGTGTTGAGGATGCTCTCGATATAGGCGCGGAACAGCGCCATGTACTTCCAGTAGTCACGGGGCCGGCCCACGTACTCGGATGCGTATTCCTTCACGTCGCCGCCGGTGCAGAAGGCGCGGTCCCCGGCACCCGTGAGCACGATCACCCCCACGGCATCGTCGAAGCTCGCGTCGCGGAACGCCGTCGCGAGCTCCTCCAGCGCGGCGGTCGAATAGGCGTTGTAGCGGCCGGGCCGGTTCAGCGTGATCCGGGCGACGCCGTCCGCCTTGCTGTACAGGACGTCCCGAAAGGCGAGCGCCTCCGGGGTGCGTGGAGCCAGCGGCCCCGATCCGTCAGCGGCAGGCGAGGCCGTGGATGAGGTGGTCGGCGAACTGGTTACCGAGCTCTGGGGCATGGAGTGAACCCTCCGGGCGATACCACCGGGCGATCCAGTTGATCGCTCCCAGGATCGCGAAAACGGGGACCTTGGGATCGACGGGGCGAAACTCGCCGGCGGCGATCCCCCGCTCGATCATCTCGCGCAGCGCGTGCTCGTAGGCGTCACGGCTGGCAATCACTTCGGCCTGGTGGGCGGGGGCGAGTGCCGTCGTCTCGAAGGCGAGCGGCGAACCCTCCAGGGTGTCGGTCATCACGCGGACGTGCTCGCGGATCACGTGTGCCAGCTGCTCGCTGGCGGTGGTGAACCGCTCGCGAGCCTCCGCGACGGTGCGATGGACCTGGGCAAGGCTCTCGAGATGGCAGGCGTACAACAACGCTTCCTTGTCGGGGAAGTAGTGGTAGAGGGCGGTTTTGCGAACCCCCAACCGCTCGGCGATGTGCTCCAGCGTGGTGGCGTGGTAGCCCTGCTCGCGGAAGGCGCGCAGCGCGGCGGACAAGATCTGCGCCCGTCGGCGGCGGCGCTTCTCGCGAATGTGTGGGGATACCTGGCTCGCTGTTGCCATGCTGCCCATCTCCGAGCGCCCCTGTCAGAATTTACCGTTGAGTAAGAATTCTACTACACGTTCAAATTCTGTCAACCCTGCTTGCTGGCGCCGCAGAGGCAATTGGGGTCATTTCATGCGGACATGGTTCGCACCACGCTGGGCATGCTGGTCCTGCTGGCGATCCCCACCTGTTTGCAGGGCCAAGACACGTTGCCGCCGTCGCAGGGGGGACGGATCCGCTCCCTGGGTCTCCCCGCCGTGCGCAAACCGTATTTCGGCTTGAGTCTCGGGCTCAACAACTTCCGGCAGGGCGACCTCACTGCTCACGCGCGTCTCGGGACGTACCGGGACATCACGCTTCCCACGACCGGCCTGCTCGGCGTCGCCGCTGAGGGCTATCTCGGCGCCGAGGGCGGTGCCAGCGGCCTCGACGGCGGGGCCCGCGCGCTGCTGGTGAGCAACCTGCTGCGGATCGGGACAGGGCTCGACTACAACGTGCACCATTCGCGTCTCGGGTTTCTGTTGACCGTTGACTTCCCGATGCGGCGCGGCGGCGTGCTCGGCCGTGGCAGCAAGTTGCGGCTGGATGTTGTCGCCGCCCGTGATATCGCGGGCCAGCTGACCGTCCAGTTTCCCATTCGGCAGCCGAACAGCGGCACCACCCGCCCGGCCCGCGACTTCGTCTCCCTCGACGCCGGTCGCTTCACGCCCCTGCCGTTCCGCGTCGATGACCCCGCCCTCGATAGCGCGACGGCAGAGCTTCGAGAGCGGGCGCTGTGGGTCGGACGGCTGACGACGCCGTCCCTCGGCCGCCTGAGTGGCGATGCCGAGCGCGCCGTCGACGACGTGACCCGATCGCTGCGCGAGAGACTCGACGGACGCACGGTCGAGGACGAGATCCGAGAGTATCACGCCGTGCTGCAGCGCACCTTCGCGCTCGCGGCGGGTGACTCCCTCGCCGGAGCGGTGACCACCTGTTGGGCGCGCGGATTCCTGCTGTACGACGTCCTGTTTCCTTACAACCGGCTCCTGGGACAGAAGAAGGAGAGCGACACCATCGGGGAGTACGCGGCGCATGCCCGCGGCGTGTTCGTGCGCTGGCTGGTGACGGAATCGAATCTGCCGATCGAGCGACACCCCGCCGTGATCGACGCTTTCCAGCGCGTGCTCGAGATCGTGGAAGCCGTGCGTGCCGATGGGCGGCAGCGGTGGGGCGACTCGCGTTTCGGGTGGCTGCCCCTCCAGCTCGCGCTCCGGCCGGAGGACTACGACGAGCAGACGGAGCTCGACTCGTTGATCAGTCAGGCTGTGGGGCAGCGCATCATGCACGGGAACCGGGTGCGATACGTCCACAACCAGCGGTTCCAGCAGGAGCTCCGCACCTCGATCGCGCTGGCGCGTGATTATCACGTGCTGTGGATCCATGATTTCGCGGGTCTCAACGAGCACGGTGAGCCAGACCGACTGTCGCTCTACACGGTTGCCCAGGCCTACCTGGCGGCGCTGCGCGACGCGGCGTTGCGCTACGATTCCACCGGCCAGGTGCCGGCCTTCATGCTGTTTATCGACCAGCACTACTTCGAGAAGAACCGCAGCCGGCAGCTGCTGGCATTCCTGTCGGATCCCCTCGGCCGATCCTTGGATCTGCCGGCTCCGTTCGATTCGCTCGCGGGCGTGGTGCTCGCCGCGCAGCGCGATTTGAGCGCCGCCGTGGACGCGTCACGGCTGCTGACGGCGGAGCGGGCGCAATACGGCGAATCCTGGCTGCGGGCCCTGATGAAAGTGCACGTCAGCGTCACCAACCCCGCCGATCCGTCCTTCCGCAGCCGCTGGGTGCTACCCCTGATCGGTCTTCCCGACGATGCCATGCGGGATCACCGCAAGCTCGTCGTCTGGGACGTCACCGAAGCCGACCCCTACCGCGGCTGGGCGATGTACGCCGGCGCAGGTGTGGGGGAGCACTACGTCGGGCCATCGTGGGAGGACCGGGCTGTGGTGCTGCAGGGCCCTGCCGCACTGAGCGTGCGCCAGGACATCCGGGCACTGCTCGAGAGCCAGGGCATCTCGGGCAACGAAGTGCCGCACGTGCTGCGTGAGCAACCGCTCCCTCGCCACTATGCCGAGCGGATCAGACAGTACATCGACAGTATGGACCAATGGGGCGGCGTCGCCACCCGAGCAGTCCAGTTGCACAACGGCACGGGGTACGCCTGGAAGAACATCGACATCGCCAAGGTGACGCTGTTCAGCCTCACCTCCCCCGGCGCGGTCATCAAGGTCCCCGACTCGCTGTGGCTGTCGGAGTTTCTCGCGTCACTTCTCGCTGGCGCCGCATTGCGCGGCACGCGCGTGGTGCTCATCGCACCGTCCCGCGCGTCGGCCCCATCCGCGGGAGCCCCGCAGCTGGCGGTCCTCCACGCCGTGCTGTCACGGGTGTTGGCCATGCGGTACGCACTGAGCCAGCCGATCGAACAGGCTGGCGGCGCCTATCGCCTGGCGCTCTACGATTCAGACACGCCGGTGGACGACATCGGAGCCCGCATTGCCATTCTCCGTGGTCATCTCGCGGACACCCCGTTTCTGCGCGAGTTGTACGGCCTGCACCCGAGCACGATCGCCGTCCTGGCCCATCCCCCCGTCTGCAACGCGGACTCCATGCCGGAGCCCCCGCCCGTCACGCCAGCGAACGTGGTGCGGCCCAAGCTGCACTTCAAGGGATTCCTGTACGTGTCGCAGGAACCCTGGAAGAGACTCATCGGCGGGGCCCCGCTGGCCGTCGGCCTCACGGCCTATCTCGAGCAGCGCGCGAGTCAGATCTGCGGCGGCGGCATCGTAGACGAAGAACAGATGGCGGAAGCGATGATGCTGGCGGGGGCGCAGGCGATCAACCCCGTACTCGACTCCGTGCCCCCCGAGATGCGTGACCACTGGGCGTTCTATCTGATGGTCGGCAGTGCCAACGAGGACAACCGCAGCCTGCTCATGGACGGGGAGGCTGCGGTGCTCGTGTCGCGCTGGACCAGCCTGCTTGCCATGCCCGATTTTCTGCTCCTCGCCGGCATCTCGACCTGGATCGATGAGCAGGCGGAGCTCGACAGGCTGCTGCCCCCGCCGGGAGGGCCGAAGCGCTGGCTCGGTCGGATGATCCGCTACGGACTGTGAGCGGGCTGGCGTCTTGGTGGGAGGGCTCAGCGGCGAGGGTACGACACGGGTGCGACACCCCGACGGCGGGCAGATCGGCGACGAGGCCTGCACGTCGCCCTCGCGGCGATCGGTGCTGCGCTACCCTGGTGTCACGCCGCGAGGGAAACGGTCGGGCGGCGCCGCGACAGGACGCGCAGTTCGCGCGCGACGCGCCGCTGCTCGGCCGGCGACCCGCCGCTCAGCACGGCCCAGCGGCTGACGTCGAGCGGAACCACACGCATGTCCTCCGCCAGGCCGCTCGGGTAATCCTGAAGCACAGTGACGATCACCATGTGTTGGTCCTCCTTGCGGGTTCGTGTCTCGCCCTCCTGTACCTGCCATACACTACCCACCAGACCCGTCAATCCCGTCACGGGTGTGTCACGGGTCTGCCACAGGCGAGTTGACGGGGGCGGTGCAGCGCGGGCGGTCAGGCGTCCGAGTCTGCGACCCGGTCCAACGTGAAGCGCAGCCTCAGGATAGCGGCGTCGAACCGGCGACGGTCCTCGTCGCCCAGGCGTCCGGGATCGACGCTGAACAGCAAGTCGATCACCGTGCGGAGTTGTTGCGCTATGGGGAGCGCAAAGCGGCGTTCCAGGCCGGCGCGGCGCTGCTCACGCCGGCGGTCTGGGGGAATCCGGCGCTCGCTCGCTCCGGGCAGGGCACCGACCGCTCGGGAGCGGCGTTCGGGACCGGTGCGGCGCTCGCGGCCGCCACGGCGATCTTCGCTGCGACGACGGTCGTCGTCTGCTGGGGAGCTGACCATGCTCAAATCTGCGCCGTTTCCGCGCGTTCGGCGAGGGTGTCATCGGGCTTCCCCCCGCCACCAGCCGGGACACGGTGTGCGGCGCAGCCCGACCGATGTGCGCTGCGGCTCCGATCACCGTTCGTCGTCCGCGGCACGGAAAGCCCCGTCGCTGCGTAGTTGCGCGTCACAACGACAATCGTGGCGACCGTGTTCCGCGCTGCGCGAGCATCCCGCGGGGTGGCGGGCGCCGCGCCCTGGAGGTTAGGATAGAATTATCACCACGATGCCGAAACATTCTTCCGCCCGCGCGCGCCCTCGCGCGGCACGAGCCGGCGCGCGAGCGCCCCGTATCGTCATCGACCGCGTGGGTCCCAGCGTCGATGGCGGCCGATATCCCATCAAGCGCGTCGTCGGCGACACCCTGGTGGTGGAGGCCATTGCCTACCGCGACGGACACGATCTCCTCACCGGCCGCGTGCGCTACCGCGGCCCGGGCGATCGCGGCTGGCGCACGGCACCGCTCCGCTACGAGATCGATTTCGACCGGCTGCGGGGTGCGTTCACCCTCGACCGCGTCGGCTCATGGCGGTTCACCGTCGAAGTGTGGACCGACCGGTTCGCGTCCTGGCGCGCCGATCTCGGGAAGCGAGCCGGCGCGGGTCAGGACGTGGCAGCGGAGCTCCGCGAGGGCGGGGAGCTGATCCTCAACGCGGCGCGGCGCGCGCGCGGTCGGCCGGCCGCGGTGCTGCGCGCGAGCGCGCGACAGCTGGAGGTGCTGCCGCGCAGCGAGGCGGTGACCGCCGCCTTGGACGATGAACTCGCGGCGCTGGTGTGGGAGCATCTTGCCCCGGGCGATCTCACCTCGCATCCCACGGAGTACGGCGTGACGGTGGATCGGGTCCGGGCGGGGTTCGCGGCCTGGTACGAGATGTTCCCGCGCTCGCAGGGCACGAGCCCGGGGCGCCACGCAACGTTTGCCGATGCGGCGCGGCGCCTGCCCGCCCTCGCCGCGCTGGGGTTCGACGTCGTGTATCTGCCGCCCATCCATCCGGTCGGGCGCACCAACCGCAAGGGGCCCAACAATACGCTCGCGGCGGGTCCCCGAGACCCCGGGAGCCCCTGGGCGATCGGGAATGAGCACGGCGGGCATACGGCCGTCGAGCCGGCGCTCGGCACGCTGGCGGACTTTCGCCGCTTCGTCGCAGCCGCCGAGGAGGCGGGACTCGAGGTGGCCCTCGACTATGCGCTGCAGTGCTCCCCGGACCACCCGTGGGTGCGCGAGCACCCCGATTGGTTCTTCGTTCGCCCCGATGGCTCGATCCGGTACGCGGAGAACCCCCCGAAGAAGTACGAGGACATCTACCCGCTCAATTTCTGGTGCGATGACCATCCCGCGCTGTGGGAGGCGTGTCGGGACATCTTCCTGTTCTGGATCGAGCAGGGGGTCCGGACCTTCCGCGTGGACAACCCCCACACCAAGCCGTTCGCTTTCTGGGAATGGACGATCGGGGAGATCAGGCGGGATCACCCGGACGTCGTCTTCCTGTCGGAGGCGTTCACGCGCCCGGCCCGCATGCGGGGTCTGGCGAAGCTCGGCTTCACGCAGTCCTACAGCTACTTCACCTGGCGCAACACAGCGGCGGAGCTGCGCGAGTATTTCACCGAGATCACGACCACCGCGATGGTCGAGTATTTCCGGCCGAACCTGTTCGCCAACACCCCGGACATTCTGCACGAATACCTGCAGCGCGGTGGCCGCGCGGCGTTCCGCGTGCGGCTCATTCTGGCGGGTACCCTGTCGCCGCTCTACGGTATCTACTCGGGGTTCGAGTTGTGCGAAAACGAGCCGGTGCGTCCCGGATCGGAGGAGTACCTCCACTCCGAGAAGTACGAGATCCGCGTGCGGGACTGGAACGCCCCCGGCAATCTCAACGCTGACATCGCCCGACTGAACCGCATCCGCCGGGAGAATCCGGCGCTGCGCCGCTTCGGGAATCTGCGATTTCTGGACTCGGAGGACGACAGTATCCTCTTTTATCACAAGCTCGCACCCGACAACGATCTGCTCATTGTCGTCAACCTCGACCCACACCGCCCGCGCGAGACGATGGTGCATGTGCCGGTGGGGGACCTGGGGCTCGGCAGCGATGAGCCCGTGGAGTTGGAGGACCTCCTCACCGGCGCGCGCTACGTCTGGCGGGGCGGGCGCAACTACGTACGTCTCGATCCCCAGCGGGAGGTGGCGCACGTGCTGCGCATGGTCGGGTCACGAGCCACGACATGACGGACGACGGACTGTGGTACAAGGACGCCGTCTTCTATGAGGTCCGGATCGGGGCGTTCTACGACAGCGACGCCGATGGTAGCGGCGATGTGCGGGGCCTGACAGAGAAGCTCGACTACATCGAAAGTCTCGGCGTCGACACGATCTGGCTGCTGCCGCACTACCCGTCACCGCTGCGCGACGACGGGTATGACATCTCAGACTACACGTCCGTTCACCCCGACCTCGGCACGCTCGCCGAGTTCAAGCAGCTCGTGCGCGAGGCGCACCGGCGCAACCTGCGCGTCGTCACGGAGCTGGTGCTCAATCACATCTCCGACCAGCACCCGTGGTTCCAGCGCGCGCGTCAGGAGCCGAAAGGGCGCTGGCGCGACTTCTTTGTGTGGAGTGACACCCAGGACCCCTATCACGAGGCCCGGGTGATCTTCAAGGATTTCGAATCGTCCAACTGGGCGTGGGATCCGGTCGCGCGCGCCTACTACTGGCACCGCTTCTACTCACACCAGCCGGATCTCAACTTCGACAACCCCGCGGTGCGGCGGGCGGTGCTCGATGTGGTGGATTTCTGGCTCGGGCTCGGCGTCGATGGCTTGCGACTCGATGCAGTGCCATACCTGTTCGAGCGTGAGGGCACCAATTGCGAGAATCTGCCCGAAACTCACGGGTTTCTGAAGTCGCTGCGCCGCCACGTCGACGAGCGATTCCGGCACCGCATGCTGCTCGCCGAGGCGAATCAATGGCCTGAGGAGGCGGCCGCCTACTTCGGCGATGGGGATGAATGCCACATGGCGTTCCACTTTCCCATCATGCCTCGGCTGTTCATGGCGCTCCACATGGAGGACCGGTTCCCCATCGTGGATATCCTGGAGCAGACGCCGGCCATTCCTGACAACGCGCAATGGGCGCTGTTCCTGCGGAACCACGACGAGCTCACGCTCGAGATGGTGACGGACGAGGAGCGCGACTACATGTACCGCGTCTACGCCCATGACGCGAAGGCCCGCATCAACCTCGGCATTCGCCGTCGGCTGGCGCCACTGCTGGGCAACCACCGCCGCCGCATCGAGCTGATGAACGCGCTGCTGTTCTCGCTCCCGGGCACGCCCGTGATCTACTACGGAGACGAGATCGGTATGGGCGATAACTTCTACCTCGGCGACCGCAACGGCGTCCGCACGCCGATGCAGTGGAGCGCCGACCGCAATGCGGGGTTCTCGCGTGCCAATCCCCAGCGCCTCTACCTGCCGGTGATCGTCGACCCCGAGTATCACTACGAAGCGGTCAACGTCGAGGCGCAGGAAAACAACCCCTCGTCCCTGCTGTGGTGGACCCGGCGCATGATCGCGCTGCGGAAGCGCTACCGGGCGTTCGGTCGCGGGCCGCTGGAGTTCGTTTCCGGTCGCAACCCCAAAGTGCTCGCCTTCGTGCGAACGTGGGAAGACGAGCAGGTACTGGTGGTGGCGAATCTGTCCCGCTACGCGCAGTACGTCGAGCTGGATCTCGCCCGGTATGCCGGCGCTACGCCGATCGAGGTGTTTGGCAGCACCGAGTTCCGACCGATCGACGCGACGCCCTACATGCTCACCCTGGGACCGCACGGATTCTACTGGTTTGTCCTGGTTACCCAGCGTCCGAAGGCGGTGATCGGGCCCGACGGGCGCGGCCTGTCGGTGGTCGAAGTTGCTGGCGAGTGGACGACCGCGCTCCGTGAGGACGGCGGGGAGGCGCTGAGCGGCGCGCTGCTGGCCTTCCTGCGTGTCCAGCGCTGGTACGGCGGTAAGGCGCGGCGGGCGGCGCAGGTGACGGTGCAGGACACCGTCCGCCTGGCGCTCGACGGCCGGGAGGTGTGGCTGGCCCTCGTGCACGCGACCTACACGGAGGGTGATCCCGATACCTACCTGCTGACGCTGGGGTGGGCCGAGGGGGACGAAGCGACCGAGCTCGAGCGGACCGCGCCCGAACGCCTCATCGCGAGGATCGGCGTGCGCGTGAACGGGGAGCGCCGGGAAGGCCTGCTCCACGAGGCCACCGCCGAGCCGGCGGTCGCGCGCGGCCTGCTCGACGCGGTGCTGCGCCGCCGCCGCTTCCGCGGCGCGATCGGCGCAATCCGGGGAGGCACCACGCAGCGGGCGTCGAGCTATCGCGGGGTGGTGGTGGCGGAGCTCGAGACCCGCGTCGGACGCGCGGAGCAGAGCAACACCTCGATCACGTTCGGTGATCGGTTGATGCTGAAGGTGGTGCGCCGCGTCGGGCCGGGGATCAACCCGGACCTCGAGATCGGGCGCTTTCTCACGGAGCGGGTCGGATTCGGCAACATCGCGCCCGTGGTGGGGGCGCTGGAGTATGGTCGTGACGAGGCGGAGCCCGCGACGCTCGCGGTCCTCACGCAGTACGTGGATAACGAAGGCGACGCGTGGCGCTTCACCTGTGACGAGCTGGAGCGGTACGTGGAACGGGTGTCCGCGCGGCCCCGTGAAGCGGGCGGACCGCCGCCATCGGACGCCCGGGTGCTCGCCCTCACCGGAGAGGATCTGCCCCCGGAGGCCCTGGAGCTGATCGGCGGGTATCTCGAAAGCGCGCGCCTGATGGGGAGCCGCACGGCGGAGCTGCACATGGCGCTCGCCTCCGCCCCGAAAGATCCGGCGTTCGGCGCCGAGCGCTTCTCGACGCTCTACCAGCGCAGTCTCTACCAGTCGATGCGGACGCTCGCGCGGCGCGTGCTGCGGGAGCTGGCAGAGGCACAGGGTCGACTGCCCGCCGAGACTGCTAGCCTCGCCGGTCGCGTAGCGAGCTCGGAGACCAGGATCCTCCAGGCCTTCCGCCGCGTCCTGGGGCGCCGCATCACGGCGATGCGCATCCGCTGCCACGGCGACTACCATCTCGGGCAGCTGCTGTACACCGGGAAGGACTTCGTGATCATCGATTTCGAGGGCGAGC
>QKHC01000132.1 GCA_003251175.1 Gemmatimonadota bacterium
ATGGCGGTTCCGCGCGGGCGTCCGCGACCCGCCGGTCGAGCTCCGCGAGACCCGGCTCCGTCTGACGGTCGACGGTGTGCAGCTGCCGCGCGACCTCACGTGCCCGGGCGATCAGCGCATCGACCGCGGGCAACAGCCCGGCCAGCGGCGCACGCTCGGCGTGCGCGCTACGCGCCAACACGGCGACGATCGCGGCTCGATCGTTGCGCATGCCTGCCACCACGTCGCGGTACGGGCCCAGCTCCGCAGAGTCGATCGGTGCCACGCCACTCGATCGCGCCGTCGACCGGAGGCGCGCCACGTCGCGCCAGTCGAAGCCAGCAGTCCACAGCCGCCCGTAGGCTCCCGCCACCACCAACACGACGATCAGAGCGATCGGTGGACCAACGAGCACCCGTCCGAGCACCACGTCCACGGCCAGGGCCGCGATCGCCACGACGGCGCCGCCCGCCGCGACGACGCGAAACCGTCGCACCGGCTCTGCGATCGCCGCCGCGGCAGCGGCGCCCGACCGTCGCGCCGCCCCGAATGCGGCCGGCGGCGACGCGCCGAGCGCGGTGCGCAGATCTGCGGCCGCCTGCCAACGGCGCTCCGGAGCCTTCGCCAGACACCGCATCACCGCCGCCGCCAGGTCGGCGGGGCAATCGGGCCGGCGCCGGGAGAGGGGAACCGGATCTTCCGTGAGGTGCTTGGCCAGCAGGGCCCCGGCACTGGGCGCATCGAACGGGGCCACCCCGGCGAGCATCTGGTAGGCGACGACCCCCAGCGAGTACAGGTCGGAGCGGTGGTCCAGCGTCCGCTCACCACTTGCCTGTTCCGGACTCATGTAATGCGGCGTTCCGACGACCACCCCCGTCGCGGTGAGCGGGCCTGTCCCGTGGTCCTCTCCGATCGCCTTCGCGATCCCGAAGTCCGTGAGCACGACGCGACGCTCCTCACCCTCGAGCAGGATGTTGTCCGGCTTGATGTCGCGGTGAATGACGCCCGCCTGATGGGCCGACGCGAGGGCGTCGCATGCCTCCCGCAACACGCGCCGAACCTCGCCCACCGGCAGCCGGGGTTCGCGATCGAGTCGTTGGCGCAGGCTTTCCCCGGCGACCAGCGGCATGACGAACCAGGCCAACCCCGCCCCCTCGCCCACGGCGTAGATGGGAACCACGTGCGGGTGGCGCACACCGGCGATCGCTTCCGCCTCGCGGCGGAACCGCTCCCTGATCGTCGGCGATCCGGCCAGCTCGGGACGGAGAACCTTGATCGCAACCGATCGGTGCAGGGCGCGATCGCGCGCGGCGTAGACCACGGCGAAGCCGCCCTCGCCGAGCACCCGATCGAGGATGTACGCCTCGGCGAGCGCGGACTGCACCCGCTGAGCCAGTTCGTCGTCGCGGGACACGGGCCCGGTCATGGCCCGCGCATCATTTCTTCGGCGGGGCGGTGCCGAGAATCCGCTTTGCGACCAGGAAGACAACCATGGAGATGATGATGAAGTCCACGGTCGCGCCGAGGATCGCCCCGATACCGAGGGCGTTCCCCTTGCTGTCGAGAACGACGCTGATTTCCCGCCAGCTGCCGCCGGGGATCAGCATACCGACGATGGGCATGACCAGGCCTTCGACGAAGGCAGTCACGAGCTTGCCCACGGCGCCGCCGATCACGACACCGATCGCCAGGGCCAACGCGTTGGTTTCCATGAGCCAGGTGCGAAATTCCGCCACCATCGACGGGCGCTCAGCTGCAGTCATCGATCCTCCGGGTGCGAGTGGAGCCGCGTGCGACAGGGAGCAAAGATGCTGCGGCGTGATGTGGCGGCAAGCACCACCAGAGGTTCAGCGAGCCAAAACGGATAGAACCGCTCCCCGCCCCGCGCTAGGTTGGCAGTCATGACCCTTGCCGCTGCCGGGGCGCACCGCCCCGCCGATCGACGATGGCGCGCCGTGTTGGCGCGGGACGCGCGCTACGATGGACGCTTCGTGTACGCCGTGCGGTCCACCGGGGTGTTCTGTCGTCCCTCCTGCGCCAGCCGGCGCCCGCGACGCGACCGGGTGGTGTTCTTTCCGTCCGCCCTCGCGGCAGAGCAAGGTGGATTCCGCGCTTGTCGGCGTTGCCGGCCCGCCGGGAGCACCGCCGATCCCCGGGTGGCCCTGGTGCGCCACGCCTGCGCGATCCTCGATGCCGCACCCGCGCGGCTCGCGCTGTCCGCTCTGGCTCGCGCCACCGGAGCCACGCCCGCACGGCTGCGACGGGCCTTCGTCGCGCTGCTGGGGATCACACCGCGCCAGTACGCCGAGGCCCGCCGCAGCGAGCGACTGCGCGATACGCTGCGGGCGGGCGGCGGCGTCAGCCGGGCCCTGTATGACGCCGGCTACAGCTCGCCGAGCCGGGTGTACGGCCGGCCGCTGCTGGGGATGACTCCGGCGACCTACGCCCGGGGGGGACGCGGGGCTCGCGTCGCCTTCGTCGTGGTCCCGTGCCGGCTAGGACAGCTGCTCGTTGCCGCCACCCCGCGCGGTCTGTGCCGTGTCGCCCTCGGCGACTCCGCCGGTGTCCTCGAGCGCCGTCTCCGCCACGAATTCCCGGCGGCCGAACTGCGACGGGACCGACGCGCCCTGGCGGTCCCGGTGCGCCGCATCCTCGCGCGCCTCGCGGGGCGGCCGACCACCCTCGACCTCCCGCTCGATGTCCGTGCCACGGCGTTCCAGTGGCGCGTGTGGCAGGCGCTCCGCCGCATCCCAATCGGAGCGACGCGCAGCTATCAGGAGGTGGCGCGCGCAATCGGGCGTCCGCGGGCCGCGCGCGCGGTGGCGCGGGCCTGCGCCTCCAATCCGGTGTCGATCGTCGTTCCCTGCCATCGCGTGGTGCGGTCCGATGGTGAACCCGGCGGCTACCGCTGGGGCCCCGCGCGCAAGCGGGCCCTGCTCGACGGAGAGGCTGAGGCGACCGGAGGGATCGCGCGCGCAGGTCGCTGACACGGCCGCGGGCGGGGGCTAGATTTGGGGCGACCAGGTACCCACCCTCAACCCCCGACTCCATGGCCACCGATCCCAGCCCGTCCGCCGCCGCCCCGGTCGCCGACCGCCAGTTCTTCGGCCATCCCCGCGGGCTGTCCACGCTGTTCTTCACCGAGATGTGGGAGCGGTTCTCCTACTACGGCGGCCGCGCGCTGCTGATCCTCTACATGACGGACGCGGTGGCCAACGGCGGCCGTGGTATGACCGTCGCCGAGGCCGGGGCGCTGTACGGCCTCTACACGGCGATGGTGTACATGACCAACCTCCCGGGCGGGTGGATCGCGGACAAGTTCCTGGGCGCCCGCAATGCTGTCTTCTGGGGTGGCGTCATCATCGCGCTGGGCAACCTCGGGCTGACCCTGCCCTGGAATGCCTCCTTCTACGTGGGACTCGCGCTGATCACGATCGGGACGGGCCTGCTCAAGCCGAACGTGAGCACGATGGTGGGCGCGCTGTACGGCAAGGACGACCCGCGCCGCGATGCCGGCTTTTCGATCTTCTACATGGGCATCAACCTCGGAGCCTTCATCGCCCCCCTGATCTGCGGCTACCTCGGGCAGAACGTCGCCTGGCGGCTCGGATTCGCAGCGGTGATGGTCGGCATGTCGCTGGGGCTGGTGCAGTACCGACTGGGCGCCCGATACCTGGGCACCGCCGGCCAGCTGGTACGGACCCACTCGCCCGAGGAGCGCGCGCAGCAACGTCGCTCGCTGCTCCTGGGCGTCGGCATCCTCGCCGCGATCATTCTCATCCCGGCGGGCCTGCAGCTCTCCGGCACGGTCCAGGTCACCGTCGAGGCAATCCGCAACGCCGTGGGCGTCGTCCTGCTGCTGCTCCCCGTGGTCTACTTCGGCGCACTGTTCCTCACGGGCCGGTGGACCAAGGACGAGCGCAGCCGGATCGTCGCGATCATCGTCTTCTACATTGCTGCGGCCCTGTTCTGGGCATCGTTCGAGCAGGCTGGATCAACCCTCAACCTGTTCGCCGATCGCTTCACCGATAATCATGTCTTCGGGCTCGCGTTCCCATCGACGTGGTGGCAGTCGGTGAACTCGATCTTCATCATCGCCCTCGCGCCGGTTTTCGCCGCGGTGTGGATCGGCCTCAACCGCCGCCGCGTGGAGCCGTCGACGCCGGCGAAGTTCTCTTTCGGGTTGTTGTTCGTGGGTCTCGGATTCCTATTACTCGTGCCGGCCGCACTCATCGTTCAGGGCGGTGGCCCGGACACCCGCGTGGGCGTCCAGTGGCTGCTGGGAGTCTACTTCCTCCACACCGTGGGCGAGCTGTGCCTCAGTCCGGTGGGACTCAGCACCATGACGAAGCTCGCACCGGAGCGGATCGTCGGTCAGATGATGGGCATCTGGTTCCTCGGTGCCGCGACCGGCAACTTCATCGGCGGCAACGTCGGCGGGCTGTTCGAGACCTACCCGCTGAACCAGATCTTTCTCGCGGTGTTCGCGACCAGCGCTGCCGCAGCGGCGCTGATGTTCGTCAGCATTCCGGTGATTCGTCGCCTGATGCGCGGCGTGCACTGAGCGCACGCCGTCCGCCGGCGGCGGCGATTCACGACGCGTCGCCCATCGGCAACTCGCGCAGCTCACGCCGCAACAGGCCGTGGCGACGCAGCAGGAACCCGCCCATCGTCACGGCACTCGCCAGTGACCCCAGGCCGAGCTTCCACCACCCCGTCGTCCCCAGCAACGGCTGGGCGAACAGCAACAGGGCGGCGTACAGGTGGAAGGCCACGAATACGAGCAGTACCAGGACCAAGTACTGCGCGGTGGGATAGCGTTCGGCGAGCCGCACCGCCCCGGCCACGATCATGCCGACGAGCAGAAACGCGAGCAGGTGCACCATGTTGTAGGCGAACACCGGCCCGGGCGCAATAACCAGCGCCACCGGATCGTTGAGCCCGTAGAAGATCGTCGCGCCGAACAGCGCCGGCGTGTAGAACATCGAACGCCCGCCCAGCAGGTCGATCAGCGCCATCACGGCGATGACGGTGGCGTAGCCGATGAGGCCGGCCACCAGTCCGTCGGTCAGCAGCTCCTTGCGGGAGTAGCCCATCGTCTCCTCCTCCGGGCTCGGCCCGGGGACCGGGATTCTCCCCTGGAACAGCGTGCCTCCGGAGTGAGCAGACCAGCAACTCCGCGTGAAGAGATCTTCAGTGCCGGACGCGCACCACGCGCCACTCGCCCGCGCGGGGGGACCCACCAGTGAGTTGGCGAATCTCGAACGTTCCGGAAATGGTGTCCCCGACCAGCCGCCCGACGAATTCGGTGCGCACCAGGCACTGACACGCGGGATCGGTATAGGGATCGAGCGTGCCCGAGACACGATCGCCCGCGGCGCGGACGAACTGGATGGCGAGCACCTGCCCGTCCATCGGCTCCGGACGCGGAGGCATGCCCTCACGATCGAAGCCCGTCCACGAGCGGTTCGCCGGTCCCATCACGACGTCGCCGTGGGCATGGCTCTCGGCCGAGTCGAGGGTGAAGACGATGCTCCCCGCCCGACCCGTCTCCGAGCTGGCGTATTCGCCGATCCACTCGCCCGCCAGCTCACGCACGCCGGCCGGGTCGGCGAGGACCGGAACCGGCGGTGGCGGCGAGCCGCCGCACGCGACAAGTGTGAGCAGCGCGGTGGACAGCGCGGTGATCGATCGCATGATCCGCTCCAGCTCGAAGGGGTCGGGGGACCCTACGCGGGGAAGGCGGGATCGTTTCGGACCTGGCGTGCCTGCCACAGATGGCGGCGATCGTGCGCCAGGAGGAACGCGACGTAGGCCCCGAAGGGCAATCGAAAGAACCGGGACGCCGGAGAGGTCACCTTCGCGCGGCGCCAGTCCACACCCTCGGCGCCCGCCAACCGTGCGCGCAGGGCGTCGCGCACCTCCGCAAACTCCGCCTCCAACGCCGCCGCATCGTGCGGCGCCGCGACCGGATAGAAAACCGGGAAGGTGGTGAAGCGCCGCCGCGGAGGCGGCTCCATCGAGCGCACGATCCAGCGCGCGATCCACCCGTAGCGGAAAGGGCCCGACCCCGCGTGCCCCCGCGCTCGCGCGGTCTCGATCGCACGATCGAGCGCCGGAAGCGCGGCACGAATGCCAACGTTGAGGTGCGACACGCACTCTCCCACCGACCAGCGATCGGGGCCCGGACGCCAGTTGATCTGCTCCCCGGTGAGCCCGGCGAGCAGCGCGCGCGCCTCCGCCATCACACCGTCGATCTGACGCTCGAGTCCATGTCGGTCGGCAGCCATGTCAGATCCTCCCTCAATGCCGTCATGAGCCGCGGCACGGTGTCCGACCGGGCCCGGGTCGGGTCACCCGCCGTAGACGATGCGATATACCGCTCCCGCCTGGTCGTCGGAAACCAGCAGCGCGCCGTCCGGCATGACCAGCACATCGACGGGGCGGCCCCACGCGCTGCGTCGCACTGGCGACAGCCAACCGTCGGCGAAGACTTCGTAGCGCGGCGTGCCCCCCTCGAACCACACCATGGTGACGCGATACCCGATCGGCACGACCCGATTCCACGAGCCGTGCTCGGCGATGAAGATCCGCTCACGGTAGCGCGCCGGGAACATGGCGCCGTTGTAGAATCGCATTCCCAGCGCCGCGACATGCGGACCAAGCCGCGCCACCGGGGGCGTGAACTCACCGCAGGTGCGTGCCGTGAAGTCGGGGTCCGGAATGTCGCCGCCGTGACAGTAGGGGAAACCATAATGGCGGCCTGGTTCGGTCGCGCGGTTGAGCTCATCGGGTGGCGTGTTCTCTCCCAGCCGATCCCTCCCGTTGTCGGTGAACCACAACTCTCCCGTCCGCGGATGCCAGTCGAACCCCACCGAGTTACGCACGCCACGGGCGTAAACGGTGACCGCCCCCGACGCGGGATCGATCTGGAGGATCGTTGCGGCGTGCTCGTCGTCGCGCAGGCAGACGTTGCATGGCGCTCCCGATCCCGCGTACAGCAACCCGTCAGGGCCGATGGCGAGGTAGCGCAGCCCGTGCCATAGGTCCTCCGGGAGTGCGGCGGTCACGAGGACCGGGGGCGGCGGCGACGCCAATCGGCCCTCGACGGCGTCGAAGCGCCAGATCCGCGAAATGTCCGCTACGTACAGCGCCCCGTCGTAGAATGCGACGCCATTGGGCGCGCGAAATGCGCCCTCGAGACGGTAACTGGAGTCCGCGACCCCGTCGCCGTCGACGTCGCGCAGCGCGAACACTGCGGCTCCCTCGCGCACGCCGACGAACACCGTTCCGCGGCCGCCCAGGGCGAGGGAACGTGCCGCCGGCAGCGAATCGGCGAACAGCCCGATCGAGAATCCCCGAGGCAGGTGAATCGTGTCGAGGTCGGCGCGGCCCGGCACGCCACGCCACCACCAGGCCGCGGCGAGGACGACCAGCAGCCCCGCCAGCAGCACAGCGCGAACCCGGGTCACGGTGCGGGGCGGGCGCGCCGGCGCTGCAGCATCCATATCACGAGGAGGGCACCACCGGCCGCGAACAGAGTCACGAGCGGCGCGGCGACGCCGAGGCGTCGCACCACCACGAGAACCCGGGCGTCACCCCCGGGGCCGAGCCGGCGGACCCTCGGACTTCCCAGCAGGTCGCTCGCCCAGGCCAGGGCGCG
Source organism: Gemmatimonadota bacterium (assembly GCA_003251175.1). Classification (GTDB taxonomy): domain Bacteria; phylum Gemmatimonadota; class Gemmatimonadetes; order Gemmatimonadales; family GWC2-71-9; genus SZUA-544. The sequence continues at coordinate 7,643 of QKHC01000132.1, forward strand.
GGTGTCGCCACCATAGCGGAACTTCCACTCGAGCGAATAGCACGCGCCGTCGGGGCCCGCGGCCAACCCGCCAGGGTGCCACGGCCACGCCACGGTGCGCCCCGAGCCCTGCGCCCCCGCATATACGTGCACCGTGCCGGTGGCGTAGTCGGTCACGCACAGCACGGTGTCGCTTGGCGCGGCGACACCGCTGACGAACTCATAGGCGCCCGTGTCACTGACCGTGAAGACGCCGCCGGTCGCCGCGATTCCCCACACCCGATTGCCGACGACCACGTACAGGCCGCCGTCGGCGCCGAGCCCCGCCGCGACGGGCGCTTCGTCGGTCAGGCCGCCGGCCCGCGCACGGATGGAGTCGTCGGGCGTGAGCATGAGCACGCGGCCGTGCAGCACAAAATGGGCGTTGCCGTGCCGGTCGAGTGCCAGGAATGCCAGCGGAGCCTCGGCGAGGCCCCGGGCATCGGCGCGCCGCGGATGGCTCGAGTCGGCGGCGAGCCGCTCGAGGCGAGGCTGCAGCACTCCCTCGAAATACTCCTCGGCGGTGACCGCCGAGTCTCCGACCAGCACCAGGCGGTCGGAATGCACGCCACGCCGGACCGCGACGAGGGCGCCGCTCTCCTCCCGCCACAGCACGTCGCGCACCGTATCGAGGAACCAGACGCGACCGCGACTGTCGACGACGATGCCGCGTCCCGGGTGTGCGGCGAGCGCCGCCACCGCGGCGAGCGCCAGCAGGACAGTCAGCAGGATGGTCCGGCGAACGCTCACGTGGCCGTCGGCGTGAAGATCTTGAGGCCCGCGATCCCCAGCAGCACCAGCCCGATGCACCCGAGCCGGAGAGCGGTGCGCGACTCGCCCAGCGCGACCATTCCGACGATCGCCGTGCCCGCGGCGCCGACCCCGGTCCACACGGCATACCCGGTGCCGACCGGGATCTGCCGCAGGGCTTCGGACAGGAGCCAGAAGCTCGCGATCATGGCCGCGACCGTGATGATACTCGGGGTCAACACCGTAAACCCCCGCGTGTACTTCAGGCCGACCGCCCACACGACCTCGAACAGACCGGCGATGAACAACAGGATCCAGGCGCGTGTCATGCTCCCTCGACTCGAGATCGTGGTGCCGGAAGTATAGCGGGCCGCGCTTGCTGTGCGAGATGGTGCCCCATACGTTTGCCCGCGGATGGCCCGGCTCGCCAGAGCCCGCTCCGTCTTTCGCGCGATCGCCGTCACGGTGGTGCCCGCGGCGGCCGCCCTCGACGACGGCGCGTGGCGTGACCTCGAGGCGATCGTCGAGGACGAGATCGCCAAGCGACCTGCGCGCGTGCAACGGCAGATCCTCGCGCTGCTTCGCGCGATCGATTTCCTGCCTCTGGCGCGCTACGGCCGCCGTTTCTCGGCTCTCGACCGCGCCCGCCGCACCCGGTTCCTGCACGCCCTCGAGCATGCCCCGGTCCTGCTGCTGCGGCGCGGCTTCTGGGGAATCCGCACCCTGGTGCTGATGGGGTACTACGCGCGGCCGGCCGCCGCGACGGCGATCGGGTACCGGGCCGATGCCCGCGGCTGGGAGGCGCGGCGGTGAGCGCGCGCCGCTACGACGTCGTCGTCGTGGGATCTGGGGCCGGCGGCGGCACCGTCGCGCAGGCGCTCGCGACGCTGGTGCGCGAGGGCGTGCGCGTGCTGGTACTCGAGCAAGGCCCCAGGTTCTCCGCAGCCGAATTCACCGGTCGCGAGCGCGAGATGGCCGGCGCACTGTACCACGACTCGGGCGGTTTTCTCACCGCCGACGGCACCATGACCCTCGCCTTCGCGCATGCCTACGGCGGCTCGACGCTCGTCTACACGGGCACCTCGCTGCCGGCGCCCGAGCGCGTGATCCGGCGATGGGCGGTCCCCGGGCTCGATCACGGTGATCTCGCCCGCCGCTGCGCCCGCTACCTCGGGGAGAACAACGCACACCTGCTGTCGCCCGCGGAGCTGAACGACAACAACCGGCTGTTCGCCGCGGGCGCCCGCGCCGCCGGGTATGTCGCTGAGCAATTCCCCGTCAATGTCCGCGGGTGCAAGGGATCGTCGCTGTGCAACCTCGGATGTCCCAACGACGCGAAGCAGGGGACCAACCGGGTGCAGCTTCCGGCCGCCGAGCGGAGCGGCGTGGAAGTCGTCACCCGCGCGGAGGTGCTGCGAATCGAGGCCGATCGGAGCCTCACCGTGCGGGTGAGCGAGGCGGCTCCGGGTGCCAAAGGTCATCCATCGGAGTGGGTACCGGGCGTGCACCAGGTCATCGCGCGGATGGTGATCGTCGCGGCCGGCGCCATCGGTAGTCCCGCACTGCTGCTGCGCTCCTCCCTTCCCCTGCCGCGCGCACTGGGACGGGGATTCACCTGCCACCCGGCGCTGATCCTCGTGGCGGCGCATCCTCGGCCGATCACCAACGACGTCGGGCACCCCAAGAGCTACTTCGTGGACCGTGCCGCCGACGAGCGTTTCGTGCTCGAGACGTGCATGTACTTCCCGTTCACCACGGCCAAGGCGATCACGGGATTCGGCGATTCGCACGCAGCACTGATGCGTGACTTCACGAACCTGCAGATGATCTTGCTGCTGGCGTGCGACCGCGCCGTCGCCGATAACCGCGTTGCCGTGGACGCCGCCGGGCGGCCCGTGGTGCACTACCGCTTCACCGAAGAGACGATCGGGGGGCTCGTTGCGGGAACACGGGCGTCAGCCCGAATCTTTTTCGGCGCCGGCGCCGAGCGCGTCCTGGCCCCGTTTGCTGATCCGCCGGTGCTCGACCGCAGCGCGAGCGGTGACATCGACAGCCGCATCACGCGACGCGGCTGGCTCCCGGGGACCATTACGGTGTCCGCCGCGCACCTCATGGGGGGCTGCGCGATGGGTCGCGACGCGAGCGACTCCGTGACCGATGCCTGGGGGGTGGTGCACGGGCTGCCATGGCTCCGGGTGGCGGACGCCAGCCTCTTCCCCGACGGTCTCGAGATCAACCCCTACGTGACCATCATGGCACTGGCGGACCGGGTCGCCGAGGGCGCGCGGCGCGACCTGGCCGCCCTCGCGGACTAGATCCCCACCCGCCCCGCGCCGTCGAGGGCCCGCAGCGCCCGCTCGCGGTCGTAATCCGACAGATCCTCGACCGCGTCGCGGTACGCGGCGCGCGCCGCCTCGTCGAGACGGTGGCGCGACGCCACCGCGACGAGCACCTCCGCCCGCTCATGCCCGGGCTCCATGCCGGCCGCCGCACGCAGCACCGCGACGAGCAGACCCTCAGGCAGCCGCGGCTGCTCCACCAGCGAGCGCAACACCCGTCCGCGATCGTACTCGGAATCCATCGAGCCGACGGCCGCGAAGAACGCCGGCTGCAGCGGCGCGGTCACCGCATGGAGCGCCGCCACCCCGACAAGCAGCTCCGCGAGGTCGTAGTCAGACCCGATCCGGCCTGCCGCAGCCACTACGTCGGCCACCACGGCGGGACTGGCATCACGTCGTGCCGCCACCGCGGCGAGCACCCGGCGACGCTCATAGTCCGACTCGAGCGTCTCCACCGCCGCGAAGAAGGCCGGACGCAAAGCCTCGTCGATGCCCCGCCCCCGCTGCCACTGGATCAGCAACCGCGCCAACTCGTAGTCAGAGTCCATCTGCCGCATGATCTCGAGCGCCAGCTCAGCCGCCTGGGGGTCCAGGTCGGCCCGCGCCAGGGCCGTGGACAGCACGCGGGCGCGCTCATAGTCCGACCCCAGCGAGCGGGCCGCCATCACGAAGGCGCGTTGCGCGGCGGGATCGATCGGTCCGCGGGCTGCCGTGACCAGCACCTGGGCCAGCTCGTAGTCGCTGTCGATGCTCTGCCCGGCCCAATCGAGCACCTGCGTGAGCCGAGCCGCATCGAGCTGGTCGCTCGCCAGCACGACCTGCGCGTACCGCCGACGGACGTGGTCGCCCTGCAGCTCCGACAACTCCTCGATCAAGCCCTCGATCCCGTGCTGCTGCACGATCCAACGTGCGCGCTCCTCGGCCGCGACGCCGCTCGAACGGAACATCACCGTGAGGGCGCCGGCGACCCAGCGACCCGCCTCCGCATCGTAGGGACGTTCCTCCCCGTTCACCCGGTAGCGCGATGCGAGGGCCCCGCTTCGCACCGTGACGTCCAGCTCCCGTCGCACCTCCCCGTTGTCGGTCCCCAGCGTCACACTGCCACCGGGAGCGATGTGCGCGATGGCGGTGAAGTCGTCGTTGAACCGAACCGGACCCTCGGCCACGAACCACAGGGAGCACCGGCCCACGGTCGTGGTCACCGCGGTGCCGTTGTTCACGTGTACCGAGCGCTGCCTGCCGTCGCGACGCGTTTCGCCGACACACTCTGGCAGGGTGTCGTCCGCCAACGCGACGGTCGCCGCGCCGTACGCGGCTGCCGTCCGCGCGGCGCTCACCGCGGCCGTTCCGCCACTGGCCCACGCCGTCTCTGCGCCCGTCGTCGTCGTACCCGCGAGCGAGCGGCCGGCCGCAGCGGCGGTGGGAGCAGCGCGCTCCGCCGCTGCTGCGCCGAGCGCGAGCATCGCACATGACGCCACAGTGGCCGCCAGTGCCACCTGCCGCGCACTGGGCAACGAACGGCGCCGGCCAGCATCCAGCACATCCCGCAGCCGAGTGGCGAGCTGGGAAGGTCGTGCCATCGGCAGCGCGGCAAGGGCAGCCTCGGCGCGGAACGCCCGCGCCAGCTCCAGCAGATGCGTCGCGTAATCGGACGGCCGGGCGCCAGCACGGAGCACGCGGTCGTCACAGGCGCGCTCGCGCTCGATCCGCAATCCGCGCAGCGCGAGCCACGCAAGGGGGTTGAACCAGTGAATGGCGCAGGCCACGTGGGCGGCGAACTGGATCGCGCAATCGTATCGGGCCACGTGCGCCAGCTCGTGGCGCAGCACATCGCGGCGCCGCGGTGCGGTCCAGTGATCCGCATCCGCCGGAACGAGCACCACCGCCCGACGCACCCCCCAGGTCATCGGGATCACCGGGCCGCTGGCGCGGAGCAGCGTCACGGGCCGGCCGACGCCCATCTCCCGCGCGACCGCCGCGCACAACGCCAGCCATGCGGGATCCGTCACCGGCCGCGCGCGCCGGCGCAGCCGGACGATGCGGATCATCCCCAGCGCGAGCCATCCCGCCGCGATCAACACCCCGGCGGCCCACACCGGGAGAACCAAAGCCTGCCACCCCAACGCCTCAGGCGCAGTCACGGTCACGACCGGCTGCGGTGCGGCCGGCCGCTCCGCGACGAGCGACGATCCCGGTCCCGCGGGCAGTGCGGCGGTCGCCTGCAGCGATGGCGCCGGCGACCGGGCCTCGCCGGCGCTCGCAGTCCCCACCACGCGGGAGACAGGATGGCTCCACGGACCGCGCAGCGGAGGCAGGACCACGGTGGCGATCGGCAGTGCCAGCAGCCCGGTCACCGCCAGCACCCAGACCAGATGGCGCGCCGCCGCACCGCCACGACGCAATGCGAGCGTCACGAGCGCGGCGATTCCGACCCACAGCGTGCCCTTCACCCCCAAGGCGGCGATGTACGCGGGGCCCGGGAGCGGCGTGCCCGCCGCGGTCAGGGCCTGCAGGAACTCACGCATGGTTACCTCCCCTCCCGGCGCGCCTGTGCGATCAGCGCCGCGAGTCGATCGAGCTCGGCCTCCGTCAGCCGCGAACCGGACACGTCGAGCAGCGCGGCAACGGCCTGCTCGGGAGAGTCGTCGAAGAACGTGGTGATGAGCTGTCGCAGCGCGGAGCGGCGGGCCCGGTCGCGTGGCACCGTGGGCGCGAACACGTAGCGCGGACCGTCGTGCTCGTGGGTCAGGTGCCCCTTTTCCTCGAGGACGCGCAACAGGGCCCGCACCGCGGAGTAGCTCGGCGGATCGTCGAGCGCGGCCCGCACCTCGGCTGCCGTGGCCCGCCCCCGCTGGTAGATGGCGTCCATGATCTCTCGCTCGCGCCGCGAAAGCGGTGTCCTGGTGTCGCGCATCGCCGATCCCTTCCCGACGGGAGTGTCGCCCCAAGGGGTTCAGTGCTAGGAAAACAGCACTATGCTAAAAAACCAGCACTCGATCCATCTGTCAACCCCCGCTGCCGCCCGCGCCGCGCTCTTCGGGAGCCGGAATCCGCCGGAACGACGCGTACAGCGCCATGTCATACGCGACCTTGAGACCGCCCCCGCACCACAACGGCGCCGCCAGACCCCAGGCCGCGATCGCCGCTCCGCTCAATGCCGGGCCCACCGCCCATCCCAGGTTGCGCACCAGGGTCGTCACTCCGAAGGCGCGCGTCCGATCGTGCCGCGGCACGACCGCCGCGACGTACGATTGTCGCGTCGGCACGTCCATCTGGACCAGCGCCTCCCGCGCGAGAAACAACGCGACGGCCCAGCCGGCGCTCGGGGCGAACGGGAGGATCAGCAGCGCGGCGCTCGACGGCAGGTGGGTGAACACCATGGTGCGGACCAACCCGATGCGCCGGGCGAGGGCCGCAGCCGCGACGTAGGAACCGGCATTGAGCAGGCGCGCGCCGAAGAACAGCACGCCGAGGGCCGCCACATCGAGACCGAACCGGCGGAAGAACCAGTACGACATGATCGACCCAGCGAGAAACCCGCCGCCCAGGCTGTCGAAGGCGAACAGCGCCGACAGCCCCGCCAGTCGGCGCCCGCTGCCCGTGTGCGCTCCCGCCTCCGCGGATGACGGCGGCGACGGGGTTGGAAACGAGGACAGGCGTTGGTAGAGGCCGACCTGGGCTAGCATCGCCAGGGCAGCCACGCCGAAGGTGGCGCGCTGGGCCTCAACCGCCGCGAGCCCGAGCCCGCGCTCGAGCAGCAGCGGCAGACCAGCGGCCAAGCTGCCCGCCGTGGCGGCGAGATCCTGGATCAGGGTATAGCGCGTGAACAGTGCCGTCCGGCCGGCATCGGGCACGGCGTCGGCGAGGAGGGCCTGGTCGAGCGCCTGGGCGGCGCCGCGGTCGCGCCCCATCCCGTTCAGCATCCCGAGCAGCGCGGCCACACCGAGCGCGAGGGGGCTGGTCGTGACCGCGAATGTCGCCAGGCCCGCGGCCGACAGTGCGCTGACCCACACGAGCACCCGGCGCCGGTCGAGCCGGCTCGGCCGCAGCGCGATGACGGCGACACCCGCGGCGTTGCCGGCGAGACCCAGCGCGATCACCAGCCCAACGGCGCCCGGGCCGAGCCCGATGGCGGGGAGGTGGACGCCGAGCAGCACCGCGACCAGCGCCACCGCGAAGGCGCGGAGCGCGGCGGCCGCCGCGATACTGCCGCGGGCGCCCGGCCCGACGCTGGTCAGCGTGCGGCGGCCCGCAGGATGGCCGCGACGGAGCGGTCGGCGTCCGCTTCGCTCGTGGCCCAGTTGCTCACCGAGATGCGCATCACCGCGACGCCATGCCACGTCGAGCCCGAGAGCCAGCAGGTTCCGTCGGCCTGCACGCGGCTCACGACGTCGCGCGTGAACGCGTCGGCGTCGCCGCCGTCGGCGGGCGTGAACCGGACCAGCACCTGGTTGAGCACGACGTCGTTGAGCACCGCGACACCGGGCGCAGCAGCGAGGCGATCCGCCATACGCCGCGCAATGTCGCACGACCGCTCGATCAGCTCCGCCACACCGCGGCGGCCCAGGGCCCGCAGCGTGGCGTACACGGTGAACCCCCGCGCCCGGCGCGAGAACTCCGGCACCCAGTCGAGCTCGTCGCGCACCTCTCCGGCACCTTTGATCAAGTACTCCCCGCCCACGGCCATCGCCGCATGCAACGCCGCCGCCTCGCGCACGATCGCGACGCCGTTGTCGTAGGGCACGTTGAGCCACTTGTGTGCGTCCGTAGCCCAGCTGTCGGCGGTCTCGACGCCGGCCACCAGTCCGCGCCGTCGCTCTGCCGTGCGCGCCCACAGTCCGAATGCCCCATCGACGTGGACCCAGGCACCATGCGCGCGCGCGGCGGCGACGACGTCGGACATCGGGTCGCAGGCGCCGCTGTTCACGTTGCCAACCTGCGCGCAGACGACGGTCGGTCCGTCGCACCGCGCCAGCGCGTCGGCCAGCGCGTCGGGGCGCATGCGACCCTGGGCGTCAGCAGCCACCCGCATCGGGGTCTCGGCTCCCAGTCCGAGCAGCCGCAGGGCCATGAATACCGTGGAATGGGCTTCCTCGCTCAGGACCACGTGCAGGCGCGGCGCGCCCTGCAGCCCGCGGGCCTCGACGTTCCAGCCGACCCGCCGCAGCAGGGCGTGCCGCGCCGCCGCGAGACAGGTGAAGTTCGCCATCTGACAGCCGGTGACGAATCCGACGCCGGCATCGGGCGGCAGTCCGAGCAGATCGAGCAGCCAGCCCGCCGCCACCTCCTCGACCACTGACGCGGCAGGGCCCGCCGCGTACAGGCCGGCGTTCTGGTCCCACGCCGCGGTGAGCCAGTCGGCCGCCACCGCGACGGGCAGGCTCCCACCGATGACGAACCCGAAAAACCGTGGTCCCGCCGACGCCAACAATCCGGGCTCCGCTGCCTGCGCGAGCTCCTCGATCACCTGGGCGGCCGGCATGCCGGCGTCGGAGAGCGGCCCACCCAGGCTCGCGCGGAGCGCTGCGGCCGTGGTCCGGGGCGCGACCGGCCGGTCCGGCAGGCTGGTCAGGAAGCGGCGCGCGGCCCGCGCCGCCGCATCGAGTGCGGCTTGGTCGATCACGTGGACTCCTCTGCGAAACGGGGTTCGGTCATCGCACAAACTCTCTTCCATGGGGAAAGGCGCAAGATCGCTGCGCCACGGGCTATCTTGTCATCCATGGCGACCACCCTCGACCCCATTCTCCGCCCGCGCGCAGTCGCCGTGATCGGCGCTTCACGGTCCCCCAATACCATCGGGTATCAGGTGCTCGCCAATCTCATTGACCACGGGTTCACTGGTGCCGTCTACCCCGTGAATCCGCACGCCACCTCGGTCCACTCGGTCAAGTCGTTCCCGTCGGTCGCGGCGATCCCCGACGTGGTCGATGTCGCGATCCTCGTGGTGCCCAAGCAGCACGTCCTCCGCGTGGCCGAGGAATGCGGCCAGGCCGGGGTCCGCGGACTGGTGGTGATTTCGGCGGGTTTCAAGGAAGTCGGCGGCGACGGCGTGGAAGCGGAGCGCCGGCTGGTGGAGATCGTGGAGCGGCATCGCATGCGCATGGTGGGCCCGAACTGCATGGGGGTGCTCAACGGCCATCCGGACATCTCCATGAACGCGACCTTCGCGCCGACGATGCCGCCGTTCGGGCACGCCGCCTTCGTGTCGCAGTCGGGCGCGCTCGGCGTGAGCGTCCTCGACTACGCCGCCGAATATGGCATCGGCATCGCCCAGTTCGTCTCGGTCGGCAACAAGCCAAACGTGAGCGGCAACGATCTGCTGTTGCAGTGGGAGCACGATCCCGACGTCCAGGTCGTGCTCATGTACGTGGAGAGCTTCGGGAACCCGCGCAAGTTTTTCGAGATCGCCTCGCGCATCACCAAGGTGAAGCCGATCATCGCCGTGAAGTCGGGTAAGTCGAAGGCGGGCGCGCGCGCGGCCTCTTCGCACACCGGTGCGCTCGCGGCGAGCGACACGGCGGTGGATGCGCTGCTCGCGCAGGCCGGCGTGCTGCGCGCCGGCTCGATCGAGGAGCTGTTCGACATGGCGATGGCCTTCTCGTGCGAGCAGCTGCCCCGCTCCCGCCGCACCGCCGTGCTGACGAACTCCGGCGGCCCCGGCATCCTCGCCGCAGACGCGCTGGAAATGCACGGGCTCGATCTGGTCGAGCTGGAGCCGCAGACGGTGGCGCGCCTGAAGCCCCTGTTCCCACCCGAGGCATCCATCCGCAATCCGCTCGACATGATCGCCTCCGCCACCGCCGCCAACTACCAGACCGCGCTCGACGCGATTCTCACCGACGAGCGCGTCGATTCGGCCGTAGCGATCTTCGTCCCGCCCCTGGGAGTGCGGCAGGAGGACGTCGCGGAGTCCATCGTGCGGGTGGCCCAGGCGCATCCGCTGAAGCCGGTGCTCACCGTCCTCATGGGCCGTCAGGGACTGCCCCAGGGCAAGGCCGAGCTGCACCGTGCGGGGATCCCGGCCTACATCTTCCCCGAGTCGGCCGCCCGGGCGCTCGCCGCGTTGCGCCGGCACCGCGAGTGGCGGGCGCGCCCCGATGCCCCGGGACCCGAGGTCACGGTCGACGCCGATTGCGTGCGGCGTATCGTCGCCGCGGCCCGGGCGGCGGGCCGGCGGAAGCTGACCGAGGTGGAAGCCCTGGACGTCCTGACGGCCTGCGGCATCCCGATCGCCCGCGCCCGGCTGGCGCGCGACCCCAACGACGCCGCGGCGGTGGCGGCCGAGGTCGGGTATCCCGTGGTGCTCAAGATCGTATCTCCCGAAATCGTCCATAAGACGGAAGTCGGCGGCGTGCGCACCGAAATCGACACGGCCACCGAGGTGCAGCTGGCGTGCGCCGAGATGCTGGATGCTGTGCATCAGCACGCCCCGCAGGCACGCATCGACGGCATTCTGGTGCAGCAGATGATTCGCGGTGGGCGCGAGACGATCACCGGCATCACTCGGGATCGCGCCTTCGGTCCGCTGGTGATGTTCGGTCTCGGTGGGATCTACGTCGAAGCGATCCGCGACGTCGTCTTCCGGATCGCGCCAATCCGCCCGCTCGATGCCCACGACATGTTGCGCGGCATCCGTGGCACCGCGATCCTCGACGGCGTGCGCGGCGCGCCACCCGTCGATGCGGCAGCGCTGGTGGACGTCCTGCTGCGCGTGTCGCGCCTGGCGGTGGAAGTCCCGGAGATCGAGGAGCTCGACATCAACCCACTGCTCGCCTTCCCCGATCGGGTCCTGGCGGTCGATGCGCGGGTGCTGGTGACGTCATGAACCCAATGCCCCGAATGACCGGCACGACTCTTGGCCCGACACGCACCGTCGCCTGCGTCGCCGCGGTCCTCGCGGCCGCGCCCCTCGCCGCCCAGGCCCCGCCCGCGGCGGACATCTGGCTGGTCGACATCGCCGTACGCAACGGACGCGTGCAGCTGGGCACGCCGGTCAACGTGACGGCGCGTCCGGGCTATGACAATCAGCCCGCCTTCCTGACCGATGGCAGCGGCTTCTATTACACCCGCATTGAGGACGGTCAGGCGGACGTGTGGCGCTACGACATCGCCGCGCGCCGGTCGGTGCAAATCACTCATACGCCCGAGAGCGAATACTCGCCCCAGCCATTGCGCAGCGACTCGGGCTTTTCGGTGGTGCGCGTCGAGGCCGATTCCGCCCAGCGGCTGTGGCGCTTTGCGCCGGACGGCTCCGCGCCGGCCGTCATCCTCCCCGACCTGGAGCCCGTTGGCTATTACGCCTGGGCGGGTCGCCAGCGCGTGGCGGCATTCCTGCTGGGCGACCCCAACGCGCTCGTCGTGGCCAATGTCGCCACCGGCCGTGCCGACACGATGGCCCGCGATATCGGTCGCTCGCTGCAGCCGATTCCGGGCCGTCCCGCGGCGACCTTCGTGCAATGGGTCTCGGCCAAGGCGCCGTGGCTCGCCGAGGTGGACGTCAGCACGCGTGCGATCCTGCGACTCATCGAGCTGCCGCGCGGCGCCGAGTTCCACGCGTGGCTGCCGCATGGGATCGTCATTGCGGCGGTCGACACGAAGCTGTACGAATGGGCGCCGCTGCGTGGCGGCCGCTGGCGGCAATGCGCCGACCTCAAGCGCTGGGGCCTGCGGGGCATCACGCGCCTCGCGGTGAGCCCCGACGGGACACGGCTGGCCATCGTCGCGGTCGCCGCGAACTAGTCCCCGCCCGACCGGCTCCCCGAAACGCCCGGCGCCCCATCGCGGCGAGCGACGGGGCGCCGAGGTGCCGAGGGCGACGACTCAGTCGCGGTCCGGCAGGACGATCGCGCCGACCGGCAATCCACCTCCGGGTGCATCGAGCGCCACCCCGGTGCGAATCTGCCCGGCCGCGAGCGCCAGCGTCCCGGTGTCGAGCGCCACGGTCTTGGTCCCGGTCGCCGTCACGCGGACCTGGTAGTCACCGGCCGGGGCGGCGATGTAGGGAGATGCCGCCTTGAAATCGACTGCGGCGAGGGACGGCACCATCATGGAGATGTCCGCACCCGGCGCCGTGACGTAGATGTCCACCAAGCCCGCCGTCGGCGAGGCGTGGACCAGTCGCACCTTCACGTTGCCGGGGGCGGGCGCGCTGTTATCGTCGACCAGCAGCAACGCCTCGATCGCGGCCACGGGCCCCACGGCCAGCACCGTGTAGTCCGTCCCGCTCGTCAGAGTCGGTGTCACGCTGATCACGGACGTGGCGCCGCCGGTCGGGCGGACCTCGATCGCGCGAGCCCCGGCGGGCACGGTGAGGTACCCCGACGCCATCTGATAGGCGACGTTGGTCAGCGCCACCGTCCCGTCCACCAGCACGTCGACATTGGGAGCGTCGGGGCTGGCATGCACGACGCGCAGTCGGGCCTGGGACGTCACGTTGGTGCCGCTGTCGTCGTTGCAGGCGGCGGCCCCGAATACGAGCGACAGGGCAGCGAGGGCAGCAGAGACTCTCATGGCACGGCTCCTTGCGTTCAGTAGTTGTTGACTAATCGTACATATATTGTATATCTTACGTTCGGTCGTGTCAACCGGAAGATTGACAAAGCATGAACACAAACTCCTGGCTTGGTGATGGCGAAGGCTGAAGCGGCCGATCGCGTTCCCCGCCACCCGATGCGCCTGGTGGCCCGCCGCACCGGACTGACCCCCGCCCGCCTGCGCATCTGGGAGCGCCGCTACGGGGTGGTCCGGCCGGGCCGCACCGCGGGTGGCCAGCGGCTGTACTCCGACGATGATGTCGCGCGGCTCACGCTGCTGGCTCGGGCCACGGGGGCGGGCCATGCGCTGGCACAGGTCGCACGGTTCTCGCGGGTCCAGCTCGAAGAGCTCCTGCAGCGCGACGCGCCGTCGCCCGCCGTGGCGCCGGGCGGCCCACCGGATGCCGTGCTCGTCGAGCGACTCCTGGACCTGGTGAAGCGTCTCGACGGCGCCGCTCTCGAGCGGGCGCTGCGTCGGGCGGCGCTGTCGCTCGGGCCCACGGGGTTCGCCGAGCAGGTGGCGGCACCGCTGCTGTGGGCGATCGGGGCGGCGTGGCACGCGGGCGCGCTATCCCCCGCCCACGAGCACCTCGCGTCAGCGGTGGTGAGCCGCGTGGTCACATGGCTGACCCGCCAGTTGGAGCCGGCCGAGGGCGCGCCCGCACTGGTGGTGGCCACGCCCGCGGGCGAGCGACACGAGCTGGGCGCGGCCCTGGTGGCAGCCACCGCCGCCGAGGCGGGGTGGCGCGTCATCTATCTGGGGGCAGACCTCCCGGCGGCGGACATCGCCGCCGCCGCCGCGCAGGCGCGCGCGCGCGCAGTGGCCCTCAGCCTCGTGGACGGCAGCGGCGGCCGTGCGTTGCGCGCTGAGATCGAGCGTATCGGCGCGCGTCTCGGCGCCAGCGTGCCGCTCATCATCGGAGGCAGCGCGGCGGCGACGCTCACCGCTCCGGGGGTGCAGGTCTGCCCGACCCTATCCACATTGCGCGCCGTGCTCCAGGAGATGGCATCATGATGACGCGGCTGCAGAAGCTCGTGCAGTGGTTCGACACCAGCCAGGCCGCCGAGGGCGGCCCAACCGACCGCGTCGACTGGGTACGGGTGATCCCCTTCCTGGGGGTGCACGCGATGTGCCTGGGGGTGATCTGGGTCGGTTGGAGCTGGACGGCGGTCGGTGTTGCCGCGGGGTTGTACGCCGTGCGCATGTTCGCGATCACCGGCTTCTACCATCGGTACTTCTCACACCGCGCCTACCGCACCTCACGCGGATGGCAGTTCGTGTTCGCCCTGCTCGGCGCCAGCGCAGCACAACGCGGACCGTTGTGGTGGGCGGCGCACCATCGCAAGCACCATCGCCACTCCGACACCGAGCTGGACGTGCACTCGCCGCGGCACCACGGCTTCTGGTGGGCGCACATGGGCTGGATCACGGCGGCGGGCAATTTTCCCACGGATCTCTCCCAGGTGCGCGATCTCGCCCGATACCCGGAGCTCCGGTTTCTCGACCGGTACGACATCGTCGTCCCGACCGCGCTGGCCGCGACGCTGTTCTGGGCCGGGGGCTGGCAGCTCCTGATCTGGGGGTTCTTCGTCTCAACCGTGGTGCTGTTCCATTGCACCTGCTTCATCAACTCGCTCGCGCATCAGCTGGGCCGCCGACGCTACCCCACGCCGGACGACAGTCGGAACAGTTTCCTGCTCGCGCTGATCTGCTTCGGCGAGGGATGGCACAACAACCACCACCACTACCCGGGAGCCGCACGACAGGGGTTCCGCTGGTGGGAGATCGATCTCACGTATTACGGCCTGTGGCTGCTCGCGCGGCTGCGCATCGTCCGCGAGCTCCGCCCCGTGCCGGAGCGCGTGCTGCGAGCGGCGGCGTAGCGACCTCATGCGGATCGCGGTCATCGGCTCCGGCATCGCCGGGCTCGTCTGTGCCTACCGGCTGCACCCCAACCATGAGGTCACGGTCTTCGAGGCCTCCGACTGGATCGGTGGCCACATCCACACCCTCGACTTCCAGACACCGAGCGGACGCTGGGCGGTGGATACGGGCTTCATCGTCTACAACGAGCGCAACTACCCCCTGTTCACGCAGCTGCTCGACGAGCTGCGAGTCGCCTCGCAGTCGGCGACGATGAGCTTCAGCGTGCGCTGCGAGCGCACCGGCCTGGAATACAACGGGTCGTCGCTCGCGCAGCTGTTCTCCCAGCGCCGCAACCTCGTGCGCCCGTCGTTCTATCAGATGGTCGTCGACATTGCGCGGTTCAGTCGTGAGGCGCCGCTCGACCTGGCGCCCCACGCGCCCGACCTGACGATCGGGGAGTACGTGCGCCGCCAGGGCTACTCGACGGCGTTCGTTGACAATTATCTCGTGCCTATCGGTGCGGCGATCTGGTCCCAGCCGCCCGGACGACTACTCGACATGCCTGCCGCGTTCGTGGTGCGGTTTCTCGACAACCACGGCATGCTCTCACTGGGGGAGCGTCCACCATGGAGGACGATCGCCGGTGGCGCCATCCAGTATGTGAATGCCCTGGTGGCGGGCTTTCGCGATCGCGTCCGGCTGGGTCAGCCGGTGCGCCGGGTTGTGCGGCACGACGACCACGTGATGGTGGACGAGACCCCGTTCGATCACGTGATTCTCGCCTGCCATGCCGATCAGGCACTCGCGCTGCTCGCCGACCCCACGCCTGCGGAGCAGGCGGTCCTCGGCGCCCTGCCCTATCAGGCCAATTCGGTGGTGGTCCACACCGACACCTCACTGCTGCCGCGACGGCGTCGGGCGTGGGGCGGATGGAACTACCATATCCGCCGCGACACCAATCTCACCGCGCCGGTGGCGATCACCTACAACATGAACGCACTCCAGTCGCTCGATGCGCCGGAGACGTTCTGCGTCACCCTGAATCACGAAGACGCGATCGATCCGGCCCGTGTGCTCGCCCGCCTCACGTACCATCATCCCGTTTACACGCACGCCGGCACGGCCGCCCAGGCACGCTGGAATGAAATCAGCGGCGAGCGTCGCACGCATTACTGCGGCGCGTACTGGGGCAACGGCTTCCACGAGGACGGAGTACGCAGCGCGACCGCTGTCATCGCATGGTTCGAGGGACGCCAATGAGGAGCGCCCTGTATCACGGAACTGTGCGGCACCGGCGCGCCGGACCCGTCCCGCACGCCTTCCGCTATCGCCTGTTCATGGTGTACCTCGACCTGGCGGAGCTTCCCGGTCTGTTCGATCGGTTCTGGCTGTGGTCGGCGCGCCGCCCCGCCCCGGCCTGGTGGCGCCGCGCCGACTACCTCGGTCCGACCACCATGCCACTCGACGACGCCGTCCGCGATGCCGTGTGCGCGCGGACCGGGCGGCGCCCGGCAGGTCCCGTCCGGATGCTCACGCATCTGCGCTATTGGGGCTACAGCATGAATCCCGTCACGTTCTACTACTGCTTCGACGGCGCCGATCGCCAGCTCGACGCGGTCGTGGCGGAGATCACGAACACACCTTGGGGCGAGCGTCACACCTACGTGCTGGCCCGCGAGCCCGGCCAGGAGCTCGGAGCGCCGGGGACACCGCTGACGGGGACGTTCGCCAAGCGCTTCCACGTGTCGCCGTTCATGAGCATGGACCACACCTACCGGTGGCGCCTCTCGATCCCGGGCCGGCGCGTGCTCGTTCACATGGAGAATTCACACCACGGGCGCCCGCTGTTCGATGCCACCCTGGCGCTGCGACGCCGACGGCTGACCGGCCCCGCCCTCGCCGCAACGCTGGTCCGGCACCCCTGGATGACTGCGGCGGTGACCGCGGGGATCTACTGGCAGGCGCTCCGGCTGTGGCTCAAGGGCACGCCCTTCCATGTCCATCCGGCGAAACGCGGAGTGGCCGCGTGACCTGGCTCGACGGGCTGGCCCGCCGTGCCCTGGCGAGCCGCTTGGCGCACCTGCGCTCGGGCCGCATCGTGATCGCGGACGGGCCCACCACGCAGGCCTTCGGGACCGGTACGCCGGTGGCCCGCCTCGCGGTGCTGGACCCGCGATTCTATCGCGCCGTCGCCCTGGCCGGCCACCTCGGTGCCGCAGAGGCCTATCTCAACGGCTGGTGGACCGCCGACGACCTGACCGCGCTGGTGCGGGTCCTGGTGCGGAACCGCGAGGCCCTGGAGCAGCTGGAAGGTGGCGCTGCGCGCCTGGCCGCACCGCTGCGCTGGATCGCGCATGCGTACAACCGCAACACGCGGGGTGGCGCCCGTCGGAACATCCGCGCGCACTACGATCTCGGGAACGCGTTCTTCGCCGAGTTCCTCGACGAGACGCTGACGTACTCCTGCGCCTTCTTCGAGCACCCCGGCGCGAGCCTGCGCGAGGCATCGATCGCGAAGTACGACCGATTGATCCGCAAACTCGGCCTCAATGCCTCGCACCACGTGCTCGAAATCGGTACCGGCTGGGGCGGGTTTGCGCTGCACGCGGCGGCGACGTACGGATGCCGGGTCACCACGACCACGATCTCCGACGAACAATACGCCCTCGCGCGCGAGCGGGTCGCCGCCAACGGGCTCACCGACCGCATCACGGTGCTGAATCGGGACTACCGGGATCTCACGGGCCGATTCGACCGCCTGTTGTCGATCGAGATGATCGAGGCCGTCGGGCACGAGTACTACGAGACATTCTTCGCGAAGTGTGCGGCGTTGCTGGCGCCGGGAGGGCGCATGGCGCTCCAGGCGATCACCATCCTCGACCGATACTACGATGCCGCGCGACACGAGGTGGACTTCATCAAGCGCTACATCTTTCCGGGCAGCAACATCCCGGCCGCCGGCCCCCTGCGCGACGCCGCCCGGCGCGCCGGCCTCGACCTGCAACACGCCGAAGAAATCGGACCGCACTACGCCGAAACCCTCAGCCGCTGGCGACGGAACTTCCTGGAGCGGTGGGATCACATCCGCGCCATGGGGTTCAGCGAAGAGTTCCGCCGGCTGTGGGAGTTCTATTTCGCGTATTGCGAGGGCGGCTTCCGCGAAGGCCTTCTGAACGACGTGCAGATGATCTTCGCACGGAGCGCGCGGTGAGCCGGTCCGTGGTCCACCCGACGGAATCGACGCCGTGAGTGGCGGGCTGCGGGAGCTCGTCCTGCCGGCCTGGGGCGCGCTCGCGCTGGTCCTCGCGCTGCTGTGGTGGCGGCAGACGCGCACCCGCAACGCGACCGCAGTGGACGTGTGGTGGTCCCTGTCACTGGCCACACTCGCCCTGTGGTACGCCATCCGCACCGAGGGCGTCGCCCGCTGGCCCGTGGCGCTGCTCGCGGCAGTCTGGGCCACGCGGCTCGCCTGGCACCTCTGGAGCGATCGGGTACGGGGTCGCATGGACGAGGACGGCCGGTACGCCGCCCTGCGGGCTCACTGGGGTCCCCGCGCTGCCGCCGGGTTCTTCCTCGTGTATCAGGGTCAGGCGCTGGTCGCCACGGTGTTTTCGCTGCCGATCCTCGAGGCGATGGTGCTCGGACGATTCGACCGGTGGCTGGTCGCCGGGGCCGCGATCTGGGCGGTGGCCGTGGTGGGTGAGGCGGTGGCCGATCGGCAGCTCGCGCAGTTCCGCGCCGACCCAGCCAATCGCGGCCGAACCTGTCGCACCGGCTGGTGGCGATACTCGCGGCACCCGAACTACTTCTTCGAGTGGCTCCACTGGTGGAGCTACGTGCTGATCAGCCACGGTGCATGGCTCGCGTGGCTGGGACCGGCGCTGATGCTGGTGTTCCTGTTCCGGGTGACGGGAATCCCGTACACCGAGGCGCAGGCGCTGCGGAGTCGCGGCGACGACTACCGCCGCTACCAGCGCGACACCAGCATCTTCGTTCCGTGGTTCCCCCGGCGGGCGACTGGCGGACCGGCGCCCCGCCAATGAGTCAGGGCCTGGGCCTGACCCTGGCTGAGGGCGGACGCCTGCCGCTGGGAATGCTGCGCTGGGGTATTCGCCGACTGTTGCGACGGCGCCTGCGCGACGAACACCGCCGCCGCCGCGACCCGCTGCGCGAGCTCTCCGACGGCCCGCTGGCGCTTGTCCCCCACATCGCCAACGCACAGCACTACGAGCTCCCACCGGCCTTTTTCGAGCTCGTCCTCGGTCCGCGCCTGAAGTACAGCAGCGCGTACTGGCCAGCGGGCGTCGAGACCCTGACGGCCGCGGAAACGGCGATGCTCGAGCTCACCCGGGAGCGAGCAGAACTCGCTGACGGCCAACGCATCCTCGAGCTCGGGTGCGGGTGGGGCAGCCTCAGCCTGGCGCTGGCACAGTGGTTTCCGGCCGCGCGGATCGTCGCGCTGTCCAACTCCGCCGTCCAGCGGCGGCACATCGAAAGCCGGGCGGCGGCGAACCTGTCGGTCGTCACCGCCGACATGAACCGGTTCGACACCGACCAGCGGTTCGACCGAATCATCAGCGTCGAGATGTTCGAGCACATGCGAAACTACCGGGAGCTGCTGCGGCGCATTGCGGGCTGGCTCGAGCCGGGCGGCACCCTGTTCGTCCACGTCTTCTGCCATGCCCGGTTGACCTACCCCTTCGAGCGGGACGGGGAGGATGACTGGATGGCCCGCTACTTCTTCAGCGGCGGCCTGATGCCCGCTTTCGACCTGCTGCCTCGTTTTCAGGAAGACCTGCACCTCGAGCGTCAATGGGCCGTGGGCGGGGCGCACTACCAGCGCACGGCGCGAGCCTGGCGGGAGAACCTCGAGCAGCACCGCACGGCCGTGCTGGCGGTGCTGCGCGACACCTACGGCGCAGCACAGGCCGAGCTGTGGTTCCAGCGCTGGCGCCTGTTCTTCCTCGCGTGTGAGGAGCTGTTCGGCTTCCGCGGGGGCACCGAGTGGCTGGTGGGACACTACCGCTTTGCCCGCTCGTGACCCATCGTTGGCCGGATCCCCACGGCCCGCCGTGGCGCCGCTCACCCCGCAGCGGAGAGACTCGATGACCCCATGGCGTTTGCTGATCCTGGCCGCCGCCTTCCCGGCGCTGCTGAGCGCCCAGACGCTCGACATCCGCGAGTGGCCGGTCCCGTGGCCACAGACCTTCACGCGCGACCCCGATGTGGGCCCCGATGGCCGGGTGTGGATCTGCGGCATGAACGGCAACTACCTCGCGGTGATGGACACCACCAGCGGCGATTTCCGGCGTTACGCGCTGCCCGACCCCGCCAATCCGCACAATCTGATCGTCGACGACCGTGGCGCGGTGTGGTATTCCGCCAACCGCGGCGCCCACATTGGCAGGCTCGATCCCGCCACGGGTGCGGTCACTCAGTACCCGATGCCCGACCCCGCCGCACGCGACCCGCACACGCTGGCGTGGGATCCGGATGGCGACATCTGGTTCACCGTGCAGGGCGGCAACTTCGTGGGCAAGCTGACCGTGGCCACGGGCGCCGTGCGCCTCATCGCCGTCCCGACACCCAACGCCCGGCCCTACGGCATCGTCGTCGCACCCGATGGGCGCCCGTGGATTGCACTGTTCGGGACGAACAAGCTGGCCACCGTCGACCCCGCCACCTTCGCACTGCGCGAAGTCGCGCTGCCGCGCACTGACGCGCGGCCCCGGCGCCTCGGGCTCACCTCCGACGGGCGGGTCTGGTACGGTGACTGGGCCGCGGGTTACCTGGGTGTGTACGACCCCGAGGCCGGCACGATCGACGAATGGGCGACGCCCGCGGGTGAACGGTCCCGTCCCTACGCGCTCACGATCGACTCCCGCGATCGGATCTGGATCGTCGAGACGGGCGTGCAACCCAACCGGCTGGTGGGATTCGACCCCGCCAGGCGCGAGTTCTTCGCGGCGACCGACATCCCGTCGGGCGCCGGCACCGTCCGGCACATGGTCTTCGCGGCGCGGCAGAACGCGATCTGGTTCGGCACGGACGCCAACACCCTCGGCCGCGCGCGGCTGCCGTGAGCCGCCGCCCGCGCCAAGGACGCTGAGGCGACGGTTCCGGTGTCGCTCCCGCTGGCCCTCGGGCTGATCATCGCCGGCATCGGGCTGCTGGGCGGTGGCGGCGAGCTCTTGGTGCGCGGTGCCGCCTCGCTGGCGCGCCTCGCCCGCGTCACCCCGGCCGTCATCGGCCTGACGATCGTGGCGATGGGCACGTCATTGCCGGAACTGGTCGTGAGCGTGATCGCCGGCCTCCGCGGCCAGCCCGACGTGGCGATGGGCAATGTCGTCGGCTCGAACCTGTTCAACGTCGGCGTCATCGTCGGCATCGCGGCGTTGCTGCTCCCGCTCGTGGTCCACGGCACAGCGGTCCGTCACGAGTGGCCATTCATGTTTGTCGCCAGCTGCGTGGCCCTGCTCCTCGCGCGGGACGGCCTGGTGGACCGCCTCGAAGGCGGCTTCTTCGTCGTGTCCCTCGCGCTGTTCACCGTGTTCGTCGTGCGCCTGGCCCGCACCCAGGTGCAGGATGAGGAAGTGGCGGAGCTCGAGCAGGAAGTCGCAGCCCTGACCCTGCAGGGCCGCCTCCGCGGGGTGGCGGTCGACCTGGGGTTGATCGCGATCGGCATGGGCCTGCTGGTCGTCGGTGCCCGCCTGCTGGTCGAAGGCGCTGTGACCGCCGCTGAGTACGCCGGCCTCTCCGCCCGGGTGATCGGCCTGACCGTCGTGGCAGCGGGAACGAGTCTGCCTGAGCTCGCCACCTCAGCGGTCGCGGCCCGCCGGGGCCGTGCCGACATCGCCCTCGCCAACGTGATCGGCTCCAACATCTTCAACATCCTCGGCATCCTCGGGATCGCGGCACTGGTACGGCCGCTCACCGTCGCTCCGGCGCTGATCCGCAGCGATCTGTGGTGGATGCTGGGATTCTCGTTCGTCCTCTACCCGATGATGCGCCGGGGCATGCGCATCAGTCGCGGCGAGGGCGCCCTGCTACTCGCGGGATACGGCGTCTACATCGCACTGCTGCTGCGCCGCTGACTCGTCCGCGCGACCACCGCGGCGGTGATGCGCGTCACGGGCGCGCCGGTCGCTTGGAGGAACGCGGCGGGAGCGGTTAACACGCACCGCCCCCTCCCGTCGTACACTACGACGGGCACTTCGTCGTTCCGCTTTCCCTCGATTCAGGAGCACAACCGATGCTGTCCTATCGTGCAGTGACGGGCGCGCTGATGCTGCTCACCGCGGGCGCCATCGCCTGTACCGACGATCCTACCGCCGTGACCGATCCGGCGCTCAGCCTCGCCCAGGCCGACTCCGTGGCCGCCGTGGTCGTGGCAGACCTCGATGGCGTGCCGGACGGGGCGGTCCTCGACATGTTCGGAGGGGGGCTTCCCGCCGGACCCGCCGAGACCGACTCCCGGCTGTGCGTTCCCACCATCACGCCGATGCCGCCGGTGAACTCCGACGCGGATCTCGTACCGGACTACGTCTCGATCGACTGGACCGGCTGCGTGATCGAGACGCCGCGCGGGACGGTGGAGCGGTTCGGCACGATGGAGCTGTTTGACATCGAGCCGTTGGTCCCGGGCCACACGATCCGGGCCGTGCTCACCGACTTGGGCCGACGCGTGACCCGCACGGGGAGCGACGCGAGCTGGAGCGTCGTGCACAACGGCGAGCGGACGTTCGTGGCCAGCGCGACCGCGATCCAGCACGAGGAGATAGATCTTCTGTCGCAATTCACCTACCCGGACGGCTCGACAGCGCAGCATCTACGGAACTGGACCGCCGCGTTCACCTCCGCCGCCGGTGAGACAATCAGCATTGGACGATTGCCGGCCGGCACGTGGAACGTGAACGGCACATCGACGTGGGAGAAGGGTGATCGCTCGTGGTCTCTCGACGTGTCGACGGTCGAGCTGCTGCACTTCGATCCGGCGTGCGAGTTCCCGCCGCGCTTCGACGACGGCATGGTACGCATCGTCGTGACTCGCGGAGACGGGCAATCCACCGTCACGATCGAATTCACAGCCTGCGGGGAGTACACGGTAACGCGGACCTGACGCAACGGCCCACCTCGCCATCCTGCACTTCGGCGGCACCGCCACCTGCCACTGGCGGCACCGCGACCGGCGCCAGCGGGCGTCAATGCCCCCCACCGGGCGCGGAATTGAGGTGTGGCAGGTGATTGGGACAGGTGGCGTCGCTGCATCGCTCGGCGATGCGGCGTGTCCCCTGCATCATCAGGGCTCCGCAGACGCGGCCGTGGCGACGCACGGCGCAGGTGCGGCCCGTCGGGCGCGCCAGCAGTCGCAGCCCGCAGCGCGGATGATTGGAGCAACGGTATCGGAGACTAAAGGGGCCGCGGACCGGAACGATCTCGCCGCGCCGGCACCGCGGACAAACGATGCCGGTCGAAGGAAGCTCCGGAAACGGCGCAGCACGGTCCGTCGCAGCCATACGCGCTCCGGGCGCGGGGCGGCGACGGCGTCCGCCCGGTGGTTCCCGCTGCTACTCCCCGCGCCGGGCATTGTTCCGCCGATTCCCAAACTCCGCTTCAGCGCATCTTCACCCGTGGTTCAGAGTCACCGCCCGAAGTTGCACGCTGAACCCCCAGGAGGTCGCTGTGACCCGGTTGAGCGCCGTACACGA
The DNA here is from genome assembly GCA_003251175.1 of Gemmatimonadota bacterium. Taxonomy (GTDB): domain Bacteria; phylum Gemmatimonadota; class Gemmatimonadetes; order Gemmatimonadales; family GWC2-71-9; genus SZUA-544. Next base: position 30,858 of record QKHC01000132.1, read on the forward strand.
TCAGCCGTTTCAGATTGAGTTGACGCTGCAGGACGGATATCGCATGACCGCCGACTTCGGGCTCCCCGGCGTTCCCCCGCTGGTCATGGACGAACCCGTTCCCCTCGGCGAGGGCGAAGGTCCCAACGCCGCCCGGGTACTGGCCACCGCCGTCGGACACTGCCTGTCCGCGAGTCTGCTGTTTTGTCTGCGCAAGGCCCACGTGGAAGTGCAGGACATGCGGACGACCGTGAGCGCGACGCTGGCACGCAACGAGCGGGGGCGACTGCGGATCACCGATGTGCGCGTCCAGATCGTGCCGGTGGTTACGGCCGATCAGCGGGACCGGACGGCCCGCTGCCTCGAGCTGTTCGAGGACTTCTGTCTGGTCTCCCGCAGCGTGGAAAGCGGTATCGCGATCACGACCGAGGTGACGCCACGCGTCACCGATGCGGCCCCCGCGGTCAGCGGCTGAGGCGGCAAGCGGGATCGTAGGGAAACACGTCCACGATCTCGCCGGCGGCGTAGCGACGCTGCATCTCGCGCCAGTAGTCGCTGGTGAACAGCGCGTCGTGGTGCTCCAGCAGGGCCGCGCGCGCCGCCCCGCCGAACGGCACGAAGCGGCGCAATTCCTCTGGAAAGACGTCGCCGGGACCGACGGCGAACCACGGCTCATCGGACAACTCTTCCTCAGGCGTCCGCGGCTCCGGCATGTCGCGAAACCGGCACTCCGTGAGTAGTTGCAGCTCGTCGTAGTCGTAGAAGACGATGCGCCCGTGGCGCGTGACGCCGAAGTTCTTGAGCAGCAGATCACCGGGGAAGATCCCCGTGGCCGCGAGGTCGCGGATCGTCTGCCCGTACTCGACTGCCGCCCGTCGGGCGGTCGCTTCGTCAGCGTCGACGAGATGCACATCGAGCGGCCGCACGCGTCGCTCGGTATAGAGATGGGCGAACACCACCTGATCCCCGTCCAGCCGCACTGTGCGCGCGGCCGTCCCGAGCAGGTCGCTGAGCAGCGTGCGGGTGAAGCGATCGCGGGGGAAGGCGAGTCCCTCGAACGCCTGCGCGTCCACCAGCCGGCCGGCCCGGTCGTGCGCCGCCACGAGCTCGTAGCGGCGCTCCACCTCGGCTCGAGTCGTCTGTTTGGGTGGTGGGAAGGCGTCGCGGATCACCTTGAAGACCACGTCGAATCCCGGCAGCGTGAAGACCGCCATCACCATGCCTGGCGCCCCGGGGGCACGATCGAACTGGTCGCTGGAGCGCAGCAGATGGCGTTGCAGATCCCGGTACAGCTCGGTCTTGCCGTGCTTGTGGTGACCGAGGGCGTTGTAGAGCTCGCCCACCGGCTTTACGGGCAACAGCGAGCGCAGGAAATCGATGACTTCCGCCGGCCGTGGCACGTCGGCGTGGAAGTATGATCGCGTGAAGCTGAACACGATGCTGACGTCGCGCTCGGAGCACAGCACGGCATCCGCGCGGATACCGTCCGGCTCGTGGACCAGCGCGATCACAAGCGGCATCACGCGGCTGCCGCCCCGCACCCGGCCGACGATGTACGCGCCCTTGCGACGGTAGAAGATCGGCTCGAGCACCTCGATCACTTCTGGCGGCAGGGGTGCCTTCCCCGCTTCCCAATGCGCGGCGATCTCGCGCCCCACAGCCCGGGCGTCGTGGTCGGCGTCCGCGAATGGCCGCGCAAAGCGGCAACCAGCCAGGACGTCGGCGACGGCATCCGCCATTCCCGACTCGATGGGATAGGAGGCGTAGGAGCGCCGGCCCGTGAGCACCGGAACGCGCTCGAAGCGAAAATCCAGGTACTCGATCGCGGGGTTGATGCCGACGGTCTGGAAGATGCGACGCGTCACCGAATTGAAGAACGTCTCCGCCAGCTCGGCGGCCGGACGGCCGAGGACCAGGTGGGAGTGCGCGGCGCGCATGCCTGCCCACAGTGGCTCATCGCGGGCGCGGTCGCCCAGCAGCGCCCGGATCTCGGCGACCGTCGGGGCGATGCGCCGGGGATAGAGATCGAGTCGCTCCCGCGTGTCCGCCGCCATCCCCGCCCAGTCGCGCCGTTCGAAGCGGCCCTGAGCGCGGCGTGTGACTTCGAGGAAATCGCGGAGGTAGGCCTCGAAGCCCTGGTGCACGAGTGTCGCGCCGCGCTCCGCCAGCGCGGCACGGTCGGCGGCAGTCATCGGCGGGTGCAGTCTGTGTGCGAGGCGGCTCCGCCGCAAGGTACGGCACCACGGCCCGGGCACGGCCGGGCTTGCGATCAGGGTAGCCGACGCAGGATCTTGGTGCCTGACCATCTGGACCGGACGGAGATCCCGACGTGCGCGAGCTTGCAGGGCGGCTCGTCGAGCGCTTTCGCCTCGACCACATTCGCAATCAGATCCTGGTCTTCGCGGTGCTCGCCGCCCTGATTCCGGCGGTGGCGATCGCCGGGCTCGCCTACCGGCAGAGTCGCCGCTCGCTGGTCGAGTCCACCAGCCAGGAGCTGTCTGCCACGACCTCGCAGGCGGCGCGGGAGCTGGGACTGTGGGTCAAGGAGCGGCTCTACGAGCTGCGCGTGTACACCGGGTCGTACGAGGTGACCGAAAATCTCGAGCGGCTCTCCCGCGCGCCCGGGCGTCCTGCGCGCGCGCGGCTCACCAGCTACCTCGACGCCTTGCGGGGTCGCACCGGTGACTATGAGATGCTGGCGGTGACCGACGGCTCCGGGCGCATCGTGGCGGCGAGCGCTGCCCGCGCGTCCCCAGGCAATGTGCCGCTCGACGACCTGCCCGTGGACTGGATCAACCAGGTGCGCGGCGACGTGCCCGCGATCGGGACCGCCTTTTGGGACGATGCCGCCGCCAAGGCCGTCGTCACGCTCGCGGTTCCCGTGAGCGCCGCCAACGGTCGCGTGCTGGGTGCGCTGGTCGCCAACGTCGGCCTCAGTAGCGCCGCGGACCTGCTGCGGGGATTCGCCCGCGAGGAGGGCCGCGAGGTGTACCTCATCACCGACAGCGGCCAATTCGTCATCGGCTCCCCGTCAGGGTCCCCCGACCTGATGCGCCAGCGGGTCGCACCGTCCGCCCTGGCCGCCCTCCGGACCGGCGCAGGCCAGTGGATCGAGTTCCGTGACGCCGCGGACCGCGAGCTGGTGGGGGTGCTGCAACCCGTGCCCTATGCCGGCTGGGCGGTGCTGGCGCAGGTCCCCCTGCATGAGGCCTTCGCCCAGGTCGCCCGGCTGCGCAACATCGCGATCGCGGTGGTCATCGTGCTCGCCCTGGGCGTCGGCGGGCTCGCCTATCGGCTCGGGCTGTTCTTCGTGCGCCCGCTGGACCGGTTGACCGCGGGAGCGACGGCCGTGGCCGGCGGTGACCTGGGAGTCGAAGTTCCCGTCACGACCAGTGGCGAGGTGGGCTACCTCACCCGCGTGTTCAACGACATGGTCGGGCGGCTGCGCCAGGGGCGCGAGGAGCTGGAGCGGCTCTCGATCACCGATCCATTGACGCGGATCTACAACCGTCGGTACCTCATGACGCGGCTCGACGAGGAAGGGCGACGGGCGCGACGGACCGACCGCCCCTTCACCGTCGTGATGCTGGACGTGGATCATTTCAAGAAGTTCAACGACACCTACGGCCATCAGGCGGGGGACGAGGTGCTCGAGGGTGTGGCAGCCGTGCTGGACGAGTGCGTCCGGGAAGTAGACTGCGCGGCCCGGTATGGCGGAGAGGAATTCATCATCGTGCTGCCGGAGACGACCGCCGAGGGTGGCCTCGAGCTGACGCAGCGTATCCGCGAGCGGCTGGCGACGGAGACGTTTCCGGGCGGCAAGGTCACGCTCAGCATCGGCATAGCGGAGTTTCCCGCCGATGGTGAGACGCCCGATTTCGTGCTGCGGGCGGCCGACGCGGCTCTCTATCGAGCCAAACGCGAAGGGCGGGACCGGGTCCAGCGCGCGGTGCGCGGCCGCTTCTCAGGCGACGTGCGCTCCCACGACCCGGCGCTGCTGCGCGGTCGCGGCGCCACCCGTCCCCGCCCCTCGCCGTCGAGCGGCCCGCCGGGCGACTGACTCAGCCCGCGCCGTCCCGGCGCCCCACGAGATTGGCGTAGATCCAGCCGCTGCGGCCCGACGCGTCGCTGACCCGTACCCAGTCCGCGATATAGGAATGCCCCGTCAGCACCGTGCCCCGATCGACGGTGAAGAGAATGCGCCGATCGGTACCGGGCCCCTCGCGCACGTTGGCGCGGGTGATCGCGCGCAGCGGAACGGGAACCGGGAACGGCGCCTCACCGGGCTGCGGACCGGAGCCGGACCCGCCACCAAAGCGACCGCTGCCGGTCGTGGCTAGCCCCTTCACCTGGGTCGCGAGGTAGAGCGCACCGCCGTAATTCTGCTTGCTGAACTCCCCGGCACTCATCTCGAGCAGGCGCCGCGCCTGACCCAGCTCCGGCGCCTGCCCGTTCCGATTGGCGAGCGCCTGCACCGCGATGTCGGCCTCCGCCAGCGCCGACGCCGCCTCGGCGCGTGACGCCGTCGTCTGGAGGCGCGCCAGAGACCGGACGACCTCACGACGGGCGTCTTCCAGACTCGCCTCGAGACGCTCGATCTGCGCATCGCGCGCGATCACCTGCAACTCCAGGTCCCGGACCCGCTGCTGCAGCCCGGAATCCGGGACCGTCACCGTCACCGTGTCCACCCGGGGCGAGGCTGCTACCGGGGGCGCCGCCCGCGGCTCGGGAGCAGGAGGGTCCGCGGCTCGCGCACAGGCGACCACCCCCGCCACCAGCAGCGCCACCGCCCGGCGCACGAGCGCCCGCAGGAAGGGACCAGAAGGCCGCGACATAGCCGCTCAACATGGGAAGCCGCCCCGCTTGGGGCAAGACTGCGCGCTAACCCGTTCCAGGTAATAGCTTTCGGCGTGCCCGAACTGCCCGACATCGAGCTCTACCTGAGGGCCCTGCGTGACCACATCCTGCACCGGCCGCTGGAAGCGGTGCGGATCCCGAGCCCGTTCCTCGTTCGCACGGTGGATCCGCCGCTCACCGCCGCCATCGGGCGGCAGATCGCTCGCGTTACCCGCGTGGGAAAACGCCTCGTGGTGACGCTCGATCGCGACCTGCACATGGTGATTCACCTGATGATCGCCGGCAGGCTGCGCTGGCGCGGGCGCGGGGCGGCGATCCCGGCCCGGATCGGTCTGGCAGCGTTCGATTTTCCCACCGGCTCGCTGCTGCTCACAGAAGCGGGAACGAAACGGCGCGCGGCGCTGCACCTGGTGCGGGGCGACGCCGCGCTATCCGAATTCGACGCTGGAGGTCTGGACCCGTTGGAGGCCTCTGCGGCGGCGTTCCGCACCGCGCTGCGGCGTGAGAATCACACCCTCAAGCGGGCCCTCACCGACCAGCGGATCCTGAGCGGAATCGGCAACGCGTACTCCGACGAGATACTCCACGCGGCCGGACTCTCCCCGCTGGCGCTGACCGCAGCGCTGACGGACGACGAGCTCGACCGACTCCATGGCGCGACGCGCACCACCCTCGCGACCTGGATCAGGCGTCTCCAGGACGCGGGCGATTCCGCGTTCCCCGAAAAGGTCACGGCGTTCCGCCCCGGCATGGCCGTGCACGGGCGCTATCGGCAACCGTGCCCGGCCTGCGGCTCGCCGGTCCAGCGCATCCGCTATGCGGAGAACGAGGTGAACTACTGCGCCGTCTGCCAGACCGGCGGCCGGGTGCTGGCCGATCGGGCCTTCTCCCGCCTGCTGCGAAGCGACTGGCCCCGCTCTCTCGACGACTGGGAAGCGCGGCTGGGAGGAGACGAGGCGTGACTCGGCAGCGGCACCCCGGTTGGCGCGCGTTCCACCAGTTCGGGTGGCTCGCCGCCATCTGCTTCGCCGTGGCGATTCAGGGCCCCGACGTGCTGACGTCGCTCTCGGCGCGCGACTACGCCTATCTCGCGGCATTGTTCGCGTGCCTCTCGCTGCTGAGCTGGGTACGCGCCAATCAGGCCACCGAGCCTCGTCCTCCGCTGCGCGTACAGTGGCACATCCTGATGACGCGGCTGCGCAACCGATCCGGGGCCGGCGCCGTGGCCTCCGCGGACCCCGCGGAGCCGGCCGCGCCGAGCGACGCGGACTGAAGTCACTCGCGGCGACGCGCGTCGGGGTGGAACAGCTCGTATTCGAGCCGCGCCTCGCCATCCCCGGGGGCGGGTGTACCCGGTCGGGCGTGGCGCCCCATGACAAAGCGCGCCACCTCCCGGACGACAGCCGGATCCCGCACCACGCCTCGGTGCCCCAAACCGCGCGTCGTGTGCAGCCGGGCGCCGGGCCACGCATCGGCGATCGCCGCGCCTTCCGTCCAGGGCACCACCCGGTCGTCCCAGTCGTGCACCACCAGCGCGGGGCGGTCGAGCTCCCGGGCCATGGCGCGGATGTCGAGATCGTGCCATTGGAACCGGAGGCGCCGCTCGGTGCGGGTGCGGAAGCGGTGCAGCGTGGCGGCTCCCACCCCCACGTGGTCGGTGAGCGCGGTGAGCCACGAGGCGGGATTCGCCGGTGGAGCGAGCAGGGCGAACCGCCGGGCGTCGAGCCCCAGGCGGGCGGCGGCGAGCACCGTCGCCGCTCCCCCGAGGGAGTGCGCCACCACCGCGTATGCCGGGCCGAGGCGCTCAACCACGGCACACAGGGCGCGAGCGAACTCGGGAAGCGAGCTCATGCCGCGCCCCGATTCGCCGTGCCCGGGGGCGTCGAACGCCACGACGCCGTACCCGGCCGCGAGCAGCGGCTCAGCGAGTGGGCGCAGGCGGCCGCTGCGGCTGCCCCACCCGTGCACCAGGATCACAACGGGTCCACGGCCCCACTGGCGGACGGCGACACGGCGGCCGTCGGCGCGGAGAACCAGTCTCCGGCCTGACCGCACGAACCGCCGATCGGCCGCGCCGGCGCTCGAGCGCGGAGGGGTGAAGAACAGCCGCTCCAGCAGCCGGGCGGCGAGCAACGGCGAAACCGCCTCGGTGAGGCGCATCAGTAGTCGGACGGGGGTCGGAACGGTGGCCATGAGGGCTCCTGGATACCTGCGGGGCTATGGGTGAAGAGGCGCAGATGCGGGGTGATCGGGCTCGGGGTGTGGATCACCGGGATTGCGAGGCCGCGAGCAGCGCACCGAACGAGCGACGGGCGCGCGGCTCCGCCTGGATATCGCCGAGCAGCCGCGATGCGTGATGGAACGCGAGCATCACGCCGTACATGTCCTGGGCGAATTGTTCGGGGTCGGCGTCGGCCCGGAAGGCGCCGGCCGCGATGCCCTTGCGCACGGACTCGGCGATCACGTCGACCCAAGCGCGCTGCAGGGCGACCAGGCGCTCGCGCACCGGGCCGGGTCGGTCGTCGAGCTCGCCGGCCGCCTGGGCGAAGAGGCAACCACCTGACAGCGCCTCGGAGGTGTCCCATGCGAGCCAGCCATCGAGCAGCGCCTGCATGCGGGGCTCGCCACGAGGCTGGCGAAGCGCCGGCTGGACCACCATGGCGGTGAATCGTGCTGCGGCGTGCTCGAGCACCTGGATCTGCAGCGTCTCCTTCGATCGGAAATGGGCAAACAGGCCGCTCTTCGAGAGATGCATCGCATCGGCGAGCGCGCCGATGGTGAGACCGGTCAGCCCGAGCTGGCTGGCGAGGTCAACGGCGCGCTCGAGGATCGCTGTGCGGGTCTGATCGCCCTTGCTCATGGGGAGATAAATAGCACGAACGTTCGTTTTGTCAACAATACGGACACTGTCGTGACATTTGCGCGATCTCGCCGCCGGGCCGATCCCGGTGGCGGCTGCGGCGATCGGCGCCCGCTGGTAGCTTCTTTCGCCATGCGCGCCTCGACCCTCTATGCCCTGCTCGCGATGCCGGCGGTGCTGACCGCCCAGATGCCCTCCGCCCCTTCAGTCCCGCCGCCCGACGGGTTTCGCGTCTATCTCATCACCGACATGGAGGGCCTCGCGAGCGTCGTCTTCAATCGCGAGATCATCTCGGGATACGAGGGCGAGCGGTACCGCAACCAGTCGAGTCAGGACTACTGGGACCACTACCGCGACCTGATGACGCGCGAGGTGAACGCCGTGATCGCCGGCGCGCGGGCTGGCGGAGCCCGCTCCTTCGTCGTCAACGAGGGCCACGGTGGGAACCTGTTCGGCAACATCCTTCCCTGGGACCTGGACACCGCGGCAATCCTGATCCGGGGCTGGCCCAAGCCGATGGTGATGTCCACCGGTCTCGACTCGAGCGCCGGCGCCGTGATGTTCATCGCTGCCCACGCGAACGCGGGAACCCCGGGAATCATCTCCCACACCTATGCCTTCGATCGCCTCACGGTGAACGGCCGGGTGCTCAACGAAACCGGCATCAACGCACTGGTGGCGGGCGAGTACGGGGTCCCCGTGGTATTGGTGTCGGGTGACGACGAAGTGGTGCGACAGGCCAAGGAGCAGCTGGGTCCCGGCGTGATCGGCGTGATCACCAAGTGGGCCATTGGGCGCAACGCCGGCATTACGCTGAGCCCCGCCGTGGTGCGCCAGATGCTGGCCGACTCCGCCGCCGTCGCCGTGCGTCGCGCGCAGCGGGGGGAGTTCCGCCCCTTCACCCTGGCCAAGCCCTACCAGATCGAGCTGGTGCTGCGGCACAGCTACCCGGCGGAGCTCATCGCACCGATCGACACGCTGTCGGGCTTCCACCTCGAGAAGACCGCGGATCGCACCTACCGGTTCGTCACGACCGACGCGCGCGAGATGGCACGGCTGCTCGACGCCATCGAGCTGGTAGTGCTGCGCTGAGCGGGGCGCGGGCAGGTGTGCCTCTTGGGTCTCGCCTGTAAGTAATTACCAGAAAAGCAGTTGTAGCCAAGGCACGGTATCCGACTTCCTTACTGAGAATTCAAGGTCCCTTCACTTGCGGCGCCTTAGGCTGCACCAGGGTGGCGCGAAATGCGCGCCTCCCGATACCACGCCATGCGCCCGATCCGTTCCGTGGTCTTCCGATTCCCCGGTCGCCGTATCGGGGTTGCCATCGGCCCCACCCGTATCCGGGTGGTCCG
>QKHC01000133.1 GCA_003251175.1 Gemmatimonadota bacterium
CACGTGGGCGGGGCGCCGTGGCCCGGGCCGCGCTCCACACTGGCACTGCTGCTGCTGACCTTCGGGCACTTCGCGTCGGGGAGCTGGGCGGCGGCGACTGTGAGACGAATCACGGAGCGATTCACGAGATTCGCAGCGATTCACGCTTGACGGCGTGACCCACCCACTGCAAGTTGCGCGTCCGTCGAGGCCGCGCGGCGCGCGACCTCGTTGCCCCGTTCCCGTGCATTCCGGAGACCCCCGATGCGGTTTGCCTTGCTGAGCGCCGCCGCCGTCCTGGCGGTCGCGCCCGGATTGACCCACGCCCAGACGCCGCAGAACCGGACGTACTACCTCGCCGCTGACGAAGTGATGTGGGACTACGCCCCGACCGGCATGGACCAGATCCGGGGCATCCCGATCGACAGCGCGAAACCGAGCCTCAGGCGCCCCAACCGTCTCGGCCGCGTATACCGCAAGGCGATGTACCGCGAGTACACCGACAGCACCTTCCGCACCCTCAAGCCACGGCCGCCGGAGTGGGAGCACCTGGGGCTGCTGGGACCGGTGCTGCGAGCCGTCGTCGGCGACACGATCCGTGTCGTGTTCCGCAACAATGGATCGCATCCGTTCAGCGTCCACCCGCACGGCGTGTTCTACGAGAAGGGGTCGGAAGGCACTCCGTACCGGGACGGCACCGCCGACGGCGAAAAGCTGGACGACGCCGTGCCGCCGGGGGGCACGCACACCTACGTCTGGGCGGTGCCGGAGCGCGCCGGCCCCGGGCCCGGCGATGGCAGCTCGGTCATGTGGATGTATCACTCGCACGTGGACGAGGGGAAAGACGTCACGGCGGGATTGATGGGACCGATCCTCGTCACGGCGGCCGGCAAGGCCCGCGCTGATGGCAGCCCGCAGGACGTGGATCGGGAGTTCGTCGTGAACTTCGCCATATATCCGGAAGCGATGAGTCACTACTTCCGCGACAACATCGCCCGCCAGATGCCATGGGCCGAGGCCGACAGCCTAGCGGACGGCAATCCCTTCGGCGGCAACACGTTCCTCGACACGATGAACGGCTACATCTGGGGCAACATGCCGGTGATGACGGCCGTTCAGGGGGAGCGGGTGCGCTGGTACGTGATGTCGAGCACGACTGAGTTCGATTTCCACACCCCACACTGGCACGGCATGACCGTCCTGGCTCACCATACCCGCATGGACATTGTCAGCATCTGATGGTGGTGGCGGACATGGAAACGGACAACCCCGGTGTGTGGCTGTTCCATTGCCACGTCAAGATCCACCTCGAGGGTGGGATGGCCGCGCGGTTTGCGGTCTTGCCAAAGACCGATCTGGCGGCTCGCGCCCGGATCGAGGAGGCCATCAAGCCGTTGACCGCGGCGCCGGACCCGTTCCTCGCGACCGGCGCCAAGCTGCCTGGCCGCTGGCACGCCCGGCCGGACGCGCCCGCCACGCGGACCGAACTCATGCGGCTCGCCGCGATGGGCAACGGAATGCACGCGACCATGGGACCGTCGGGGATCTTCTTCGACTCGACCCGCACGGCGACGGGTTCCTTCCGCGCGCGCGTCACGCTCACGCAAACCAGGGCGACCGAACATCCCGAGGCGCTGGGGCTGTTGCTCGGCGGTCGGGATCTGACGGGACCAGACCAGTCGTACCTCTACTTCCTGGTGCGACAGGACGGGAAGTACCTGATCAAGCACCGCGCGGGCGCCGAGACGCACACACTGGTGGACTGGACGGCGCATGGCGCCGTCAACAAGGTGTCCGGCGACGGCGGCGCCACCAATGAGCTCGCGGTCGAGACGACCGCCGATGGTGCTCGTTTCCTGATCAACGGGACCGAGGTGGTGACGCTGCCGCGGACCGAGCAGCTGCAAACCGACGGCATCGTGGGACTGCGCGTCAACCACCACCTCGACGTTCACGTGGCCGACCTGGGCGTCGAGCCGCTCGCTGGGGTCCGGCGGGCGTCACGCTAGCCACCGGAGAGTACGCAGGGGCCACCGAGCATGACGAGCGATCGCGTCGTCGTGATCACCGGGGCGAGCAGGGGCATCGGCGCCGCGCTCGCCGAGCTGCTGGCGGCTCGCGGCGCGGTGGTCGTGCTGGTGGCGCGCAGCGAAGACGCGCTGCGGGCCGTTGCGGCCCGCTGCGGTAGACGCGCGCTGCCGATCGTCGCGGATGTGCGGGATCGCGACGCGGTACGCCGCGTGGTTGCCGAATCGCTCGCCCAATACGGCCACATCGACGTCTGGGTGAACAACGTCGGTCAGGGCATCACGCGCGATCCGTCCCAGCTGACCGATGAGGACGTCGACGACATGATGCGTACCAACGTGAAATCGGCACTGTATGGAATGCAGGAAGTATTGCCGCACTTCAAGGAGCGCGGCGCCGGTCACGTCATCAACGTATCGTCGATGCTCGGGCGCATCCCGTTCGCGACGTTCCGCTCCGCGTACAGCGGCGCCAAGCACTTTCTCAACGCGCTCACCGCCAACTTCAGGGCCGAGATCCAGCAGACCCATCCGGGCATCCAGATTTCCCTCGTCTCACCCGGGATCGTCCGCACCGAGTTCGGGATCCGTGCCCGGCACGGCGGGCCGGATTCGCGATCGTTGCCGAACTCACAGGGTGCCGAAGACGTGGCAGCGGTGATCGCGGACGTGATCCACACCCGCCGCCCGGACGCGTACACCCAGCCCGGCAGCCGCGAGCGCGTCACCTCGTTCTACGCGTCTCTGGGGGAGGACCCGCCCGCGACGGCGGACGGCGGCGACACGTAGCGTTCAGCGGTCGGGCAGCTCTCTCACCGGGACGGGGCGATCCCGCTCCCGCTCCACCACGCAGAGAAACCCCAGCGGCTCGCTCCCGACCGCCCGGAACTGATGCACGGTACCCGGAGCGACGTACACGACGTCGAAGGGCTCGATCGCGTGGGCTTCCCCACCCAGCCGCACCGTGCCGCGCCCACGCACCACAACCACCGTATGCCGGTGGTCATGTCGCTCGAGCGTCGAATAGCCACCGGGCTGAACCTCGAAGTAGCGGGTGACGATCGGGCTGTGCTCCTCCCCGGCCCCCTCGCCGACGAGGGTCTGGCGCGTCACGTCCCTGAACAGGGTCGGGTCGGGCTTGTAGCTGGCGATCGTGACCCCCTCCCAGCGGAAGTCGGCACACTTGATGACCTTGGACGCCTCGCTCATGCCTCGTAGCCCCGCAGTGTCTCGACGACGCGCCGGGTCGCCGCCTCGGGGTCCGGCTGACGCAGCAGACTGGCCCCGATGAGCAACATCGTATCGAGCCCGTACTGCTCGACCCAGTACGGCACGCGCTCGGCGTCCACGCCGCCCCCGGGGACGGGCAGCGCCGGACGCATCCCGCCCAGGGAAGCGCGCAATCGCTGGTTGATGGCGCGACACTGGTCCACCGTCCAGGTGGTGAAGCGGCCACCGGCATTCACGTAGATCACCCCGTCAGCCCCCGCCACGCGGAACAGCGTACCGAACAGCACCTCCGGCGCGATGCCATGCTCCGCTCCAAAGAAGACACCGCTCATCGTGGGATGCGCGAGCACCATCAGGTCGCGGGTGCCGATGCTCCGCGCGGCGTCCACTCCCTGCGGCAGCAGGTTCACGAGGACGCCCCGGCAGCCGGCTCGCTGAACGGTATCGAGCCGCTGATCGAGCCCGGACAGCGGGCCGGACACGTGCGGGAAGTACAGCGTGCGATTCCCCGTTTCCTGGTTGGCGCGCTGCACTGCTTCCTGGCAGCGGCGCACCCGCTCGGCGAACGGAGCCGGCGCCTGGTTGGCCACATTGTGGTCGTCCTTCACGATGTCGGCGCCGGCCCGCGCAAAGCGGTAGCACTGCTCCGCCAGGGCGGCGACGTCGAGACCGACCGGCTTGGCCGCCGTGCAGAACAGCGGCCGCGCCGCAGCGCCACAGCTCTCGCGCAGGCCTGCGATCCCGAACCGCGGGCCGGGGAGGGCGGCGAGCAGCGCTTCAGGGAACACGATGTCTACCACCCGCACACCCGACAGCAGCGACACGTTGCCGAAGACCAGGTTGAACAGCTGCGTCACGTCACCGCCGACGAGCTCTGGCTCGTAGGCGACCACGACACGCCAATGTCCCGCGTCGCCGGGCGCGACGGCGTCGACCTGCCCCACCAGTCGCGCTTCGACGTCGGGCGCGGTGCCTTGAGGCACCTCGACGCTCTGCTCGCGGGCGATGAAGCGCGCCCGGGACTCGGCGGCGGCGCCGGATTCAGCGGCGAGGACGTAGGTGATGCGCAGCATCGAGCCAAGATACGGCGGCGCGAGCCTGGCCGTTGGGGCCGCCATTGTCGAGATTTCGGAACCCGCACCCGGCTTTCTGGGTTTGGTGTGGTAGGGAGGGAATCATGCCGCAAGCACTGGCTCCAGTGAGCGATATCGCATCGCGCGGCTACGCGCATCCCGAAGTGCTCGTCTCGACGCAGTGGGTCGCCGACCATCTCGGAGACCCGACGGTCCGCCTCGTCGAGTCGGACGAGGACGTGCTGCTCTACGAGACGGGCCACATTCCCGGTGCCGTGAAGATCGACTGGGTTGGCGACCTCAACGACCCCGTGACCCGAGACTACGTCGATGCCATGCGGTTCCAGGAGCTGCTGCGCGATCGCGGAATCGCCGACGACACCACGATCGTGCTCTACGGTGACAAGAACAACTGGTGGGCGACCTATGCCTTCTGGGTATTCCGGCTGTTCGGCATTGAGCGATTGCGCGTAATGGACGGGGGCCGGCTGCGCTGGGTTGAGGAGGGACGTCCGTTGACGACCGACGCGCCGCGCCACGCCCCGGGCCGTATCACGGTACGCAAGCGTGAGGACGGCCGTATTCGTGCCTTCCGCGACCAGGTCACCCGCCACGTGAAGGCCGGCAAGCCGCTGGTGGACGTGCGCAGTCTCGAGGAATTCCGCGGTGAGCGGCTGCACATGCCCGAGTATCCAAACGAAGGCGCGTTACGCGGCGGTCACATCCCAGGAGCCCGCAGCATTCCGTGGGGACGCGCCGTCACCCCCGAGACGCACACTTTCCGACCGGCCGCGGAGCTGCGCGCGATCTACCTGGAAGAGAACGGACTGCAACCGGGGGACGACGTCGTCGTGTACTGCCGCATCGGCGAGCGCTCCTCGCACACCTGGTTCGCACTGACATACCTGCTGGGCTTCGAGCACGTCGCCAACTACGACGGCTCGTGGACCGAGTGGGGCAACCTGGTGCGCGCGCCGATCGAGAAGCCGTAGTGGACCGCGAGACCCGCATCGCCTGGCTGGTGGATCACCACCGGCGACCCCGACATCGCGGGGCGCTGCCCGACGCCGATGCGCAGGTGCCGGGTGGCAATCCGGGATGCGGCGACATCATCACGATGTATCTCAGAGCCGACCCGGATGAGGATCGGGTGGCGGCTGTCTCCTTCGAGGGCAGCGGCTGCACGCTGAGCCAGGCGGCGGCATCAATTCTGGCCGAGCGCACCAATCGTGAACGGCCCACGTTCGCCGAAGTGCTCGCATTTTCCTACGAAGAGATGCTCGATCTGCTTGGCCGGGACGTCGCCGCCACGCGCCCGGCCTGCGCGTCGCTCGCTCTCGGCACGCTCAAGGCCGCGGTGAAGACCGTGGAGATGAACCGCAAGCTCAGGGCGGCTGGCCACAGCGACGCCGACATCGCGGCGTTACGACGCGCAGTGGCCGCTCAGGCAGCGGGCACGGGACTGGTGCTGGGCGAAGACGCGGAGCGGGCCGCACGGGAGGGCCGGTGACCCGCATCGCGTCGCTGCTGGCCAGCGGGACCGAGATCGCGTACGCGCTCGGCATCGGCGATGCGGTCGTGGGTATCTCCCACGAATGCGACCACCCGCCGGAGGCGCTGGGCCGCCCGCGGCTCAGCCGCGCGCGCTTCGATCCGACGCACCTCGACAGCGGCGCCATCGACGCCGCCGTCCGCCAGGCGATGCAGCAATACGGCAGCGTCTACGCGGTGGACGTCGAGCGGCTCGCTGCGGTCGAGCCGGAGCTGATTCTCACACAGGGTGTGTGCGAGGTCTGTGCCGTGCCCACTCTCTCCGCGCAGGAGGCGGCGGCGGCACTCGACCCTGCGCCGACCGTGCTATCGCTCGACGCGCACGACCTCGCCGGGATTCTCGGCTCGATTCGGGACGTCGGCCGGGCGGCGGGAGTCGCCGACCGGGCGGAGGCGCTGGTGGTAAGCCTGGAGCGGCGCATCGACGCGGTGCGCCGCCGTGTCGCCGGCCGGCCGCGCCCGCGCGTACTGGCACTGGAGTGGCTCGACCCACCCTTCGCGCCCGGCCACTGGGTCCCCGAGATGATCGAGCTGGCCGGCGGCGTCAACCTGCTCGGCGCAACCGGCCAGCGCTCTCGCCAGGTCGGCTGGAGCGAGCTGACCGACCTGGCGGCAGACGTGCTGCTCGTGATGCCTTGTGGCTACGGGCTCGCCGCGTCGCGCGATGATGCGGATCGCCACCATGAGCAGCTGCGCGCGGTGGCGGGCAACGCCATCGAGGCCGGCCGCGCCTACGTCGTGGACGGATCCGCCTATTTCAATCGATCAGGGCCACGGGTCGTGGACGGGATCGAGATCCTCGCCGCTCTGCTCCATCCAGAGGCGCAGGCCGACATCGATCTCACAGGCCGGGCTGCGCGATGGGGCCTGCCCGGGGCGCCCTGACTCAGAGCATTCCCTCGCCGGGGTGGCTTCGGCTTATATTCGGGCACTATGCCCGAACCCGACCGCGGCCTCCACATCCTCAATTCCAGCCAGCGCGCGGCCGCCGAGTATGGCACCGAGCGCCTGCCGCACACACTCCCGGGCCCGCTGCTGATCATCGCCGGGGCAGGCACCGGCAAGACCAGTACGCTGGCCCATCGCGTCGCCCAGCTGCTGCTGCGGCGCACCGACCCGCGCCGCATTCTGTTGCTGACCTTCACCCGGCGCGCGGCGGAGACGATGACACGACGCGCCGAGCGGATCGCCCTGCAGGTGAGCGAAGCAGCATCACGCAGCGACCGGATTCAGTGGTCGGGGACGTTCCATGCGATGGCCAATCGGCTGCTGCGATTGCACGCCGCGGCCGTCGGTCTCGACACCGGCTTCACGGTGCTCGACCGCGCCGATGCGGCCGACCTGCTCAACCTGGTGCGCCACGAGCTGGGATTCTCCCGCCAGCAGACGCGGTTTCCCACCAAGGCCACCTGCCTCGCGATCTACTCGCACGCGGTGAACGCGGCACACGGCCTGGAGCGGACGCTCGAGCGCGCCTTTCCGGCGTATGCGTGCTGGACCGACGAGCTGAAGGGGCTGTTCCGGGCCTACGTAGACGCCAAGCAGCGGCGCCAGCTGCTCGACTACGATGACCTGCTGCTGTACTGGTTCCACCTAATGCAGGACGAGGCAGCGGCGGCGGAGGTGCGGCGCCGGTTCGATCACGTACTGGTGGACGAATACCAGGACACGAACGCCCTGCAGGCGGGAATCCTCCGTGGCCTGAAACCGGACGGCCGGGGGCTGACGGTGGTCGGTGACGACGCGCAGTCGATCTACGCCTTCCGTGCAGCGACGGTGCGCAACATTCTCGACTTTCCGCGGCAGTTCGACCCACCGGCCCACATCGTGACGCTGGAGCAGAACTACCGCTCGACGCAGCCGATCCTCGATGCCGCCAATGCCGTGATCGCACTCGCGCCGGAAGGCTACGACAAACGACTCTTCTCCACCAAGCGCTCGCAGCAGCGCCCGCTGCTGGTGGCGGTGCACGACGAGCAGGCCGAGGCGGACTACGTGGTGGAGCGCGTGCTGGCGCATCGTGAAGCGGGGGTGGCGCTGAAGCGGCAGGCGGTGCTGATGCGCACCGCGCATCATTCCGACGTCCTGGAGGTGGAGCTGGGCCGTCGCAACATCCCGTTCGTGAAGTTCGGCGGCCTCAAGTTCCTCGAGGCGGCGCACGTCAAGGACGTGCTGTGCGTGCTGCGCTGGGCCGAGAACCCGCGCGACGACATGGCGTCATTTCGGGTGCTGCAGCTGCTGCCGGGACTGGGGCCGGCAACGGCGCGACGGCTGCTCGACGCCCTCGAGGCCGCGTGCTTCGATCTCACGGCCCTGGCCGGGCTGGACGTCCCGACGGCGGTGCGCGCCGACTGGCCGGCGCTCTGTGAGCTGCTGTGTGTGCTCCATCAGACCGCTGCGTGGGCTGGCCAGCTCGGGATGGTGCGGCAGTGGTACGAACCACACCTGGAGCGCCTGTACGACGCGCCGCACCTGCGCGTCGCCGATCTACAACAACTGGAGCAGCTCGCCGGCGGCCATCCCACGCGCGAGAGCTTCCTCACGGATCTCACCCTCGACCCTCCCGGCGGGATGGGGGACGAAGCGGGCGATCCGCTGCTCGACGACGACTACCTCGTTCTGTCTACCATCCACTCTGCCAAGGGTCAGGAGTGGGATGCGGTGTACGTGCTACACGTCGTGGACGGCTGCATTCCGTCGGACATGGCCACGGGCACACCACAGGAAATCGAGGAGGAGCGAAGACTGCTCTACGTGGCGATGACCCGTGCGCGGGACGCACTGTATCTCATGCAGCCGCATCGCTTCTACACCTCGGGTCGCCCGAGCGGTGACGCGCACATCTACGCCCCGCGCACCCGCTTCCTCCCCGAGCAGGTGGCCACCCTGTTCGAGCGGGCCGCGCGCGTCGCACCCGCGGTGCCGGGACCGGCCAGCCGGACCCATGGCGCGCGGGTGGACGTAGGATCGCGGTTGAAGGAGATGTGGCGCTGAGCCAGCCCGGAGGCGAGGCGCCCGCACGCAGTCGGTCCGGGTCTCCCTCGGTCGCCGCTCCTCTCAACTCTCGACCGGTGCCGGAAACCGGACCGCCACCAGGGTGCGACCATCCGCGAAGATCAGGACCTGATCACGCGCCGTGTCGGGCCGGTACTTGGGCGCCTTCTCCCGAAACCAGATGCGGCCTGCTTCGGAGCCGTCCGTCAGAGCGACCCGCACCAGACTGTTGCCCGACCGGCCCGACGCATCGGGGGCATTGGTGACGAAGAAGGCGTACTCGGATCGGAACGCGGCACTGCCGAACGTCGCGCCGGGCGATACTCCACCCAGCACTTCGAAGAAGCTGGCCCCGGGGGCCTGGTAGAACCGGTGGTACGCGATCGTGCCCGCCAGGTCCACACGTGTCAGGTTCTGTCGCGAGGCCACCAGCAGGTGATCGTCCGCCGCGAACATCAGCTCCGCGTGCTCGCCATCGTCGAACGACAGAGTGGCCAGGCCGGTGGTGTCTCCGGTGGCGAGGTCGGCCACCAGCAGGCGATCCCGAGCCACCACGAAGTAGCGATCCCCCACGATCTCATAGGCCGCGCCGTCGGTGGACACGGTGAGCGGATGTGACCAGCGCGCGCTGCCGGTGATCGGATCGAGCACATTGACGTACGCGCGGCCCGCGCGCACCAGCAGCCCCGCCGACTGGGGCGAGAGCCGCGTCGCCCGGGTGGGCAGCAGATCGGGCGACTCCCACAGGAGATGCCCGTCGCGCGCGTCGAGCGCCAGCAGCCCCTTGGCAAAAGGAATCACCAGCGTCGAATCAACGATCCGCATCGCCGCGTGCTCGCCAATCGCTGGCACCCTTCGTCCCGCGAGGGCACCGCCCACCCACAGCGTGGCCCCGGAGCGCGCGTCGAGGCGCATGGGCCCATCCGGACTGACGTACAGGATCAGCGTCGTATCGCTGTCCATCAGCACGACCTGGAACTCGGTGATGTCCGATACCCCGCCGCGGCCACCGAACTGGGGGCTCTGGGCAAACACGTCGTCCCGTTGCCACCGCAGAGCACCGGTGGACAACTGAACGGCCGCGAGCGCGCGGTCCGAGGTCGCCGTTCGCAGAAACAGCAGCAGCAGATCCTCGCGGCTGAGGCTCACATAGCCGCGTATCTCCTGCAGCGGTGGGAGCGCGCCCGCGTCCCACAGCCGGCGGCCCGTCCCGAGATCGAAAGCGACGATCTTGTCCTTGCGATAGGAGATCCCGGTGTGCGCATCGCAGCCGCCCCAGTACAATCCGGCCTCGAGGTTGGGAAGATCGTCGAGCTGCCACAGCAGGGTGCCGGTGGTCGCGTCGATCGCCACCAGTGCCGACTTGGTGGTCATCAGCAGCTCCGCCGTCGGGCAGTCGCGCATGCGACGGATCTCCGATGCCGCCCGGTACCGCCATGCCGTGTCGGCTCCCGGCTGCTGCATCGCGGCGGCTGGGGCCGGCCCCAACAGAAGCGCGGTGGCACCCAATCCCGACAGCCAAGGGTGGCTTTTCATCGTTCGTCCCTCACAATGGGCATGGTTGGGCCGGTGAGCATGCGTCACCCGGCGTGAAGAGGCTGCGAAACCAGCGTGAGATTTCCGAGGGCGTGCGGGTCGCCGGCGAGGGAGCCCGGGTCGAGAGCGCCACACGGCCTTCTACGCGCGGTGCTGCGCGGACGCGACGGCTCCGACTGCTGGCCACCAGTTCCATTTCCCCGCCAGCTGCAGCAGCGCAGGGCCGACGACCATGCGGACAACCGTCGCGTCGAGGAGCACCGCCACGGCGAGCGTGAAGCCCAGCATCTTCGTGAGCAGGACGTCACCGAGCATGAACGCGGCGAACACCACGAGCATGATGACCGCGGCATTGGTGATGACCTGACCCGTGCGCCCGAGGGCCTCGACGATGGCGTCGCGATCGCCGAGCCCCGATCGGCGCAGCTCGCGCACCCGCGTGATCAGGAACACTTCGTAGTCCATGCTCAGCCCGAACACGATGCAGAAGACGATCACGGGCAGCGATGAAAATACCGCGTCGAGTGGCTCGGCCACGCCGAGCAGCCGCGCGCCGTGCCCATCCTGGAACGCCAGCTTCAGCGCACCGCACGCTGCGCCGACGGACAGCAGGTTCAGCACGACGGCCTTGAGCGGCACGAGCACCGAGCGGAATCCCATGAACAGGGCGAGCATCGTTCCGCCCACCACCAGTGCGACGATCACCGGCAGTCGCCCGGCGACCGCCTCCTGGTAGTCGGCGTTGAACGCCGGCAGCCCCCCCACCAGGGTGGCCGCGCCGGGGATCGCGACGTCGTGAGCCGCCGTGCGACGCAGATCCCGGACCAGACTCACGATCTGATCGGGGGCGACCGCCTCGTCTGGCAGCAGCTCGAGCAGGACGAGGCGGTTGTCGGGGCTGACGAGCCCGCGGGTCAGGTGACGCGTCATGAAGCCGGGCGTGGTCGCGAGCGCGGACCGGCTCATTCCTGCCTCCTCCGCGACGCCGACAATCGAGCGCACCCGCGCGATCCGCGGATCGGCCTCGAGCGCGGCGACGTAGCGGCTCACCGCTCCCCACGCGGCCGCCTGGCGCACCGTCACACCCGCCGGCAGCGCGAGGACGAGTCGGATCGTCTGGGTGACACCCGCACGGCCCATGTCGCGCAGGTCGCGTAGTGCCTGCGCCGACTCCATCGTCGGCGGCAGCCAGTCGCCGCGCGGCAGACCGCTGCGCACCCCCAGCGCCTGGGTACCGAGCAGCAGCAGGGGGACCGCTCCCGCGACCAAGGCGGGCCACGGATGTGCCGTCACCACGGCGCCCCAACGACGCCACAGCTCGACCGAGGAGCGCCGGGCTCCCGCGCGCCGGACCCTGATCCAGTCGATGCGCGGCCCCAGCGTCGCGAGCGCACCCGGCAGCAGTGTGGTGGCGAGCAGGGCTGACGCGAGCACCACCAGCAGGCCCCCGGCGGCGATGGCCCGCATTTCGTTGAGCGGCACCACCAGCAGCGCGAGGAAGCCGAGCGCCACGGTGGCCGCCGACATGAGAACCGTGTGCCCGGCATGTGCCGCGGCTTCCTCGGCTGCCGGGCGCGCCGCGGCGCCCTCGGCCAGCCCGTCACGGAAGCGGGACACCATCAACAACGCGTAATCGATGCCCAGACCGAGACCGAGCATCGGCACGACACTCTGCAGCACGATGGACAGGGGCCACAGGCCAGCCGCCACGGCGGCCGCACCGAGGGCGATCGCGATGGCGAGCGCGCCCACGACCACCGGCACCGCCGCCGCGACGACCGCCCCGAAGGCGAGCAGCAGCAGCGCGGCAGTGAGCGGCAGCGCGCGTCGCTCCGCGCCCCCCACATCCGCGGCGCTGGTGCGACGCAGATCGACGTTGAGCGCTGCCTCTCCAGTCCACCGCAGCGTGACGTCGGGGAGCCCGGCACGCAGCACGTCCGCCAGCCCAGCGGTCAGCTGGCGCAATGGCGGAATGAGGCGGTCCGCGGGTGCGCTGTCCGCAGTCAGGCCCACCAGCAGCAGTGTGCCGCCCCGCTCCCCGACGAGCAGCGTGTCCGGCCGGTCGAGATACGAATAGACGGCGGTGACCTGCGGTGCGCGAGCCAGGGTATCGACGATTCGCCGCAACACCGCGGCGCCCTGCGCCGTGGTCGGCGAGGGGACGCCCCGCACCACCAGCACCGCGTAGCGCGCGTAAGCCGATTGCAGCGGGCCCTGCAGCAAGCGGGAGACGGCCGCCGATTCGCTACCCTCGACCTCCGCAGCGGCTTCGAGCCGCGCGGCGAGGTGGCGGGCTTGGGGCAGCAAGGCCACCGCGATCAGGACCCAGGCGAGGGCGATCCACGCCCGGCCTCTCACCACCAGACGTGGCACGGAGGGCCACCGCATCATGCGTGCTCCGCCACGATGGCGCCCCAGCTCACGCCACCACCAACAGCCTGCAGCAGATAGCGATCACCGGGTCGCAGCTGCACGCGCGACAGTGCGACGGCGAAGGTGGGCGTGCCCATGTTGCCGTGCTCGGCCACCACCGACGGCACCCGGTCGGGATCGAGCCCGAGGTCCGCCGCCAGCTCCTGGATCTGCGCCGCGTGCGTCTGGTGGAACACCGCGTGGGCGAGGTCGGTGGCCGCGAGGCCGGCGGCTGCCAGGCTCTCCCGGAATACCTCCCGCCACCGCGCGTGCAGGAACGCAGCGGTCCCATTGGTATCGCCGAACTCGTAGACGTACTGCGAGTCGGCACCGCTCGGCGGGAACGGCGTCCGCACCATCATCGTCCGGGCCAGCCCCGGCTCACTGCCGTGCAGCATGGCGAGGAATCCCGCTCCGGCTGCGCGCTCGAGCAGCACGCACGCCGCGCCATCGCCCACCGTCAGGAGCATGCGCAGATCGTCGGCCGGCGTGAGCTGCGAGAGGTTCTCCGCCATGACCACCAGCACGCGCTCGCAGCCGGAACGAATCAACAGCGCTCCCTGCATCAACCCCAGGACTCCACTGCTGCAGCCCGCCTTGAGGTCGAAGCACGATCCCGTGAGGCCGCACGCTTCTGCGAGCAGCGCTGCCTGACTGTTGCACGGGTTCGGATTCGAAGTGCTCACGAAGATCACCGCGTCGAGCCGCGCCAGCTCGGCTGCGCGGCGGGCCTGCAGCCGGGCGACCGCCGACCGCGCGAGCTCGAACGCCGTCAGGCGCCCGGGCGCCGCCCGCTGACCCGGCAACTGCGTGAGGTGCCGGCGCTCGACGCCCAGCTCCGCAATGAGGCCGCGCGCCACCGCCGAGCCCAGGTAGCGCTGCGCGTCCCGGGGTCGGGCCGCGCGCAGCAGTGTGACGGTGTCGTAGGCCGGCACGAGCGTGAAGTCGCAGGTCTCCACGTCCGCGATGCGGACGTTCGGTGCCTCAAGCTGCATAGGTCGCCACCGGCGTGAACTGCGTGTGCACGTTGAATTCACTGCTCAGATGCTGCGGCTTCATCTGCGCGTTGGGCAGCGCGCCGGGCGGGTAGCGCCGCGCCAGATACGCCCGCAGCTGGCCCCTCTCGGTCACGACGAGCTGGAGCGGCTCGAGCAAGGCGTCGTCACGCTCGAAGTCGTACCCCTTGGCGGTACGGCGCAGCTGCCGCTCGAGCTCGCCCGTGAGCGCCGCAAGACCGGCGTTCGGCCCCGCAGCCACTCCTTCGACGCAACTCGCGCCATCCAGCATCACCCGATAGCGACGATCCGAGCAGGGCACGAACAGGAACTCTGGATACCAGCGTCCGCACTGGCGACTCGCTTCCCGCATGGCAAGCGTCACGTCGAGCTCGGTGAGCCGCTCGTTGCTCACCGAGATCTGACGCTCGCGCTTGCTCACGAACTCGATGACCGGCGTGGCGTGCAGCAACCCGGTCACGCGGACGATGTCCTCCATGTCGTAGCGGTAGAGACCTCCCGCGTTGGTGACGACGACGCGATACTCACCGCCGACCCGGAGCTGATCGGCGCGCCGGGCGGGACCTGCGCCATCGTCGCGCAGGAACTCGAGAAAGTGCGTAGTGACGGCGAGCGCCCCGCCGGCCTGGTCGGGTCGGAACGGAATGGCGAACACACCCTCGCTCGCCGAGATCGGGAACTCGAACAACCGGTCGATCTCGAACGCCTGCCGCAAGGCGTCGAGGTAATAGCTCATGTTGCCGCCCTGCCAGCACACCAACACCCGCAGGCCGGGGAACAACGCACGAGTCGGGAGCGTGTTACCGTTGCGCCACACCGCTTCCAGCTCGCGGGCCCGCTGCGGATCTGCCCGGCCCCGCCACTCTCCCGAGACCACAGCAGGGCCGCGCACGGTCAGCGAGCCGCTCGCGATGTCGGCGATCAGCCGCTCGGCGTTGCGCTCCAGCGCCTGGCGCAGGTTGATCAGGTTCATTGGCGAGATGGCGCACAGCACTCCGAGTCGCGGATCACTCGCCAGAATGCGGCCGGCGGCGTAGGCCCTGTCCTCGGGATCGGTGAGCGTGAACACCCAATAGGGAACGATGAAGCGGCGCCGCACGAACCAGGGCAGCCGTTGGTAGTTGAATCCGGATGCGAATCCCTGGGGGACGCCGGCCGGAGAGCGGCCGCCTTCGGCCGATCCGACCAGGAACTGCGTCTTGAGCCGGCGCAGCGTCGGATGGCAAGCCTCGAGCGCGCCGTTGAAGATCAGCGAGCTGCGACCGACTTCGCGTCGATACTCGGCCGTCACCGGCACGTACTTGAAATTCCCGGTCGAGCCCGCGGTCATCGCGAACCACAGCGGCCGGCTGGGGCAGAGCGTCCACCAGCGACCGGCATGGACGGCGTCCAGCTCGTCGCGCATCGCGGCGTAGGTGCGTACCGGCACGCGTTGCTGGTAGGCCTCGATCAGAGCTACCGGGTCGACGATGCGCGTGAGTGCTGCAAAGCCGTGGCGCCGGCCGAAATCGGTGCGCGCGGCGCGGGCGAGAACGCGCCGCAGCTGCGCCGCCTGCGCGCGCAACGGAGCGCGACACGCCGCCCGAAAGCGGCGGTAGCTGAGCGCGCAGATCGCGGAGGCGATCACGGCACCGCCCGCAGGGCCCGCGGAGCCTGAGCCGCCGCGAGCATCGTGAAGTCGGGAATCCGCGACCCATCCGGAATGACGGCGCCGGCGGCGATACAGCAGTTCTTGCCGATCGTGACGCCCTGGCCGATGCGCACGCCGCTGTAGATCGTGCTGCCGGCACCGATGCGCGAGCCGTCGCCGATCGTCACGCGCGGGGCGATGCCGACGCCGTGCTCCAGCACGCACCGCGATCCGATGGTGACGGCAGCGGCGAGGTGACTGTGTGCGCCCACGAGGCAATCGTCACCGATCACGATGCGCCCCACCAGCAGCACCCCGGAACGGGGCTGCAGCGAGCAGGCGAGGTGCGCGTATTCACCCACCAGGGTGCGCGCACCAATGCGTACATGGTGAGGCTCGCGGATGATGGTGCGCGACGTGACCCAGGCATCGGTGCCGAGGTCCGCGCCGAAGGCCCTCAGCGCCAGACGCTGGAAACGCCGGCTGGCGAAAAACAGGGGCTGGAACAATGTCAGATAGGTTCCCGGCGCCCAGCCTCCGAGCGCCCAGCGCACCGCGCCCCGGTCACCCGGCAGCCGGAACGTCCCTGCCTCACCGCGCGGCAGCAGGCGATGCACTGCCGCCATGCCCAGCAGCGCGGACCAGGGCGACACCAAGGCCCACACCACCACGGCGGCGGCGGGACCGATCCACGGCGCGGCCAGCAGCGGCAGGGCGACCCACGCCGCGCACCATCCCCAGCCAAGCCACCACAGCACATCGAGCAGCATCACAGACACACCTCCACCCGTGCCGGACCCTGTGTCAGGAGCAGGTCCACGACCTGCTCCGCCACGTCCGACGGATCCGCCACCGTCAGGCCGTGTCGTGCCGCGAATTCGTCTGCCACCGCCGCCGTCCGTGGAGTCCGCACGATGCCGGGGTGAACCACGTGCACTCGGACGCCGTGCCGCGCGTACTCGTTGTGCGCGGCGCGCGCGAGGCCTGACAGGAAGGATTTGGTCGCGCTGTAGAGGGCCGATCCCGGCAGACCCACGATCGACGCGCGGGACCCGATCCACACCAGGCTCCCGCCGCGCCGGTGCCGCAACCGGTCCAACACGGCGGCGGAGAGGAGCAGCGCATGGGTGCAGTTGGTCCGGATGGTGGATTCGATGGTCGCGCGGTCGAGCGCATGAATCCGCCGCGGGCCCTGCTCGTAGGTGGGGTTCGCGCCGACGGTGAGAACGGCACCATCGAGCGGCTCGCCATGCTCCAGCCGGCCGATCAGCGCGCTGAGGTCCGACGAGCGCGACTGGTCGCACCGCATCGTGCCAAGTCGGTCGCGCCGGGAGTCCGGAACCGCAGCGTGCGCGCGGTCGAGCTTCGCCTGGCTGCGCCCGGTGATCAGCACGGAGAAGCTGGTCCGCTCGAGCAGCGCCCGGGCGCAGGCGAGCCCGATTCCCTCGCTGGCTCCCGTAACGAGGATCACGCCGCCCCCCAGCGCACCAGCTGGATGCCACCCGCGAATCCCGCACCCACCGCGCCCAGCCATACCCAGTCGCCGTCGTGGATGCGGTCGGCTGCCACTGCCTGGGACAACGCGATCGCCACCGACGCCGATGTCGTGTTGGCGCAGGTCGGGAAGTTGATCCACGTCCGGCTCTCGGGGATCCCGATGTCGTCGAGGATCTGTCGCACGAGGTAGAGGTTCGGCTGATGCAGACACGCAAATGCGACGTCGCTGGCGAGGACCCCGGTCTCGGCCACCAGGCGCTCGACCAGGCGGCGGAACCCTGCCCGGGCCGAATCGGCCACGCGCCTCCCGTCGGGCATCGTGATGCAGTGGCGCCGCTGCTGAAGCGCAGCTTCGGTGACCGGCTCGCGCGAACCGCCTGCCGGGATGTACACCGCCTCGGCGCCAGCTCCGTCCGCCGTGAGGATCGAATGCCGGATGCCGTTGCCGTTTTCGGACGCCGTGAGGACGGCCGCGCCGGCTCCATCCCCATAGAGGAAGACGGTCCGCAGGTCGGTGAAATCGAGCTGGCGTGACCGCACGTCGGCACCGATCACGAGTGCCGGTCCTTCCCCCGTCGCCACGCAGCGGGCGCCGAGGTCCAGCGCCTGAATAAACCCGGAGCACGCGCCGACGAGATCGATTGCCGCCTGCCCTCGCAGCCCGAGCTTGCGCTGCACGACACACGCCGTCGCCGGGGTGGGATAGTCGCCCGAGACAGTAGCGAGAATGATGCGTCGGATGTCGCGTCCCGAAACGCCGCTCGCCTGGATGGCCTGCGCCGCCGCCGCGGTGGCGAGATCCGAGGTGGCCTGGTCCGGACCGGCAAAGTGCCGCGTCTCCGCGCCAACGCAGTTGCGGATGAAGTACGGCTTGACGCGCAGCCGGTGACGCGCGATCAGCTCGTCGTTCGAGATCGGCGGCCCCGGCAGGTAGTGGCCCGTTCCCGCGATGCGCGCGTTCACCGCGTCCGACCCTCGCGTCCCAGGGCGCGCCGGGCCCCGCTGCGACGCGGGCGATCGCCGGACACGGTCAGGATCGGACGTGTCAGGCGGCATGATGGGTGCTGCGCCAGAAACTCGTCGATCTCCGCCGGCAGGTCAGTTACCTCGATGACCGCGTCGAGGGAGCCCTCCTCCAGCAGGTCGGCGAAGCCCGGCGCCTGGGCAGCGGCGACCTCCCGCCACTGGGCGAGCAACCTCGGGCTGCCGCTCAGCACGCGGTCCACGATGCGCTCGTGCATCAGACCGAGCTGCGCCCCGCGCAATGCCACCGCCCGCCATCCGCCGAACACCTTCGGGAACGCGAGCGTGGTCGCGCCGCCGAAGCATCGACCGGTCACGACTCCCATGGCGCCGTGCGGGTAGCGAATGATCTTGTCGCCCACCCACAGAATCTTGCGGATGTTGTTGGCGTCGGACTGCTCGAAGCGCGGATCGAGGCCGGGCGAGTCGAGCAGGCTGACGATCGGCAGCCCCATCGCTCGAAAGAGGTCGAGTCCGGCCGCATACTTCTCCAGGGTGCGCACCGTGATCATGTTGTTCGACCGCTCGAGCGGATTGACGAACAATCCCAGGGGCCGACCGTGGCGCGCGCCCAGGAAGAGCCGCACGCGCGGACACCACCCCGGCACTAGTTCGCGCGGTGGGCCGTCGAGGAACGACATCAGCACAGCGGCGGTTCGCTGCCCCAGCGAAGCGCACGTCCCGGAGTCCGAGAAGGGTCCCCCGGTGGCGAGCAGAGATCGAAACAGCTCCAATGCGGCATCGAGCGACGGCACGATCTCGTGTACCAGGTCGTGGCGCTCGACGCACCGCTCCGCGGCCGCGTGCTGCGCGAAGTCGATCCCCTCGCCGAAGAACAGCCGGATCACTTCCGGGCCGGTGAGGTTGACCTCGGTGCGACCCGCCACCGCCACCCGGTAGTGCCCCAGTCCGTAAAGCAGCGGCGCGAGCCCCAGGCACTTGCCGGTGGCACACGTCAGCACGAAGCGATCCTCGGCGAAGCGCAGCAGCTCCGGCCACAGCCCGAACGCGTCGGAGAACGCTGTTCGCCCCTCCATGAGGCTGACGCCTGCCGAGTGCACCACGTAGAGGAGCGGTGTCGGATCGGGCAGCTGGCACAGGTGGCGCAGGAAGGCCGCGAAGCGACGCGAGTTGGCGCGACCGAAGGACGCCGCGTTGACGCGGAAGTCGCTCCAGGCGATCGCGATGGTGCGCCCGTCGCATTCTCCGAGCGCGGTGACCAGACCGTCGCAGCGGATGCGGTCGAAGTCGGTGGGCGACACCGATGCCTCGACCCACACCTGAAGCGTGCGGATGCCGAGCCCGTCGCACACCTGCCGCAGAAAACGGTGCTCGCCGGTCTCGACGGTCAGCAGGTGATACTGGGGCGGCGGCGCACCCCAGGGCAGCAGCGGCCGCCGCTGATAGCTGACACGCGCGATTGGGTCCCGCTGCCGCCATACGTTCGCCAGGGTCATGCCGCTCTCCCGTTGTTCGCGCTGCGCGGCCGCGACGCGAGCGACCGCGCTACGGGAGGAGCATGCGCGGGACGGCTCAAGCTGGCGTCAAGTGACATCCTAGCAACGAGTTGGGGGGGGCGGCAGTTGACCGGAGGCGGCCCGCCCGATAGGCTGGGGGCACCGTATGGAGAACCTCATCCGCAGTCTGCACCATGTCACCGCTACGGCGGACGGCGCGCAGGAAGACCTCGACACCTATGGGTCCCTGCTCGGCCTGCGCCTGGTCAAGAAGACGGTCAACTTCGACAACCACAACGTCTACCACTTCTATTACGGCAACGAGCAGGGTGAGCCCGGCACCATCTGGACCACGTTCCCCTACCGCGGCTGGGGCGTGCCGGTGGGCGTGAAGGGAGCGGGACAGATCACCGTGACCTCGTTCTCGGTGCCCGGTGGATCACTCGACGCGTGGAAGCAGCGCCTGCGCGCGGCGGGGGTGGAGGTCACTGATGTGCCACCCCGTTTCGGTGAGGAGGCAATCGCGTTCAGCGACCCGTCGGGCCTGGCGATCGAGCTCGTGGCGAACGACCGCGATGATCGGCCCCCGTGGCGCGCGGGCAGTGTCGATCATGCCGCTGCCATCCGTGGCCTGCATGGCGTGACGCTCACCATCGCTTCGCCGGCGCGGACGATTGCACTGCTGACCGATGTCCTCGGGTTCGCGATCGTGGGCGAGGAGGGGGCCCGCACCCGCCTGGCCGTGAACGGCGATGCGCCTGGCCACACACTCGAGATCGTGCATGCGCCCGACGCGCCGCGAGCGGTGAACGGACTGGGAACGGTCCATCACGTCGCACTCGCCATCTCCGACGCCGAAGAGCAGCTGCGGATGCGCGCCGAGCTGATCCGGTTGGGTTACCAGGTGACCGAGGTGCGCGATCGCCAGTACTTCCGCTCGATCTATTTCCGCGAGCCCGGTGGCGTGCTGTTCGAGATCGCTACCGTGCCGCCGGGTTTCACGGTGGACGAGACCCTGCCGTGCCTCGGCCAGGACCTCAAGCTGCCGCCGTGGGAGGAGCCGCATCGCGCTGCCATCCAGCAGCGTCTCCCGCCGGTGTCGCGGTGACGGGCGCGCCTCTTCCGCCGCACGCCGGCCAGCCGGTGGGCACCGCGGGCGTCCCACTGCGGGAGTGCCGGGGGGCGGTGATCATGGTGCATGGCCGCAACGCCGGCCCGCCCAACATTCTCGATCTCGTTCCGCGTCTCGATCAGCCCGGCATCGCCTATCTGGCACCTGCCGCGGCGAATCGGGCGTGGTACCCGTACAGCTTCATGGCCGAGCGGGCGAGCAACGAGCCGGGCCTGTCGTCGGGGCTTTCGGTGCTGGCGCATCTGGTGGCTCAGATCGAGGCCGCCGGCGTTCCCAAGCACCGCGTCATGCTGCTCGGCTTCTCGCAAGGAGCGTGTCTCACGGCCGAGTTCGCCATGCGGAACCCGGCGCGATTCGGCGGCGTGATCGTCTTCAGTGGTGGATTGATCGGGCCCGCGGGAACGATCTGGGGGCAGACCGGTGGCTTCGACGGGACCCCCGCGTTCTTCGGGTGCAGTGACGTGGACAGCCACGTCCCGAAGAGCCGCGTCGACGAGAGCGCCGAAGTGTTCTCGCGGCTGGGCGCCGCGGTCACGAAGCGGATCTATCCCGGAATGGGGCACCTGGTGAACGACGACGAGATCGAGTTTGCCCGAGCGCTGCTCCGTGACCTCGCCACCGCGAGCTGATTCGACGCCGGTCACGTTCGCCTACACCCTGCGTCCGGTGCACGTCGAATTCGGCACCGGCGCCCTGACTCGTCTCCGCGACATGGTGAATGGCGCGGACATGGAGCGCGTCCTCATCGTGACCACCGCGGGGCGCCGAGCCACCGCGGCGGCCGCCGCCCAGGGCCTCGGCGACCGCGCCATCGGTGTCTTCGACCGTGCCGCGCCCCACGTTCCAGAGGCTCTGGTCGCGGATGCGCTGCGCGAGGTCGAGCGCCTGCGCCCCGACGGTGTCGTCGCCCTCGGCGGGGGATCGGCGATCGGGCTGGGCAAGGCGCTGGCGCTGCGGGCCAAGCTGCCCCTCGTGGCGGTCCCCACCACCTACTCGGGTTCGGAGATGACCGCCGTGTGGGGGATCACGGCGGGCGAGCGCAAGGAGACGGGTCGCGATCCGCGGGTTGCACCGCTTGCGGTGGTCTACGATCCGGCGCTCACGGTGGGTCTGCCGCCGCCACTGGCCGCGGCGAGCGGGATGAACGCGATCGCGCATGCCGTCGAGGCACTGTATGCCCCAGACGCACAGCCACTCTCAACGCTGTTCGCCCGAGAGGGGATTCGGCTGCTGGCGACCGCACTCCCCGAGGTGATCCGGAATCCGGCCGATGTCACAGCGCGCGAGCGTGCGTTCTATGGCGCGCACCTCGCCGCCCGGTCACTGGACCTGACGACGATGGGGCTGCATCACAAGCTTTGCCACGTGCTGGGTGGGACGTTCGGAATGCCGCACGCGCTCACGCACGCGATCCTGCTCCCCCACGTCGCCGCGTTCAACGAGCGCGCGGCGGTGCAGGCGATGAGCGAGGTTGCCGCAGCGCTCGCAGCGTCGACGGCACCGGCTGGACTGGCCGCGCTGCAGCAGGCGCTGGGGATCACGACCACACTGCGAGAGCTCGGGTTGCGGCCGGCTGACCTGGACCGCGCCGCGGAGCTGGCGGTTGCGGGCGCGTACCCCAATCCGCGTCCGGTGACGCGACAGGGCGTACGGGCCATTCTCGAGGTGGCGTACGCGGGAGCGGCGGAGCACTGAGCTCCGGTCAATCAGGTGGATCGCTGGATCGCGCCATTCGCAGCACGTGCCGTGCCGTGTTGACGCGCGACTCGCGCGCGTAGGCGAGAAACACGCCGATCTGCGCGGCGGCGTCGCGGTACCCCTGTAGGATCGCCCCGCCGGTGCCGGGAGCGCCGAAGTCGAGCATCCCGGGGCCGAGCGCCTGCGCCGGACGGATGGTGAAGGGACGGATATAGCGGAAGCGGCGGTGGCCCAGCTCCAGGATGATCGTCTCCGGCGGCACCCCCAGCTCCTGCGCGGCCCGCTCACACAGCCCATTCACCTCCTGCGTGGTCTGCAGATCGGTGCGCAGATTCTGGTGCATCAGGATGTCGAGCGCGCGGAAGCCCACGTCGAGGAAGGTGAAATCGTCGGTGCGGGTGGAGACCCGCGGCGGGTTGAGGAGCACGATGAACAGCACGTTCGCCCCGAGGCGGATCGCGGGCCGGATCGGCTGGCTGCCCACGATGGCCCCGTCCGACAGCAGCCGGCCGTCGAGCTCCATCGGCTCGAAGGCGATCGGCAGCGCCGACGAGGCCACGATCGCCGGCAGGAGATCGGGCTGGTGCACGACCTCGCGAGTCACGAACGCGGCATCGACGCCTGGGTCGGCAGCCAGCCGGTCGAGTGGCGCGTTGGTGAAGTACGTCGGCGAGCCGTCCTCGAGGTCGGTGGTCGTGACCACGAACCGGATCGGGGAGGCGGCGAGCGGGGCGGCGGGGATCGAGCGCCGCAGGAAGCGCATTCGATCGAAGTTGTTGAACAGACCCGTTCCCAGCGGTGCGCGCACGAGCCGCTCCCACAGCCGGCTCAGGCGAGCTTGAATGAACAGCTGCCAGCGTCGCAGCAGCAGGAGCCCGGCGAGCAGCGCGCCCACAACGGGGGGTGAGCGCACCAGCAACGTGCGGAGCGTGGTGTGCAGGTGCAGCGACATCACGATCGCCACCAGGAACCCGAGCAACACCAGGTTAGCGACGATCGAGTTGCGCAGTCGAGGGCGATCCACAGGCCAGGCCTGCCGGCGAATGCGCCGCGAGACGACAAAGTACCAGTAGGGCAGCTGCGGGTAGAAGAGCATCACGGCGGCGCCGGCGAGCGCCAGCGATACCCAGGCGACGGCCGGGCTGTGCAGCTGGACCTCGATGCCCAACGCGCGCGCCAGCAGCAGAACCGCATTCCCGATGCCCGCCGAAACCGCGATCAGCCCAGCGACCATCCAGCCATAGCGGGTCCATTCGATCCCCAGAGCGCGCGGCGTGATCGTGCGCCACCCCTCGACCAGCTGCTCCGCATCGCCAACGCAGCTCGAAGAGTTGGCGGCGAAAGTCGCCCCATTGATGCTGCCGACGGACGTAGCGGCGACGATATGCGTCGGGAGCGCGGCGTCCTGGAAGGCGAGCAGCGCACCGGCCTCGTAGGCGCCTCTTGCCCCGCCGCCCGAAAGGACCAGGCCGACCCGCCCGGCGAAACGCTCCCAGACGGCGGCGGCCCCGGCAGCGGTCATCTCGGCGCGGAACGCGGCGCGCGCGGCGTCGAGCTCGGCTCGGCCTTCAGGATCTGTGGGCATCGTGGAAACTCGCAACGCGCTGGCTCGACTCCTCTCCCGAATGGTAACCGGGGCGGAGGCCACCCCGGATGAATGACGAGCCGAATCGATGCCGGCGGCTACCGCAAATGGCCCCAGGTCGTCCGGGATTCCGCCAAACGGCACCGGCCGGCCCTGGCGCAGCGGGAGACGTTTGATGTTCTATTTGAAGGCGCGGGGGCACCGTACCGTTCTGCTGACCCCCGCCCACTCCATGTCAGGGCCGGAAGGTCCCAATCCCATGCGCCACGCACCAGCTCGTTCTTTCCGTCGTGCCGTGCACTCTCTCGCCGTCGTTTGCCTGCTGGGCGCTTTCTCTGTACCACAGGGCGCCGCAGGGCAGATCGGGAACGTGGGAAAGAAGGCGCGCGACGCCGCCGGCCGGGCGATGGGCGGGCAGCAGCAGGGCGAAGCGGTGCAGTTCGACAACGTCACACTGGAATTGACCCCGGCGCGGCTCGATCAGTTGATCAAGGGCCTGCGCGCGCGCCGCGCGGCGCTCGATGGCCGGGGCGGTGAGCCCAGCGTGAGCGCGTTGCGGGCCCAGCGCGATGCCGCAAGCAATGCGGCATCGGAGCTCCGTAGCAGCAACGGCCGTGACATCGACACCTACCGGGATCGCGCGTATCAGGTGAAATACTGCCGCGACGAAGCGTTCAACGAGAAGCGCAACGCGCGCGAGGAGGCGAGTCGAAATCGGATCATGAGCGATCCGGTACTGCTGCAGAAGTTCATGGAGCTGTCGCAGCGCGCCGCCGAGGCGCAACAGCGCAGCGACACCGCGGAGCTGCTGCGGATTCAAGCGGAAGCCGACAACCTCTATGGCAAGCCCACCAAAGCGGATTCGGCCGACGTGGACCGTAAATGCGGCCGGTCGCCGACGCCCCCGCCGGCGTTGGCGCGACTCGATTCGTTGCAGGCGCTCGAGGCGCGATTTGGCGAACGACTGCGGCAGCGCGAGCGGGAGGCCGACAGCCTGGCGGTCGCCGGAAGCGGGCTCACCACCGAGCAGATGGCAATGGGGGAGGAGCGGGCGCAGATGTACCTGACACAGGTGGAGACCGAGTCCGCACACATCGGCTTCACCAAGACCGAAGTCGCGGCCCTGGATGCTCGCCGCGAAGAGCTCGAGGACCTGTTGTGAGACGGCTCGCGGTGGCGGTGCTGGCGCTGGGAGCCGCCGGCGCCGCGCCGCCCCCCACCCTGCCGCAGTCGGCACTCGCGGTGTGGACGCCGAGCGGCTGGCAGGAGTGGTGGCAGTCCGCAGCCGCGCCGCGCCACTGGACCGCACCCGATCCCACGCTCGCCGGGGTGCTGCGGTGGCGACCGGTCGCCGATGGCGTGAGCTGGGCGGAGCTGCGGCTCGCCGGCAGTGGCGAGGCGTGGCGCACGCGGGTGGTCGTAGCGCGGATCGATCCGCGGCGAGTCCGGCTGCGGCTCGACACGGCATTCGCGGCCGGCAGCGGCCGCGCGGCGTGGTCGGTGCGGGACGCGCGGCCGGAGGCGGTCTTCGCGGTGAACGCGGGCCAGTTCCTGCACTCGATGCCGTGGGGCTGGGTGGTGCTCGACGGTCGCCAGTTCCTGTCACCGGGTCCCGGTCCGCTCGCCTCCGCGGTCCTGTTCGACACCACAGGGGCGGTGCGCTGGATGCACGGAGACGTGGTCACCGATTCTGTGAATCGCGCCGCCATCGCGGCAGCGTTTCAATCCTACCCCACGCTGCTCACGCACGATGGCCGGGTGCCGTTTCAGCTGCAGGCGCCGGGCGCGGGGGTCGACCTGTCGCACCGGGACGCCCGGCTGGCCATTGGGGAAGCCCGCGACGGCACCCTGCTGGTGGCGTTGACCCGGTTCGACGGTGCGGGAACGGCCTTCGACTTCCTGCCGTTCGGTCTCACCACGGCCGAGATGGCCGCCCTCATGGGTGCGCTCGGGGCGCGCGACGCGGTGATGCTGGACGGCGGGATCTCTGGCCAGATGCTGCTCGGCACCGGGGACGCGGCCGTGCGGTGGGCGGGGCTGCGGAAGGTGCCGCTCGCCCTGGTCGCCGTGCCACGCTGACGCACAGTGATCCCTGTACCAGGCGTCGTTCTTGACCGCACCCGACGCGTCTCCTAGTGTGGGGCAACCCGAGCCCCTGAGGCGCGAATGCGCAGACTGTTTCGCGGTGAGCTGATTCTCGCGCTGGCTCTCCTCGGAGCTGGTTGCGGGTCGAACAAAGTCCTGGTCCCACCGAGGCTCGACCTCGAGCCTTACGGCCCGCTGGCGATCGTCACGTTCACGGTCGAAAACGCCCGGGGGTCCCTGCACCAGCTCGCCACCGAGCGCTTCGCCGAAGCGGTGCTCGCGGCGCAGCCGGGAACCGAGCTGCTGGAGCTCGGGGCGCAGGACACGCTGCTGCAACGCCTGGGGGAAGCGGAGCTCGGCATCGCCGCGGCCCAGGAGCTGGGCAAGCAGCGGGGTGTCGGCGGCGTGTTCGCGGGGCACCTCAAGATCTCAAACCCGCAGGCCTCCGGCGGGCTCGGCGGGCTGGTGACGCCGCACCTTGAGGCGACGGTGCGAGCCGA
Source organism: Gemmatimonadota bacterium (assembly GCA_003251175.1). Taxonomy (GTDB): domain Bacteria; phylum Gemmatimonadota; class Gemmatimonadetes; order Gemmatimonadales; family GWC2-71-9; genus SZUA-544. Next base: position 26,426 of record QKHC01000133.1, read on the forward strand.
CTTGACGGTCCGGTTGCTGGGAACGCGGACGGGTGGCACCGCGTGGCGTGCCAGCGCCTGGGCTACCCGCAAGGTCGGGCAGGTGCGCATCGTCAACGGGGAGCTCGACTTCATGGCGCGCGACCCGAACCAGGCATATGGGCCGATGATCGACCGGCTCGTGGAGCTGGTGACGGGGGACATGCGAGCGACCTGGCAGAAGCAGTGACGCAGCGTTCGACCGCCGCAACGGGGCGACCTCGGCGTGGAGGCCGCCCCGCTGTCGCGACCGGCAATCCGGGTCACAACGGCGGCTCGGTGAGCCCGTTGCGCCAGCGCTCGATCCGGGTCACGAACTCCCACGCCACCACCTCGAGGTCGACCGGTGAGTCCGGCACCGACTCGTCCAGCTCGGCGGTTCGCTCGAGGCTGACGCGCGCCTTGGCGTAGGTCGAGTCAGCCACCAGCGCGGCGCCATACGCCACCATCGCGGCGCTGCGGTGGCCGGCGCTCTCGAGCGCCGTCCCCAGATTGTTCTGGAACACCGGGGAGGTTGGCCGCAGCTGGGTGGCGCGCGCCAGCGGACCCAGGGCCTCTTCGGGACTGCCCTGCTGGATCAGCAGGACGCCGAGGTTGTTCATCGCCCAGGCGTCGGTGGTGTCGAGCACGATGGCCCGGCGGTAGGCATCCACCGCCGCGTCGAGCTCACCGCGAGCGTCACGGGCCCGACCGATCAGTCGGTGGATCTCGCCGCGCGTCGAGTCGCTCTCGAGGGCCAGTTCGAGCTCCACGAGCGCGTCATCGGGGCGACCGGCGTCGAGCAGCACGCGGCTGAGATTGATGCGGCTCTTCACGTGCGTCGCATCGAGCTCGAGCGCTCGCCGGAACGCCTGCTCGGCGCCGCCGAGGTTCCCCACCTTCCAGCTCGACAGACCCAGCATGTAATACCCCCACGGATTCGCGGGCTCACCCTCGACGTAGCCGGTGAACAGCGTCACCGCCTCGTCGTAGCGGCGCGCGGTGTAAGACGACTCGGCACGCTCGAAGCTGACGGGTCCGGTCACGCCGCCCTCCGCGACGACGGTCACCTCGGATGGCGGGCTCGGCCGGAACGCGGTGTGCTCGACAGTCGCCTCGCGCGCGTCGGCCGGGGGCGGCGCGTCCTTGCCGCAGCCCGCGGCTCCCAGCGAAACGACGACCAGGCCGGCAGCGGCCGGCGCGATGAAACGGCGTGTCATGTGTGCCTCCTCGGTTGAGGGCGCAGCGCGCCCGGTGCAACAGCGAGAGAGGCAGGCGCGGGACCAATGGGCCGCGCCGAGGCAACGCGAGGAGAGACAAGTACTTCACGGAACGCGGGGCGTCGCTCCGTGTGTCAAGGGACACGGTTCGCGGGGTACACCTGTGTTTGGAGGGACACGGGGAGCGGACCGGAGATGACGCTTTCGGACCCTGCCGCCGACGCCCGCTGGCTACTGCTCCGGCCGCCTGATCCCGTGCCGCCGCATGATCTTGTGCAGGCTGGCGTGGTCGGCGAGCCCGAGCTCGGCGGCAGTGCGCGTCACATGCCAGTCGTTGCGCTCCAGGGCGGCGCGTACGATCTGCCGCTCGGCCTCGGCGCGGCGCTCGTGGAAGGTGCGCGGAGGGTTGCCCGCCGCGACGCGCGACGCTGCGCCACCATCACGGATGTCGGCGGGAACGTCCGCGGCGCCGATTTCCTCGCCGTCGCAGGCGATCAGCATCCGCTCCACGACGTTGCGCAGCTCGCGCACGTTGTTGTGGCTCCACTCGTAGCTCATGAGGCACTCGAGGGCGGCGGGGCTCAGTCGTCTGGGCCGCGTGCGGAACCGCGCGCTGGTCGTCACCACCAGATGCTGCGCCAGCTCCGGCACGTCCGACAGTCGCTCGCGGAGCGGCGGGACCCGCAGGACGTGGGCATTGAGGCGGTACAGCAGATCCTCGCGGAACCTCCCCGCCACGACCTCCGCGTCGAGATCGCGGTTGGTGGCCGCCACCACTCGGGCGCTCACCGCGACGGTGCGATTCCCGCCGAGTCGCGTGACTTCGCGCTGCTCGAGGACGCGCAGCAGCTTCGCCTGCGCCGCCGCCGGTAGCTCACCGATTTCGTCCAGGAGCAGGGTCCCGCCGGCGGCCGCCTCGAAGGCGCCCTTGCGCAGCGTCACCGCTCCGGTGAACGCCCCGCGCTCGTGCCCGAAGAGCTCGCTTTCGATCAGCTCGTGCGGCAGGGCGGCGCAGTTGACCGCGAGAAACGGGCCCCGGGGATCCGGCGCCAGGCGGTGCAGCTCGCGCGCCACCAGCTCCTTGCCCGACCCGCTCTCACCCACGATCAGGACCGGCGCGGGGATCGGCGCGAGCCGCGCGATGGCGGCGCGCAGCGTGTGCATCGCCGCACTCGAGCCGATGAGCGGCGAATCGCGTCCCGCCTCGCGCGCGAGGGCGGCCACCTCGCGCACCAGCCGCTCGCGCTCGAGGGTGGTGCGGATCTCTTGCGCCACCCGCTCCATCGGCTCCGCCTTGTCGATGAAGCCGCGCGCGCCGAGGCGGATGGCCTGGGCGCAGCGGTCGTAGCTGCCGGTGCCGGTGTAGACGATCACCGGCGTCCGGATGTGGCGGCGCTCGAGCTCCCGGAGCACATCGAACCCGTCCGTCCCGGGCAATTCGAGATCGAGGATGACGCAGTCCACCGGCTCGGCGGTGATCAGCTCGAGCGCCGCGGCGCCATCGGCGGCGGTGATCGCGTCGAACGGGCCGAGGCGTCGCAGGTCGTAGGCATACTGCTCCGCCAACGCTGCGACGTCGTCCACGATGAGCACCAGGGGACTCGGCCCCGGACCGTCACGCGTCATCGCGGCTCCCGGGAAGCTCGACCACGAAGGCGGTGCCCGCGCCGTCGCGCGGGGTGATGGCGACGCGTCCACCGAGATCATGGACCAGGCGCCGCACGATCGTCAGGCCGAGTCCGGTGCCGCCCGGTTTGGTGGAGTAGAACGCCTCGAACGCCCGATCCCGCTCGGCGGCGGTCATCCCCTTCCCCGTGTCAGCCACTGTGATACGAACGCCCGGCGGCACCGCGTTCTCGCCGGGAACGACCGCGGTCGTCACCGACACGACGCCCGCGGTGCCGTTGATACTGTCCACGGCGTTGCGGAGCAGATTTTCGAGAATGCGCCGCAGCACGATCGGGTCGGCGGCGACGGCCGGAATGCCGCTGCCGAGGTGGTGCACCACCTGCACGTGCTCGGGGACAGGCAGCCCGGCGAGCGTCTCTCGCACCGCCGCCTCGACATCGCAGGGACGCCGCTCAACCGCGGTGGTGAGCCGGGCGTAGTTCGCCGCCAGTCCTTCCAGATACTCCAGACCGGACGCCACGGCGGCGCGCCGATCCTCGACGACCCGCGGCAGGTCGCGCGGGCGCTGGTCGGCCACCCGCCACAGGTGCCGGAAGAAATGGCGCAACGGAGCGAGGCCGTTCTTCACGTCGTGATTCACCTGCTGCGCCAGCTCTCCGATCGTGGCGCGGCGCTCCATCTCCCGCAGCCGGGCGGTGCCCGATCTCAAACGCGACATCAGGCCGTGCAGCACTCGCGCCAGGGCGCCGATCTCGTCGTGGCGCTCGATCGGGAACTCGGCATCGAGGCGGTCGAAATCCACCGCCTCCGTCCGCGCCGCCAGCTGGGCCAGGGGCCGCGAGACCTGGAACGACACCCACAGGGCGAGCAGCAGCGCGGCGGCGATCGAGATCAGTGCCGCGGTTCGGAACCACTCATCGAGCCCGCTGCGCCAGGTCTCGAGCGCGCCGAGCGAATGGGAGACGACGATGCGGGCGGCGGCGAGACCGCCGAACGCGGCCTCGTCGATGTAGGGGACGACGACCTGGGCGACGACCTGGTCGGTCGAATCGGCGCCGCGCGAGGCGAGCGTGTCGTGCGGCGTGATCAGGGCGACCCGCAGCTCACGGTCGGCGGCGAGAGCGGCGACGAAGCCGGTGTCGAGCGTCATCCCCCCCGCGAACCCCAGGGTCTGGCTCCCCACCCGGAACGTCCGGGCCCGCGCCAGCACCAGAAACGAGCCGTCGGGGGTCCGTGCCCGAACCAGGGCCATGCGGTCGGGGACCACCTGCAGCAGCAGATGGATGCCGGGGGCGAAGCGGTCGTACTCGTTGCGGAAGTGACCGGACGAGAGGATACGGCCACGGTTGTTCTGCAGCTGCAGCATGTCGAGGCCCGCCAGTCGCATGGCGCCACCGGCATAGTCCAGCAGGTACGGCCGCTCGGCGCGCACCCCCACCAGCGCCCGGCGCAGGCGGTTGTCGGCGACGGCCTCGTCGCGCAGCGCCACCAGCCGGCGGTCGACGTCGTCACCGCGGCGCCGGAGGTCCTGGCGGATGCCGCGAGCCGCCGCCTCGACACGAGTGCGGTACTCCTCGGTGAGACGCTCGCGCGCTACGCTCCGCGCCCCCAGACCGAAGACCACGAGGGGAACGACGGCGACGGGCAGAAATGCCACCAGTACACGGATACGGAACGACACGGTGGGGCTACCTCCAGCGCGGGACCCCGTCCCACTCGACGTATACCCCGGACAGCGCGGAGCGGACGATCAGCCGCCGGCGCACGTCCACCAGCGGCAACACGCCGCCGGGGAGCGACTGGGACAGGGCGCGCACAGCGCGACGCGCCACACAGGGATCGAAGACCATGCGCGGGATTGGCATGACCGCCGCGACGGCGCCGCCACGACGGAGCACCACCTCGAGCTCCGTCGCTCCGTATCCCCGTGCCCGGGCCGAGTCGCCGGCGATGACCACCAGTCGCTCGGCGATGGCGCGCGCGACAGCGTCGTCGCGGAGGTACGCGATGGGGCCACGGGCGCCCGAGTCAGGCATCGGCGCTCCCACAGTGATCTCGCACTGAGACGCCGCGGTCCACCACTCCGGCAGCAGCGCGGCGCGCGCCTCGACCCGCACCGCGTCGCGCGCCAGCGCGGCACCATCGGGCGCGGAGTCTCCCGACCACGCTCCGAGAAGGACGTAGCTGCGGTCCCAGGGCAGCGGGATCGACGCGAGCTCGGCTCGACCGGCGGCATACGCCACGGTGGCAGGGTCGTCGGTCAGCACGGCGTCGGCGCCGGCGTCGATCGCATCGCGGGGGTCCCCGCTGACGGCGGTGAAGACCAGAACGGGGCCCGACCGGCCCGCCACGGGCATCGCCGTCGGCAGCTCGGCCGTCGCGTCGAGCCAGCGAGCACCGGTGCCCAGCGACGCGCCGAGTCCCGCGACGCGCTTCACCACGGCGAGTCGGGGATCGGCGAAGGCCCGCGGGACCGCGCTCGCCGCGGTCTCGAGAAGCACTACCAGCGTGGTGTCGTCGACGACGGTCACCGCGTCGGCCGCCGCACCCGCCCACGGCGCAGCATCCGACGCGGCGATCTCGTGCGACAGCCAGGAGGCACGCACGTCGGCGGCGGTGACGGGCACACCGTCCCAGAAGCGGGCGTCGGATCGCAGGGTGAACACCCAGCCGTGGCCACCGTCGGATGCGTGCCAGGCGCGGGCCAGTCCCGGGCGCACCGACCCGTCACACCCGAGCTCGATGAGCGACTGATACAGCTGCCTGAAGAGGATCCGCTCCCCCGTCGATCGAGCCAGCGGCGCAGCCGCGGGGTCGATTGGGCCGGGCACGGCCACCACGATCGTGTCGCCGCTCGAGGGCATGCCGGCGCCGGCGTCGAGCGCGCACGTCGCGGCCGCGGGAGCCAGGGGTGACGTCTGCGCCGGCCGGCACGCTGGCGCCGCAAGCGCTATCGCCAGGAGGAATCGCCAACCGAGGTGAAGCGCGGAGAACGGCGCATCGGCCGCTCGAGAGCGGGCGGGTGGCATATCGCCATCAAGATAGTGCCCGGCGCCGAGGCGCTGTCCGGGTCAGCCGTCACCGGCGCTCGGGTCACATCTCAACCGCTTGTCGTCAACTCAGCTCCAGCGTCGGGATGAAGGTCGGCTCCCGCCGCGCCTTGGTCGCCTGCTCGAAGGCGTAGGCGATACGGATCAGCACCGGCTCGCTCCAGGCGCGCCCGAAGAAGGAGATCCCCATCGGCAGGCCCATGTGGAACCCCGCGGGAACGGTGATGTGCGGATACCCCGACACCGCCGGGAACTGCGAGCTGCCACCACCACCGCCGCCGCCCGTCAGGGTAACGAGATCCACCAGTCCCGCCGGCCCACCGGAGGGGCCCATCAGCGCGTCGAGGCGGTGCCGGTCCATCGTCGCGTCGATGCCCTGCGCGCGCGTGAGCTCGACGCATTTCGCCCGGGCGTCGATATACGCCTGGTCGGTGAGCGGTCCCCTGGCCTGGGAAGCGATGAACGTTTCCTGGCCGAAGTAGGGCATCTCGCGGTCGCGGTTCGCCTCGTTGAACGCGATCAGATCGGCGAGGGTGCGGTACTTCACGCTCGCCGGCATGCCGGCGAGATAGGCGTTGAGGTCGGCCTTGAACTCGTACTCCAGCACCGTCTCCTCGGCCTCGCCGACCTTGCCAACGGTGGCGAGGTCGGCGGGATCGACGACTTCGGCGCCGTGCGCGCGCAGCGTCGCGATGGCCGTCTCCAGCAGCCGATCGAGGACGGGATTGCGTCCCGAGCGAGAGCGCACCCCGATGCGCATGCCGCGCAGGCCCTCAGGCTCGAGGAAGCGGGTGTAGTCGGGCGCGATGTGCCCCTTCGCGGCTGCCGTCGCCCCGTCGCGCGCATCGACGCCGGCCATGGCGCCCAGCAGCACCGCGGCGTCCGCCACCGTACGAGCCATGGGCCCCGCGGTGTCCTGGCTGTGCGCCAGCGGGATGACGCCGCCGCGGCTCACGAGACCAAGCGTCGGCTTGATTCCCACGATGCCGCACGCGTTTGCCGGGCTGACGATCGAGCCGTCGGTCTCGGTACCCACGGCGACGGGACAGAAATTGGCGCTCACCGCGACGGCCGACCCCGAGCTCGAGCCGCTGGGGTTGCGGTCGAGGACATAGGGGTTGCGGCACTGGCGCCCGCGACCGCTCCAGCCCGACGACGAGCGGGTGGAGCGGAAGTTGGCCCACTCGGAGAGATTCGCCTTGGCCAGAATCACCGCACCGGCAGCGCGCAGGCGCTCGACGAGAAAGGCATCCCGGGCGGCGATGTTCCCCTCGAGGGCAAGCGAGCCGGCGGTCGTCTGCATGCGATCGCGCGTGTCGACATTGTCCTTGAGGATCACGGGAATGCCGTGCAGGGGTCCACGCACCCTGCGCTGCGCGCGCTCGCAGTCGAGCTCTGAGGCGAGCTCCAGGGCATCGGGGTTGGTCTCGAGGACGGCGCGGAGCGTGGGTCCCTGGCGATCGAGCGCGGCGATCCGCTCGAGGTACGCGGCCGTGATGCTGCGCGAAGTGAGACGGCCGGCCCGCATGCCGTCCTGCAGGTCCGCGATGCTCGTCTCGGCGAGGGCAAAGGCCTGCGGCTCGGTCGCTCGTGGAGGTGATACGGAAGCGCCGCCACGACGCGGAACGGGAAGCGCCGCCGCGGCCGCCGCGGCCGCGCCCAGCTCGAGGAATCCGCGACGTGACAGGCGATCGGATGAATGGTGGCTGGCCATGTGCGACTCGGGGGAGGAGGGACACGAGGTGAACGGCGAGAAGATGCGCGCGGGAAGGACAGCGCGGAAGGCGGCTGAGCGGTGCTACTCCCGTGCCGCGGATTGCCGGCCGCGGGTAGCGCCGAGCCAGGCAACTACCAGCGCGAGAACGAGGGGCACGAGGCGCTCGACCCAGTCCCCCGGGGTATCGGGCAGCAGATAGAACACCACCGTGAGACCGAACCCCGTGGCGATGGACGCGAGCGCGGCGCGGCCGGCAATCCGGAACCCCGCCAACCGCAGGATCAGCACCGGCCCGAACGCCGAGCCCAGCGCGTGCCAGGCGAAGAGCACGCGAGAGAAGATCGCGGCGGGGGCGGCGATGGCGAGCAGGGTCGCGGCGCCGGTGATCGCGAGGACCACCAGCCGGCTGCGGCGCACCCCGGCCGCCCCTGCCGGGATCGTTTGTCCGGCGGCGCGCGGGAGATCCCACGATACCGACGAGGACGCCACCAGCAGCTGGCTGTCGGCGGTGGACATGATCGCCGACAGCACGGCGGCCACCATCACCCCGGCCACCGCCGGCGGGAGCAGCGTGTTGGCGGCGTGGAACAGCACCTGCTCGGCGTCGGGGAGTCCCGTCCACAGTACCCGGGCGCACAGGCCGAGCAGCAGCATTCCGGCGTAGATCACGCACGCCCAGACGATCGCGATGACCCGGCCGCGCGCGAGCGCGGCTTCGTCGCGCAACGCCATGAAGCGATTGACGACGTGGGGCTGGCCCGGGTAGCCAAGGCCGATACCCAGCGTCCCCATCACGAAGGCGAGCCCGAGGAGCCCCGGGTGATCGCGTGTGAGGCTGAGGCCATACGGACCCGCAACGCGCTCGAGGCCCGTAACGAGCGCGGCCCATCCGCCGACTTTTGTGAGCGTGACCACGGGCAACAGCAGCGCCGCCGCCGCCATCAGCAGCCCCTGCAGGGTGTCGGTGACGCTCACCGCCCAGAATCCGCCCAGCAGGGTGTACAGCAGGATGATCGCGGCCCCGAGCGCGATGCTGGCGGCGGGCGGGAGCCCGAACGAGGTCGCAAAGGCGTGCCCCGCACCTTGGAACTGCGAGGCAACATAGAAGAGGAACGCGAAGATGATCGCTGCGGACGCGAGGCGGACAATGGCGGCGCGCGTCGCATCGCCCGGCTCGCCGGCGACAAAATCGGTGAGGGTGACGCTTTCCTGAGCGCGGCTGCGGTGCATCAGCCGCGGCGCCACCCACAGCCAGTTGATGAGAAAGCCCGATACCGTGGCGGGGAACAGCCACAGGGCGGAGAGGCCCCAGGCATAGGCCGCGCCGCTCACGCCGAGCAGCGTCCACGCCGACGACGAGCTGGCGGAGGCGCTCAGCGCCGCGACCCAGGGACCGAGGCGGCGCCCGCCGAGGTAGAAGTCGGTCTCGTCGCGGGTGCGGCGGCTGGCCCACAGTCCGATCCCGACCAGAGCCAGGTTGTAGAGAATCAGTGTCGCGAGGATCGCCTGGGGGCGGGTCAGTGACACGTCCCGCTGCCGCTGTCGGTGAACGCCGCACCGGCGACGGGAATGAACTCCCAGGTGTAGCTACCGGGACTGAGTGTCAGCCTCAGCACCCCGAAGCTGGTAGCATCAAAGACCTCACTCGTGGGCAGCGGGTTGACCCCGGTGTAGTGGCCTCGGCCGCCGGTGCCGACGACGAACTCGCGGATGCCGGTGAGCGAGTCCGCCACCCCCGTCGGCGTCTGGGGCGCGAAGCGCTCGTAATTGTGCTCGTGCCCCGCGAGCACCACCTCGGCACCAAAGTCGTACAGCGCCTGCCACAACGGCTCCGCCGGGTCCTCGTTGCCGTGCGCCGTGCCGCTCGAGAAGCGCGGCTTGTGCCAGTAAGCGAGCGTGCACTGCCTGTTGCTCGCGGCGAGGTCCTCCCGCAACCACAACTCCTGCGGTGATCCGGCGCTCATGTCGATCTCGCTGTTGAGCGAGATGAGGTGCCAGGCGCCGAGATCGAAGCTGTAGTAGCCGCGGCCGGCGGGACCGGCGAGGTCGCCGAAATACGTGTAGTAGCCGACGGCCCCGGGCGTGTTGTAGTCGTGGTTCCCGGGCGACGGCCGGGTGCGCGCCCTGTGCCTGCCCCAGGTCGGCTCATAGCACTCCTGGAACTGGGCGAGCGTACCGCTGGAGTAGGCGTTGTCGCCGGTGGTGTACACGACGCCGGGAATGCCGTCCAGCAGCTGCGCCGTCGCTTCGTCGTTGTCGTTGCCGCAGTCGGCGATGTCGCCCGCGCCGACAAACACATACGTGCTGTCCGGCGGCGCCGTCACCGTGATGGTCGCCGTGTCGGCGTGACCTTCGACAGCGGCGGTGATGGTGGCGAATCCCGCCGCAACCCCCATCACCAGCCCGTTCGTGTCCACCGTGGCGACGGACTCGGCGGCGCTCGACCACGTGACGGGTCGCCCCGTGAGCACGTTGCCGGCGGCATCCCGCGGCGTCGCGGTGAGTCGCACCGTGTCGCCGATGGCGATGCTCGCCGAATCGGGGGTCACGCCGACCGAGGCGACGGGGACCGGTGCGCCGGTGGAAATCGTGATCAGCGAGGTATCTGAAATCGTGGCACCGCTGGCGTTGACGGTCGCCGTCACGACGACGACGTAGTCACCCGGAGTCGGACCGGCGGTGTACAGTCCGTCGCTGTCGATGGTCCCGCCCGTTGCGCTGTAGGTCGGGCTGATGGTCACGCTGTCGGCCGCGACCAAGCCCCAGGAGGAGACGCGCATCGTGCCGCCGGGCGGCAGCATCGCAGCGCCTGGCCTGGCCACCACCTCGCTCAGTGGACCGCGGTTCTCCACGGTCGCCGTTCCGGTCAGCGCGGGCGTGGCGAGTGTGGCGGTCACCGCGAACGCTCCCACGGTCGCCCCCATCACGTAGACGCCGGCGACGTCGATCGTGCCTCCCGTAGCGCTCCAGCTGACCGCGACGTTCTGGCTGTCGCCTCCGAGGGTGAGCGCCGTGGCGCGAAACCGCAGCGTCTGGCTCGTGGCCGTGACCACGTGGCCCGGCGAGACGCGCAGCTCGGTGATGCCGTTCCCGGGCTCGGTGTGTTTGGTCGCTTCGCACCCGGCGGCGATGATGGCCGCTGAGAGCAGAACGCGCCGGGCGCGGAAGGGGAGGGACGACGCCGGCATGGTCCATCGAAGCTAGTGGGGAGGAGCGGCGGTGGCGAGGCGGGCCCCGCGCGTGTTGTGGTTGGCGCCGTGCGCCGTTGGCACGACATCTTCGCACCATGAACCCTACGCGCGTCGTGCGATCCGGCATCCAAGTCTCTCCCGCTCAGTGCTGTAGCAGCGAGCTCAACATCACGCCGAGGTAGTACGGCCACACCAGAATGGCGAGCAACCCCTTCGCGAACCCCAGGTGCAGCAGACCGATCGTGAAGAGCCACGCCGCAAACCACAGCAGCCCTGCTCCACCGTGCTGCTCGATGCGAATCCTCTCCATCTTCACACTCCTCGCTGATTAGGTCGCGATCGCGACGGTAGCGCTGCGGACCACGCGGCCCCCACAGGATCGCGGCACCGTCCACCCGCGCCAAGAACCTTTCATTATCCGGTCACGTAGGAAAGGACATGAAGCATCGACCTTTCCTGACCGTGGCTCTCCTGTGGTGCGCTGCCACCGGCATTGCCCGCGGCCAAGCGCCCGTGCCACCGAGCGCGGCCGCCGTGCCGGCTCCCGTCGAGCTCCTCCCAATACGCACCGAGCTGTTGGATCGTGTCCACCGCGGCGAGGCACCGTCCTTTGCCCTCGGCGTGACACGTGGGGCCACGGTGATCTGGGAAGAGGCACTGGGATGGGCGGATCGAGGCGCGGCTGTCCCAGCGACCCCGGCGACCCGATACCCCGTCGCATCGGTATCGAAGTCGATCACGGCGACGGCCGCGCTCGCACTCGCGGCTGGAGGGAGGCTGCAGCTCGATCAGCCGGTGGCGGGAATCCTCGATGATGTCGAGCTCCAAGATGCGGTCGCCGGGGTGCTGGTGTCGCACCTGCTCGCGCACAAGTCGGGCATCCCACACCTGTGGCACTACGAGTACGCAGACCGGCCCGAAACGCTGCGCGGACGGCGGGCGCTGATGGGCGATCATTTGATGCTCGTGTCATCCCCGGGCGAGCGGTACCTCTACACCAACCTCGGCTACGGCGTGCTCGCCGAGGTGATCGAGCGCGTCGGTGACGCACCGTTCCAGCGCGTCATGGAGCGGACGCTCTTCGAGCCGCTCGGCATGGTGGCCACGACCAGCGACGCGTGGGTGGGGGACTCCGGGGCGGTCCGCGGCTACGGCGAAGACAGGCAGGCGATTGCGGGACGCTTTCGCCTCCGTCCGGATGGTGGGGCCGGGTTCTTGTCGACCGTTCACGATCTGCTGCGCTATGCCCAGTTTCACCTCGGCGTCCGGGAGGCAGTGTCGCTCAGCCGAGACGCGGCGATCACCGTCGCCCTCACGGAGCTGCCGACCGACCGCCGCTTTGACTACTCCCGGGGGTGGGGCGTCGTGCGTCTTGACGGCAGCACCGTCCTCATCAGCGACGGTGAGGCTGCCGGTGGAGCAGCCGCAGTCCTCCTGGTGCCCGAGCGACAGCTCGGCATCGTCGTGCTCTGCAACGCGACCGGAGTTCCCGCCCTGGAGGTCGCGGCTTTCGTTCTCTCGGCGCTCGACTCCGCCCTCGCGGGTCAGCTCGGCGCGGCGGTCGAGTCGATCCAGGCCGAGCTCACTGCGCCCGGGTGGTCACTCGCCGGACGGTTCGACGGAATCCTGCTCGACGGCAGCGATAGCGTGGCGGTGAGTGTGGACTTCACGGTTCCCGACGCGCCGGTGCTCTCTCTCGGTGGGTCGGCGTACCTGTTGCAGCAGCTGGGGTGGGACCGCGGTGCGTTGGAGGCCACCGCTATCGGCTCGCTGCCAGTGGGCGCCGGCAAGGGCCGTGTGCACCGGCTCGTGCTGATGCTGTGGAAGGATGGCGAGGAGTTGCGAGGCGTGGCACAGGAAGAACTGTTCCGCGACGGACGACCGCTCGCCGGCATTCCCCATCGGCTCGCACTCAGACCGAGCCAATGAGCAAGGGATCACTCTGAGCGCCGAGCGTTGGCAGATGGTAGGTTTTTCCTGACCATTGTGCAGCGGCGCATCTCTCCCGAGGAGCATGGCATGGCCAGGATCGGTCTTCAGAGCAGCCGGGTCTCACCCAGCATGACCGCGTCGGATCTCGAGCGAAGTATCAAGTTCTACGTGGACGGCCTGGGCTTCTCGATCACGGACCGGCACGAAGAGGGCGGTCAGCTGCGGTTCGTGATGCTCAAGGCCGGCGAGGCGGAGATCGGTCTGGGGCAGGACGATTTCGCCAAGGGGCGGGATCGCAGCAAGGGAGTGGGCATGCGCTTGTGGCTTACCACTACCCAGGACCTGCACGCGTTGGCCGAGCAGGCCAAGCGGGCCGGGTTTCCGCCCGACAACGAGGTGGCGGCGTTGCCGTGGGGCCCGCTCGGATTCGCGATCACGGATCCGGATGGCTTCAAGCTGACGATTTCGAATCCGGGCTGACCGCGCGTAGCGTGCAAGAAGGCGCGGCTCGGCATGAAGCACGGACGCGCGGTCGCGGTTGCACGATACGCGGGGTGGCTGGTTGGGAGGGCCGTATGCCACGGTCGGCGGTTGTTCTCTGGGCGGTAATCATCGGCGTCGGCGTCACCGAGGGATGTGGTGATACGGGATCGGATCCGTCGCAGCACGCGGTCCTGTGGCAGCACGGCGGGGTGCGTCTCGAGGCAGACGACTTCTACGTCGAGATCGAAGGCACGGGCCTGCGCTTTCTCGCTGACGTGCCGGGCGTGACCGTCGGTGGCAATACGGGTAACACCACCTTCAAGACGCTCGAGCTCCAGTGGACGGAGCACGGGACGGAGATGCGGCTCTTCATCTACTTCGAGGCCGACTCCATTTCCTGGCACAGCTACGAGATCCGGACGTACGACGGGGCGCCCAACGGCGATGGCACGCGCTGGGTGTACTACTATGGACCCTTCTTCACGACTGCTGTCGGTGCGCCCTTCGTGGGGGACGTGGACCTGACCAGCGACGGGTCGGATAACGGCGTCGTAGGTCACCTGCATTTCACGAACCTGCGGTTGACGGCGTTCTAAGGAAGAGATCGCGGGCCGAACAGCTCGCGTTCAAGGCTGCTGCAGCGGGCTCTTCTCCCCCTCAACGTCCCTCCCCCACACGCCTCGCGGACAAACGCCACGATCGAGGCGGCACTTGGTCCACGGGCCCTAGCGCACCACACGCCGCACCGCGTCACGCAGACTCTCCGGCTCGAGCACCTCGGCCCCGTCGCCGTACTGCAGCACCTCGCGCACGAACCAGGCCGGATCCGCCACGCGATAAGCGACGACATAGCGACCATCGGGAAGATCGCGACCGCCGGGATGCCGCTCTTCGATCCAGCGGCGGATGCGGCCGTCGAACGCCACCCGGGCCAGAATCACTTCGTCGGCGTCGAGCAGCATCGCGGTAGTTGAGATCGGCGCGAAGTCCGGCCGCGGGTCGAAGCCGTCGTCGAGCAGGCACGCGTCGAGAATGCGGTCGGCGCGAAAGCGGCGCACCGCCCCCACCCGCTCGCACCAGGCGACGACGTACCACCAGCGGCGGTGGCGCACGAGCTGGTGCGGATGGACGGTCCGCGCCGCGGGCTCACCAGTAGACCCCGCGTACTCGATCGCCAGCCGGCGCCGCTCGTCGCGAGCGCGGCGCGCGACGCT
>QKHC01000035.1 GCA_003251175.1 Gemmatimonadota bacterium
CGCTGGCCTGGCAACGTCAGCTGGCGGCCGAGCGAATCGCGGGACACCGCCAGCACGACGTACTGCTGCTCCTCGAGCACCCGCCGGTGATCACCCTGGGCCGTACCAGCCACACCGAGCACGTGCTGCGCCCCGAAGGAATCGACGTGGTGGAAGTGGAGCGCGGCGGTGACGTGACCTATCACGGGCCCGGCCAGCTGGTGGGGTATCCGATCATCGACCTGCGCAACCTCCGGCCCGATCTCCACTGGTATCTGCGCGTGCTCGAGGAGGTCCTGATCCTCGCCCTGCGCGATCTGGACATCGTGGCCGAGCGGCGCAGCGGATACACCGGCGTCTGGACCGGGGGGCGCAAGATCGCCAGCATCGGCGTTCACGTGAAACAGTGGGTGACGTGGCACGGGTTCGCGCTCAACGTGAGCACGGACCTCGGAGCCTTCACCCGTATCGTGCCCTGCGGAATCCCTCAGGTGGAGATGACGTCCGTGGAGCGCGAGCGTGCTCTCCGCGGCGCGACCGGCGCGCCGCTGGCCAATCGCGCGGCAGCAGCTGTGGTACGAGGCTTCGAGACCGCCTTTGGATACCGGGCGCGCGGCGCGGTCCCGCTGGGCCCAGCACCGCCCGTCAGCTGGGGACGACGGCGCCGTCCGTCGCCGTGACTACTGCCGGCCTTCCGCCCCGAACAGCTCGTAGAAGCGCTTGAAAACCTCGATGCCGTCCCAGAGCTGCTGCAGGTCGAGCTTCTCGTTGGGCGCGTGGAGGCCGTCGTCCGGCAGGCCGATCCCGGTCAGCACCACGGGCGCGCCACGCTGACCCAGCGCGGGAACGATGGGGATCGTTCCGCCTGCCCGCACCGGTACGACCCCTCGTCCCACGACCTCGCGAAACGCCCGGTCGAGGATACCGAACACCGGGTGATCGAGCTTCACCACGGCGGGGTCGGCGCCATGCAGGAATTTCACGCTCACATCGGCGTATTTGGGGGTGTGCTTGCGCACCGCCGTGGCGAACTGCCGCTCCACGCGACTGAGTTTCTGATCCGGCACCAGTCGCAAACTGACCTTGGCGGTGGCCTCGGCCGGTATCACCGTCTTGGCCCCCTCGCCGGTGAATCCACCCACGATGCCGTGAATCTCAAACGTGGGGAGCGCCCACAACCGCTCCAGCACGGAATAGCGCGCGAGTCCGGTGAGCGCCTTCCCGCCCACGCGCTGCTTCAGGAACTCCCGCTCCTTGAACGGGAGCTTCTTCCATGCGGCGAGCTCCTGGCGGGACGGCCGGCGCACCGCTTCGTACAGGCCTGGGACGTGGATCTTGCCGTCCTCGGTCTTGAGGCGACCGAGCAGCCGGACCAGCGCTTCGTGCGCATTGGGCGCCGCGCCGCCGTACTCGCCGGAGTGCATGTCGCTTCGGGCGGTGCGCACGTGGATCTCGGCATAGCAGATACCCCGCAGCACGTTGTAGACGGCGGGCCATCCTGGGGCGATGTAGGCCATATCGGCGACGAGCACGGCATCGGCGGCAGTCCGCTGCGGCTGTTTGCGCAGCAGGTCGAACAGCACCGCGCTGCCGTATTCCTCTTCACCCTCCAGCAGGAAGCGGAGGTTCACCGGCGGGGTCCCGCAGGCCTCGACCGCCTTCAGCAGGGCGAACACCTGTCCCTTGTCGTCCACGGCGCCGCGGGCGAAGATGCGCCCGCCGCGCACCGTTGGTTCGAACGGGGGAGAGACCCACTCGCGCAGCGGATCGGGCGGCTGCACGTCGTAGTGCCCGTAAATGAGCAGCGTGGGCGCTCCCGGGACTTCGGGCCCGACGCCCCACACGACCGGATGCACGTCGCTGCCGAGAAACTCGACTTCCTGGCAACCCAGCCGCCGGAGCTCGGCGGCGACCCACTCCGCCGCGCGACGCACGTCCGCGTCGTGCGCGGACATGGTGGAAACGGAGGGGATGGAGAGGAACTCGGACAGCTCGCGGAGCAGGCGTTCTTGATCCATGTGCCGCAATCTATGGCGCGGCAGCGCGCCTAGCCAGCACGGGCGCCGCCGGTAGATTCTCCGCCATGCGCAGCACCGCGTCCTACAACCTGTTTCCCGATGAGCCGAGGGAGCGCGCGATGGTGCGCGCGCGCTGGCTGGCGCGCGAGGGACAGACCGGTGAGGCAGAGGCCGCGTATCGGGATCTGCTGGCCCGCAACCCCGCGTGGAAGGACTGCTGGGTCGAGTACTTCGAGCTGCTGCGGCGCGACGAGCGCCTGAGCGACGCGCTGGGGCTCGCCGAGTCCGCCGTCGCACAGTTCGGCGACGATGCCGTCGCCCACACACTGCGGGGCGCCGCCCTCGTGGATCTGGGGCAGTACCGCGATGCTCTGGTGGCGCTCGAGCGCGCGCTCGAGCACGACCCCCACCTCGCACTGGCGTGGCACGAGCTGGGCCTGGCCGCCCACCGGCTGGGCGATGGGAATCGGGCGCTCCTCGCGCTCGATCGGGCGTTCGCGCTCGAGCCCCACACCGAGACTCTCAAGGTGCGCGGCCGGGTGCTGCGCGACGCCGGTCAGTACGTGGCCGCGGAAGTGGCCTTCGAGGGCGCGGCGCAGGCCGCCGAGCACGACGAGCAGCGCAGCGAGGCAGAGCGTGAAGTGGTGGCGACCCGCCGCTACGCGTTCTTCGCACCCCGGCGTCCTGCCGACCTGGCGCCGGCGGAACGCTGGTTCGCGGACACCGGCGGGGTACTGCTCGCGCCCACGCCGGCCCCGACCCCCCCGACGGATGAGGCGCTGGTGGCGGCGTTCTTGGAGCTGGCGCGTGACCGGGGCTGGCGCTTCGGGCAGGTCATCGTGATCGGCCCGAGCGGGCCCGTCTGGCACACGTTGTCCGCGGCTCTCGCGGCGCCCCTCGACTCCGTCGGGGAGTTCGACACCAACCGGTGTCCGCTGGTCGTGGCCGTGCGGCCCTTGCCGGCCGATGCCGCCTGGCAGCGGCTCACACAGGCCATCGAGGAAGGGACCGGTCTGGTCTTCGTGCTCGAGCATCCGGCCCACCTGGTCACGCCGATCCGCGCCGACGTCGTGGGCGTGCTCACCGACCGCGGGGAGCGACGGGCGCGGGCCCCGGATGGGGCCGCGGCGCTCTCGCTCGCGCAGCATCCCGCGGCGCG
>QKHC01000108.1 GCA_003251175.1 Gemmatimonadota bacterium
TCGACCGTGACTATCGCGACTACGTGGACGGCAAGCCGCGCTACGACGGCGTGCGCGACTTTCTCGCCGCGCGCGCCATCACCCTGCCGGAGGGCGATCCCGCCGATCCCCCCGACCGCGAGACGATTTGCGGGCTGGGAAATCGCAAGAACGGGCTGTTCCTGGATCGCCTCGCCCGGGAGGGCGTGGCGGTGTGGCCGGACGCCGTGGCGCTGGTGCGCGCCGCCCGCGCGCGGGACATGCCGCTGGCCGTCGTGACGTCGAGCCGCAACGGTGCCGCGGTGCTCGACGCCGCCGGCTTGACGGCGATGTTCGCCGTGCGGGTGGACGGATCCGACCTGGAGCGGCTGGGGCTGCCGGGGAAGCCCGCGCCCGACATGTTCCTCGAAGCGGCGCGCCGACTCGACGTCGCGCCGCGCCGGGCCGCGGTGCTCGAAGACGCGGTCGCCGGCGTCGCGGCGGGCCACGCCGGCGGATTCGCCGTCGTGGTGGGTGTCGACCGGGTGGGTCAGGCCGAGCGTCTCGCGGCGCACGGCGCGGACCTGGTCGTGTCCAATCTCGAGGAGCTGGTGCCGCTGCTTCCCCCGCGGGCCGCACCCGCGGCCGATGTTCCCCATGCCTGATGCCACCGCGGCGGCGGACCCGCGACCCGGTGCGGCGGTGCCGTGCGATCACCCGCACGCGCCCGACGGCGCCGCGTGGCGCCTCGTGTACGACGGCTTCGATCCCGGGCAGCAAGGACTGCGCGAAGCGCTGTGCACCCTCGGGAATGGCTACTTCGCGACCCGCGGCGCGGCCGCGGAGGCGCGTGCCGACGAGGTCCACTATCCGGGCACCTACGTCGCCGGGTGCTACAACCGGCTCAGCACCGATCTCGCCGGCCGGGAGGTCTGGAACGAGGATCTCGTCAACGTGCCGAACTGGCTGTCGCTCACTTTCCGGATGGGTTCCGGCGAGTGGTTCGACCTGCGGCACGTGGACGTGCTCGAGTACCGCCAGGAGCTCAACCTCGCCATCGGGGAGCTGAGCCGCCGCATCCGCTTCAAGGATGGTGCCGGGCGGGAGACGCTGCTCGAGGACGAGCGGCTGGTGCACATGGCGCAGCCGCATCTCGCCGCGCACCGTCTGGTGCTCACGCCCATGAATTGGTCGGGGGAGGTCACGGTGCGGTCGGCCCTCGACGGCACCGTGACCAACGCCGGTGTGGCGCGCTACCGCGGGCTCAGCAACCGACACCTCGAGCCGGTCGACGGCGAGAGTGTGGGCGAGGACACGATCTACCTCAAGGTGCGGACGACACAGTCGCGGGTCGAGGTGGCCCAGGCGGCCCGCACGCGGGTGCGGCGTGGGGGGCTGCCGGTCGGGCCGCCGCGCCGGGTGCTGAGCGATCCCGGCGCCATCGCGCACGAGTTCACGGTGACGGTGGACGGCCAGGCGCCGCTCGCCATCGACAAAGTCGTGGCGCTCTACACCACGCGCGACGCCGCGATCGCGGAGTGCGGCCTCGAGGCGCGCTCGGCGGTCGCCCGCGCCGGCTCGTTCGACGAGCTGCGGCACGGTCACGCGCTGGCCTGGGAGCACTTGTGGCGCCGCTTCGACATGGCCCTCGAGCTCGAGCAGGACGACGGCGACCCCACCGGTGACCTGCGCATCCTGCGCCTCCACGTATTCCATCTATTGCAGACCGCTTCGCCCAACACGATGGGGCTCGACGTGGGCGTGCCTGCCCGCGGGTTGCACGGCGAGGCCTACCGGGGGCACGTGTTCTGGGACGAGCTGTTCATCTTCCCGCTGCTCAACCTGCGGATGCCCGAGATCACGCGGTCGCTGCTGATGTACCGCCATCGCCGTCTCGCCGAGGCGCGGGCGGCGGCGACGGCGGCCGGGTTCCGCGGTGCGATGTTCCCCTGGCAGAGCGGCAGCAACGGGCGCGAGGAAACCCAGCTGGTGCACCTCAATCCCCGCTCGGGACGGTGGGTTCCCGACCGCTCGCATCGGCAGCGGCACGTCAACGCCGCCATCGCCTACAACGTGTGGCAGTATTACCAGGTGACGGGCGATCTCGAGTTCCTTTCCTTCTATGGAGCGGAGCTGCTGCTGGAAATCGCCCGTTTCTGGGCGAGCGTGGCGCACTACGACGCCGACGCCGACCGCTACGACATCACCGGGGTGATGGGGCCGGACGAGTATCACGACGGCTACCCCGACAGCGACGAGCCGGGGCTGGCCAACAACGCCTACACCAACATCATGGCGGCCTGGGTGCTGTGCCGCGGGCTCGAGGTGCGCGGACTGCTCCCCGTGGACCGGGCGCGCGAGCTCGACGCGCGGCTCGATCTCAGCGCCGCGGAGCTGGCCCGCTGGGACGAGGTCAGCCGCAAGCTGCGCCTGGTCTTCCAGGACGGCATCCTGTGCCAGTTCCAGGGGTATGAGGCGTTGCGGGAGCTCGACTGGGCGGCCTACCGCGAGCAGTACCACGACATTCAGCGGCTGGACCGCATTCTCGAAGCCGAGGACGACACGCCGAACCGCTACAAGCTGTCGAAGCAGGCCGACGTGCTGATGCTGTTCTATCTGTTCTCCACCGAGGAGCTGGGGGAGCTGGTGGAGCGGCTGGGGTACGCGTTCGACCCGGAGTCGATCCCGCGCACCATCGACTACTACCTGCGGCGCACCGCGCACGGCTCGACGCTCAGCCGGGTGGTGGACTCCTGGGCGCTGGCCCGGTCGGACCGTGCCGGCTCGTGGCGGTTCTTCAGCGAGGCGCTCGACAGCGACGTGCGGGACATCCAGGGTGGCACCACCGCGGAGGGCATCCACCTCGGCGCCATGGCGGGGACGGTGGACATCGTGCAGCGCTGCTACACCGGTCTCGAGATGCGGGGCGACGTGCTGCGGCTCAACCCGCGGCTGCCCGCCACGGTGCGCTGCCTGCGTCTCAACGTCCGCTACCGCGGGCACGCGATCCAGCTGGCGCTGACCCGCGACCGCCTCACGGTGACGACGCTGCCCTCGACCGTCGGTCCGGTCCGCGTGGCGGTGTGCGACCGGGAGTTCGAGCTGGGGCCGGAGGAGACGCGGGAGCTGGATCTCGCGCCGTGAGGGAGCGGGGAGACACGTACCGTCGAAACGGAGCAATGGGCATGCGCACCAGAACGCTGATCGCCTGGACCTCGACGCTGCTCGCGGCGCCCGCCGTCGCGCCCGCCCTGGCCCAGGTCCCCGAGACCGCCCCGACGTCGATCGACGTGCCGTTCGAGCGGTACACGCTGCCCAACGGGCTGCAGGTGATCCTCTCGGTCGATCGCACCATCCCGCAGGCCGCCGTGGACGTGTGGTACCACGTCGGATCCAAGAACGAGGAGCGGGGGCGCACCGGGTTCGCGCACCTGTTCGAGCACGTGATGTTCACCGGGTCGGGACACGTGCCGTACGGACTGCACGATCGCCTCACCGAGGGGGTGGGGGGCAACAACAACGGATCCACCAGCAACGACCGCACCAACTACTTCGAGAACGTCCCGTCCAACTACGTCGAGACGGCGCTGTGGCTCGAGTCCGATCGCATGGGGTTCCTGCTCGACGAGCTGGACGAGAGCAAGTTCATCGCCCAGCGCGACATCGTGCAGAACGAGCGGCGGCAGGGCGTCGACAACCAGCCGTACGGCCGGGCGTTCGAGATCCTGACCGCCGCCACGCTGCCGGCGTCGCATCCCTACGCGTGGCCCGTCGTGGGATACATGGCGGACCTGCAGCAGGCGACCGTGGACGACGTGAAGCGGTTCTTCCGCCTGTACTACGCGCCCTCGAACGCCACGCTGGCGATCGTGGGCGACATCGACACCGCGCAGGTGAAGCAGTGGGTGACGCGGTATTTCGGGGATCTGCCCCGGGGTGCCGCGATCATGCGACCGACGGTGGACCGCGTCACGCTGCCGGCGGAGCGCCGGCTGGTGTTCGAGGATCGGGTCCAGGTGCCGCGGCTCTACCTCGCCTGGCCCACCGTGGGCGAGAACGACGACGACAGCTACGCGCTGGGGTTCGTGGCGGCGCTGTTGTCCGGACCGCGGACGGCCCGTCTCACCAAGACGCTGGTGTACGATCAGCAGTCGGCGGCCAGCGTCGCCGCGTTCCAGGACGACAACGAGCTGGCGGGGAGCTTCGTCGTGCTGGTGACGCCGCGGCCCGGGCACACGCTGGCGCAGCTCGAGGCGGGTACCGACTCGATCATGGCTCGGCTGGCCCGCGAGGGTCCCACCGCGGAGGAGATGCGGCGCACCGCCGCCGGGCTCGAGTTCGACTTCGTCGCGTCGCTGCAATCGAACCTGGGTCGCGCCGAGACGCTGCTCTCCGGGCTCGTGTTCCACGGCGATCCCGCGCACTACCGCACCCGATACGCCCGGCTGAAGGGTGTGACGGCGGCGGACGTGCAGCGCGTGGCGCGCCGCTACCTCGGTGCCGGGCGCGTGGTGCTGAGCATCGTCCCGGAGGGCCAGCCCGAGCTGGCTGCCCGGGCGGAGGAGAGCACGCGGGTCACCGTGGCGCCCGACGGCGGCCACTACATCATGGAGGTCCGCTGATGCGACGCGCACTGGTAGTCTCCGCCTTCGCCGGGCTCGTCGTCGGCGCCCCGCTCGCCGCGCAGGCGATCCTCGACCGCAGCGTTCCCCCGACCCCCGGACCCACGCCGGCGATCGTGGTGCCGACGTGGACCCGCACGACGCTGTCGAACGGCGCCGAGCTGGTGGTGACCGAGAAGCACGGTCTGCCGCTGGTGGCGTTCAGCATTCAGCTCGTGGGCGGCGCGGACAACTTCGAGCCCGCCGACAAGGCGGGGGTCGCCGACTTCACCTCGCAGATGCTGAGCGAGGGGACCAGCACGATGACGGCCGAGCAGCTGTCGGAGGCACAGCAGCTGCTGGGCACGACGATCACGAGCCGCGTGGGGGGCGAAGGCGGCGGCATCGGGTTCACCTCGCTCACCGCGAGCTTCGAGCCGGCGCTGGCGCTGGTCGCCGACATGCTGCTCGACCCCGCGTTTCCCGGCGAGGCGCTGGAACGGATCCGCGGCCGCACGCTGGTGCAGCTGCGTCAGGCCCGCGACCGGCCGGCGGCGATCGCGTCCAACGTGTTCGCGCGCATGCTGTACGGCGACGCGCACCCGTACGGTCGGGTGGTGACCGAGCGCACCGTGCAGGCGATCACCCGCGACGACATCGTGGCGTTCCACCGGGCCTACTACCGGCCGGGCCGGGCGGTGATCACGGTGACGGGGGATGTGCGCGCGGAGGCGGTGCGGGCGGCCGTGGAGCGGGCGTTGTCGGCGTGGGGGGCGGGGGGTGACCGGCCCGCCTGGAAGTACCCGGCGGTGCCGCCGCTGCGGCCCGCCACCATCTATCTGGTGGACAAGCCCGGCGCGGTGCAGTCGGTGTTCGCGATCGGGCTCCCGGGGCCGCCGCGCGACACGCCGGACTACTACGCCATCGAGGTGATGAACACGCTGCTGGGCGGGCTGTTCCAGTCGCGGCTGAACCACAACATTCGCGAGGTGAAGGGCTACAGCTACGGCGTCGGCTCGGACTTCGACTTCGGACGGGGCCCCGGGGCGTTCCGCGCCGGCGGCGGGGTGGTGAGCGAGAAGACCGACAGCGCGCTGATCGAGTTCCTGCGGGAGTTCCGTGGAGTGCGCGGGGAGGTCCCGTTCACCGACGACGAGATCCTGCAGGGAAAACAGTCACTGGTGCAGTCGCTGCCGCGGCGGTTCGCCTCGGTGAACGGCATCAACGCCTCGGTGGCCGCGATCTTCACCCAGGATCTGCCGTCCACCTACTACCAGGACTTCCCGAGCCACATCGACGCCGTGACCCGCGAAGATCTCGTGGCCGCCGCGCGTCGCTATGTCGATCTCGATCACCTCGCCATCGTGATCGTCGGGGATGCGGCGGTGGTGGCGGAGCCGCTGGCGGCGCTGGGCGTGGCGCCGATCGTGCGGCTCGACCTCGACGGCAACCCCGTCGCGGGTCCGTGACCGCCTCGGCAGTGCCGTGTTGATGGGCCCTCCAGGATTTGAACCTGGGACCGACGGATTATGAGTCCGCTGCTCTAACCCCTGAGCTAAGGGCCCTGGAAGACAATGTAGAAGGCGGAATGGGGAGTGGGGAATGCCGTGCTCCAGTTCCCGGCACGGCGGCCGCCAACGCCACGTCCCACTACTCCGGTGGCGTCACCGCCGTGAACGAGCCGCGCCGCACCACCCCGGCGGTCCGCTGCGCTCCGTCGATCGCGAATCCCGCCAGCTCGAACGACCCCGTGACCTTGCCCGATTCGCTGGTCGTGAGCTCGACGAAGCCGGAGTCCACCACCAGCAGCGAGGCGTGGGTGGCGTCCCGGAAAGCGAACATGCCGTAGAACGGCTCGTTGGCCATGGGCTCGGTCTGCTCGAACAGCCCCGCCGACACGCGCCCCACGGCGTAGCGGCCGGCGGGCGGCCGCACCCCGCGCCGCGTGAGCACGGCGCAGAACAGCGAGCCGTCCTCGTTGTACTGCTCGAGGACCAGGAAGATCTCGTCGTTCTCCAGCACCAGGCTGGCCCGGCCCGTGAGCGGCTGCGGCCGGTTCTCGATGCGCGACTCCGAGCCCTCGGACTTGGCCCAGCGCTGCGGCTTGCAGCCGAACTGCAGGTTCTGCGTGATGTCGTACGCCTCGGAGTCGGCGGGCGAGAGCTGCGGCATCGCGTCGCCTTGCGCGCTCGCGCTGCGCGTTCCCACCGCCGCGATTCCCAGCAGTACGATGAGCGCGACCGTGAGGCGCCGCCTTCCGCACTCCGCACTCCGCATTCCGCTTTTCACAGCAGTCCTCCTCGCCGGAGCATGCCCAGCTGATCGTAGTACGTCTCGTGCATGGCCACCACTTCGGACGGCGCCACTGTGGCGACGCCCGCCTTGCTCACCTCGATACCCGCCGCGTAGGTGGCGAGCCCCGCCGCCTCGCGCAGCGTCGCCCCCGCCGCCAGCGCGGTCCCCACCCACGCGGTGACGGTGTCGCCGGCCCCCGACACGTCGTACACCTGCCGCGCCAGCGTCGGGATGCGCGTCACGGTGCCGTCGCGGCTCACCAGCACCATGCCCTCGGCACCGAGCGTCAGCAGCAGGTTGTCGACGCCGAGCCGGGCGAGCGAATCGGGGAGGGCGCCGGGATGGGCAAGGTCGAGCGCCGCCCCCATCGCCTGCTCGAGCTCGCGGCGGTTGGGCTTGAACACCGTCGCGCCACGATAGGCGAAGAAATGCTTGAACTTCGGGTCCACCACCACCGGGACGCCCCGGTGGCGCGCCAGCGCCATGGCGTGCTCGATCACGGACGGGGTGAGCACGCCCTTGTTGTAGTCCTCCAGCAACAGCGCGTCGGCGTCGCTCATCGCCTCCTCGATCCGTGCCGCCAGCAGGGCTTCGGCGTCGGCCGGGATCGGCTCCTCCACTTCCTCGTCGATCCGCACCACCTGCTGCCCGCGCGCCATGACCCGCGTCTTCGACGTCGTGGGGCGGGCCGGGGTCAGCACCAGGTTGCGGTCGGCGAGCCGCGCCTGCACCAGCTCGGCCCGCACCGTGTCACCCCGGGCGTCGTCGCCGATCACCGCCACCAGCCGGCACTCGGCGCCGATCGCCGCCACGTTCGCCGCCACGTTGGCGGCGCCGCCCAGCACCGTGCGGCGCGCCCGCACCGTGACGACGGGCACCGGCGCCTCGGGCGACAGCCGCTCCGCCTCGCCCTCGAGATAGACGTCCAGCATCGCGTCGCCGACCACCACCACGCGACGCCGCTTCATGGCTTCGAGCAGCGCCAGCACCCGGTCGCGCGTGAAGCGCGCGGAATCGGTGTCGAGGGTCATGACGAGCACCAATGTGGAATGTGGAATGCGGAATGCGGAACGACGTTGCGAAACCGAGGGCGGGCCGCGCCGGGCGCACTCCGCACTCCGCATTCGGAATTCCGCATTGCACTCACGGCAGCTCTCCAGAGGTGGCAAACCGGTAGGTCAGCCCAAGCCTGCCGACGAACCGCGACTCGGACGCGCCCCGCGTGTGTCCCTGGTCGCTCACCAGGTGCACCCCGGCGTTGGCGCAGACGCTCCAGCGCCGACGGTCGAGGCGCACATCGGCCGCGAGGCGCACGGTGCGCTCCGGCGTGCCGGCCAGGAACACCGGCGTCGAAGGATAGTCGGCGACGGCGGGGTAGGGGAGCCGGAAATCGCCCTCGCCCTGGCGCAGCAGCGTCGCCTCGGGCGTCAGCAGCACGCCGGGCGGCAGCGGCACCGTGGCGCGCAGCGTCAGCTGATCGTAGTCGGAGAAGTTGCGCCCCAATCCCACGTCGCGCCGCATCACCGCCTCGGCGGGATTGGGCGTGCGATAGGCCAGGTTCGAGACCCGCGTGTACAGCGCCGTCCAGACCGCCGGGCCGAGCGCCGCCTGCGCGCCGAGGGTGAAGCCGTAGCTCGCAGGCTCCGCGTCGCCCGGCGTCGCGTCATCCACCTGGAGGTCGTCCACCAGCAGCGAGCCGTACAGGTCGACGCGACCGAACCGGGTGGCGAGATCGACGCCCAGCAGGTTATTGGCGTCGGTGCCCTGGTCGTACTGCGCCAGCAGGCCGAGGGTGAAGATGTTCGCGAACCACGGCTCGAGCGTGCGCCCGGGACCCGCGAGCAGCGTGCCTTCCCACAGGGTGACGGCGGTCGCGCGCCACGGGCGCAGGACGAGGCGGTGCGCCACCCAGTAGCGGTGCTGCGGCGTCCCGGCCGTGTCGGCGAGGTCGTCGAGCTGGGTCACGACGCCCTCGAAGCGCACCGCCTCGGTGCCGACCGACAGCGCGAGGTGATCGTAGCCGTAGGGCGCCGCACTGAGCAGCAGGCTCTCGGTCGCCGGCCAGCCCCAGTTGCGGTCGACGATCCCGAAGAACAGCTCGGCGTAGGTCCACTGTGCCGAGACGTAGGCCTCGGCGTTGCGGCCGGCGACGGCGCGATCCTGCTTGCCGTGGTAGTCGGGATCCCACTTGAGACGGGTGTCGAAGTACGGATGGGTGACGACGACCACGGGACCGAACTGGCCCTGGAAGGCGAGTCCTCCCGCATATGTCACGTGTCCCGGTCCCGCCTCGCGCAGCGGATCGCGGCGGGCGTGTGTGGCGGCGGCGATGCCGAGGTGCGCGTCGAGTCGACCCCAGGCGCCGCGGTCGGGACTCGCCAGCTCGGCGACCAGATCGCGTACCACGCGCCGCAGGCTGGCGGGGAGGGCGCTGGTGTCGGCGGCCTCCAGGGCACGCCGCAGCTCGCCGCGGCGCAGCGGGCGGGTGAGCGGCGCGGGGTCGCGCACCGCCCCACGGGCGATGAGATGCTCGACCCACGGCATGCCCCAGTGGTCGAGCGGGACGAAGGCGGTCGCCTGCGCACCGACGGCGGCGGGCATGGCGAGCACGGCGACGACGAGAGCGACGGCGCGCACAGTGGCCGCAATCTGGAAGGGTGGAGCCGTTCCGGCAAATCCGCGACCTCGGACCTGCGCGGGACGTTATCTTCCTCCCCGGAGAGAACAGTGCGCAGATGGCAGCGGGCCGGGTGCACCCGCTGCCGTCTGCCCTCTGCCAGCGACCTTGAACCACGTCGTCATCGGAGCCTCATGCTCGTCGAGCTGCGCCGCGGATCGGTGGTCGAATCGCGCCATCACGTGCACGTCGCCGTCGTGGACGCATCCGGGGCGCTGGTGGCGCGCGCCGGCGAGCCCGACCTCATCACCTACTGGCGATCCGCCGCCAAGCCGTTCCAGGCGCTGCCCCTGGTGCTCGACGGCGCGGCGGACCGCTTCGCCCTCACGCACACCGATCTGGCCCTCGCCTGCGCTTCGCATTCGAGCGAACCCGGGCAGGTGGCCCTGGTGCGCGACTTTCTCGCCAAGATCGACTGCACCGAGCGTGACCTGCTGTGCGGTCCGCACCGGCCCCTGTCGGAGGTGGTGGCCCGCGACTACGAGACGCGCGGCGTGCGCCTCACCGCCATCCATTCCAACTGCTCGGGCAAGCATGCGGGGATGCTGGCGCTGGCGCGCCACCACGGGTGGCCCGTCGAGCACTACACCCGGCCCGATCACCCCGTCCAGGAGCGCTGCCTCGCCGAGGTGAGCCGCTGGACGGATCTCCCGGTTTCACACATCGGCGTGGCGATCGACGGCTGCGGGGTGCCGTGCTTCGCGCTGCCGCTGCGCAACATGGCGTGGGCGTATGCTCGAATGCGGAATGTGGAAGGCGGAAGGCCAAATGGGGAACCGAACCAGGGCAGTGCATTCCGCGTTCCGCAGTCCGCATTCCGCATTGTCGAGTCCATGCTCCGCCACCCCGAGCTGATCGCGGGGGCGGGGCGGCCGTGCACCGAGATCATGCGCGCCCACCCCGGGCGGGTGATCGTGAAGGTGGGGGCGGAGGGGGTGTACTCGGCGCTGCTGCTGCCCGATGGGCTCGGGATCGCGCTCAAGGTCGAGGACGGGCACCGCGTGGCGGCCGAGCTGGCGATCGCGGCCGTCCTGGAGCAGCTGGGGCTGCGGCCGCAGCCCGCGGCGCTCGGTCCCCAGTCGGTGGCCAACTCGCGCGGCCAGCTGGTGGGCGAGCTGCGGGTTACGGGGGGGGTGGCGTGACAAAGGGATACCACAGCGGCGCGCGGCAGCGACGAGATTGTCGGCAGTGAGCACGCCGCTCGCGCTCGACGAGCGCACCGTCGCCATGGTGCGCGTGGCCGCCGGGATCGCGCGGGGTGATGCGGATCGGCTGCGCTTGTTCCTCCGTGGGGCCCGTGTGGCGCAGGTGCCCGCCGCGTGGATCGAGGAGCTGCTGCTGCAGAGCTTCCTCAACGTGGGCTATCCGCTCACCCTGGTCGCCTTCGGCGTGTGGCGCGAGCTCGCGGGGGCCGCGACCGACGCCGGTGAGCCAGTGAGCCACGCCGAGTGGGAGCGCTGGCGCGACCGCGGCGCGGAGACGTGTCGCCAGGTGTACGCGGATCGCTTTCCGCGGCTGCTCGAGAACCTGCGGGCGCTCCATCCCGCGGTCGAGTCGCTGGTGCTGGTGGACGCCTATGGCAAGATCCTCGGTCGGCCTGGCCTGCCGCTCAACGTGCGGGAGCTGTGTACCCTGGCGGCGGTCGCCACCCTCGACGCGCCGCGGCAGCTCCGGGCGCACCTGCAGGGCGCCCGCAACGTCGGCTGGACGCGCGAGCAGATCGACCTCGCGCTCGCCGTCGTGGAAGAGCAGATCGAGGCGGAGCGGTCGCTCCGCGTGTGGGAAACGTGGGCGGAGGTTCGGGGGGCATGAGGCCATCGGGGTTTGCGGAGGCAGAGAATGCGGAGTGCGGAACGCGGAGTGTGGAACGGTGCGGCGAGGCCGTGCCGCGCGACTTGAGGCAACGCACCGCAGCCTTCGCGGTCGACGTGGTGCGGCTGGTGGAACGGTTGCCCCGTTCGCGGACCACGGAGGTGCTGAGCCGCCAGTTGCTGCGCGCCGGCACGTCGGTCGCGGCGAACTACCGCGCCGCGTGCCGAGCCCGGTCGCGTCGGGAGTTCATCGCGAGGCTGGGAATCGTGGAGGAGGAAGCTGACGAGGCGATGTTCTGGATCGGGCTCCTCCAGGAAACAGGTCATGCCGACCGTGTGCATGCCGCGGCGATCCGCCAGGAGGCCGGTGAGTTGGTCGCCATCATCGTCGCGTCCATCCGCACGGCACGTCGGGGGCATTCCGCGTTCCACAATCCGCATTCCGCCTTGATCTCGTCCCGCGCTGCTC
>QKHC01000078.1 GCA_003251175.1 Gemmatimonadota bacterium
ATGCCCGGCTACATTGTGCCCGCCGCCGCGGACCGCCAAGAGCAGGCTGTGACTGCGGGCGAAGTTAACAGCATCGATCACGTCGGCCGGGCCGTTGCACCGAGCGATGAGCGCCGGCCGCTTGTCGATCATCCCGTTCCAGATCGCGCGGGCCTTGTCGTAGCCGTCGTCGCCCGAGCGGAGCAGGTCCCCGCGCAACCTCGACTTAAGCTCTTCGATGGCCGCTTCCTTGAGGAGAATCTCGGTGCCTGTAATTGTGGTGACCTTGGTATCTGACACAATCCCGCTCCTCTGCGCACTCTTCAGGCGACCGGCCGCGCGACGGTTAGGCACGGTTCAAGGGATTTCGCTCACGGAGCGCGCGCACAAGCCCTCCAGGCAATCCGTTGATCAAAGACCAGTCCATGGAACCCCCCAAGCGCTCACCTCTCAGTCACACCAATCGCAAAACGGATCAGGGCTGCCCGCAACCGGGGCACGGCCGACGAATCCATCAACGGGCCTCGCCCCCCAAGGTGCAGCCGACCCCGCGGCCTCGCTAGCCAAATGGCGAGAAAGCCACGCCGTGCAGGACCCGGCGGCGAGGAGCTCGCCACAAAGACCGAAGCCCGCCACCGTCTACCGGTAGCGGGCTCCATCACTTCCTCGTTCCGCATTCCGCGTTTCCCGTTTCGAATGGGCCTGGGTGGAGTTGAACCACCGACCTCACGCTTATCAGGCGTGCGCTCTAACCACCTGAGCTACAGGCCCTGCTCCAATGCGGAATGCCGAATGCGGAATGTGGAATCGTCGGCCCGCCATCTGACAAGGAACGCCGGCCACGCGCCCATTCCACATTCCCCATTCCGCGTTCCGCATTGCCCTCACTCCCACTCTCGCCGTCCCCCGCCGCCACCGCCCCGCCGATACCCGTCGTCCCCTTCGTCGAACTCGTCATCCAGATCGTCGTAGTCGTCGTCCTCGAGGTCCTCGTCCTCGTCCATATCCTCGTCGAGATCGTCGAGATCCTCGTCGAGATCCGCATCCTCCTCGAAGTCTTCGAACTCCTCGTCGCCGAGATTGTCGCTGCGACGCTTCAGCGACCACTCGACCGACGTCACGGCGGACCGCATTGTCACCTCCAGCTGGGGTTGGCGTTGAGTTCGACCGACTACTCGTCCAGCGCCCGCGCCTGCCGGGCCAGCTTGCGACGCTCCGTCGCCCCCAGCTCACGCTTGCGCAACCGCAGGGACGACGGCGTCACCTCGATCAGCTCGTCGTCCTCGATGTATTCGAGCGCCAGCTCCAGCGTCACTGGACGCGGCGGCTCGAGAGTCACCATCTCGTCGGACGCGGTGGTCCGGATATTCGAGAGCTTCTTCTCGCGCGTGGCGTTCACGTCGAGATCACCGGGCCGGGCGTGCTCCCCCACGATCATCCCCTCGTACACCGCCTCCCCCGGCTGCACGAACAGCGTACCCCGCTCCTGCAGATTAAACAAGGCGTATGCCACGGCCACCCCCTGGCGGTCTGCCACCAGCGCCCCCCGCGTGCGCCCCGCGAGGGGGCCCGCCCAGCGGTCGTACTCCAGGAACCGGTGGTGCAAGGTGCCGGTGCCGCGGGTGTCGGTCAAGAACTCCGACCGATAGCCGAGCAGCCCGCGCGCCGGAATCTTGAAACGCAGCCGCACCATCCCCTGCCCCGGGTTGCGCATGTCGATCAGCGTGGCGCGCCGGGGCCCCAGCTTCTCCATCACCACCCCCAGATACGGCTCCGCCACGTCGATCAGCAGCTCCTCGTACGGCTCGAGCCGCTCGCCCCCCGCCCCCTCGCGCGGGATGATGCGCGGCCGGCTCACCTGGAACTCGTATCCCTCCCGGCGCATCGTCTCCATCAGGATCCCCAGGTGCAGCTCGCCGCGTCCCGACACCGCGAAGGCGTAGGGGCTGTCCGTCTCCTCCACCCGCAGCGCCACGTTGCGCTCGAGCTCGCGGAACAACCGCTCGCGCAGCTGGCGCCCGGTCACGAACTTGCCCTCACGGCCCGCCAGCGGCGAGTTGTTGACCACGAAGTCCACCGAGATCGTCGGCTCCTCCACCGCGATCCCCGCCAGCCGCTCGGGGACGTCGAGCTGCGTGATCGTCTTCCCGATCTCGAGGCCCTCGAGCCCCGACAGCGCCACGATCTCGCCCGCCGCCGCCACCACCACTTCCTTGCGCTCGAGCCCCTCGAAGGCGAACAGCTTCGCCACCCGCGCCCGCTCGAATGTCCCCTCCGCCACCATCCCCGGCTCGCCCAGCGGCAGCAGCGCCACCATCTCCCCCACCCGCACCCGCCCCCGCTCGATGCGCCCGATGGCGATGCGACCCAGATAGCTCGAATGGTCGAGCGTGGAGACCAGCATCTGAAACGGTCCGCTCGGGTTGCCACTGGGCGGCGGCACGGCGGCCAGGATGGTCTCGAACAACGGCCGCAGGTCCGTGCCCGGTACCGTCAGATCGGTCGAGGCGATCCCCTGCCGGCTCGATGCGTACAGGAACGGGCAATGGAACTGCTCGTCCGACGCCTCGAGGTCGAGGAACAGCTCGAGCACTTCGTCGTGCACCCGCGCCGGCTCCGCATCCTGGCGATCGATCTTGTTGATCACCACGATCGGCCGCAGCCCCAGCGCCAGCGCCTTCCCCGCCACGAACCGCGTCTGCGGCATGGGACCCTCGGCCGCGTCCACCAGCAGCAGGAAGCCGTCCACCATCCGCAGGATGCGCTCGACCTCGCCACCAAAATCGGCGTGCCCCGGCGTGTCCACGATGTTGATCTTCACCTCGCCCCAGCGCACCGCCGTGTTCTTGGCCAGGATCGTGATGCCCCGCTCGCGCTCCAGCGGGTTCGAGTCCATCACCCGCTCGGCAACCTGCTGGTTGGCACGGAACACTCCCGCCTGGCGGAGCATCTGGTCCACCAGGGTGGTCTTGCCGTGGTCGACGTGGGCGATGATGGCGATGTTGCGGATCTGCACGGTGCGGCCGATGTCAGGGTTGCGGGCCGCGCAGTATAAGCGAGGGGGTCGGGGGATGGTAGAGGGGCGGTCGGGGATCGCCACGGTCGGCGGCGACCGCGGCGGCGGCGGTACCAGCGGGCTACCGGGCGCGGATCTGGCCGACCACCTGCACTTTCACGCGATGACCGTCGAGCTGCTGCGGCACAACGGCTTGCGTCTCGGGCCGGTCGCGGTCCAGGCCGACCACGAGGACGAGGACCCCGTCCGTGTCTCGGCCGATCCCGACCGACACGACGCCCGGCAGCTGCAGCAGCTCGGCCTCGTGCCGGGCCTTCACGTCCTGGATCGTCGGCGCCATCTCTGTCCTCCCGCACGCGCTGCCCGGCGCGAGCCCAAGCACCAGGGCCGCCGCAAGTGCCCTCACCGCGACACGCCCAGCGCCGCGAACACGTGCTCGATGCGATTGATGATCGTAGTGGACTCGCTCCCGGCGAACAGCAATCCGATCAGCCGGTTGCGGTCGTCGAGCACCGCCGAACCCGAGTCTCCGCCCTGGCTCATGGCGCCGGCCAGCAGCTGGTCGCTGAAGCGCGCGATCTGCCCCGGTCCGTACTGCACGTCCACCGTCACGTCGATCTGCATGATCTCGCCCGAGGTGAGCCCGGTGGTGCGCCCGCTCTTCTTGACGGCTGTGCCGATCGTCGCCGCCGCGGTGCCGGTGATGGCCCCGATCTCGTGGATCCGGTCCTCGACGTCCGTCGGACGCAACGGTCGCGCGATCGCCGCATCCACCAGATTCTCCTGCTGCTGGATCGACACGATGCGATAGCGCGTGCGGCTGGCGATCGCCCGGCAGCCGGCGTTGAGCAGCGCGATCACCGCGCTGGCGAAGCTGCACTCGCTCGGTGGCTCGGGCGTCTGAAAGCGGACTGGCACGAACGCCGCGAGGGTGGCGATCTGGTCCCGCACCACCGTGCCGCCGTCCACCGGCCCGGGCTGCAGAATCGGATCGCCGATCTGAGCATCGTTGCTGTTGGCGAGCACGTGATTGTTGGACAGGATGAACGCCTCGCCGTCCTTGCGCACCAGGCAGCCCAGCGTGCCGGCGGTGATGTCGCGGTGTCCGATGCTGACGCCCCCGGGAGCCGGACGGAATCGCCCCGTCGGCGGCTGGAACGCCCGGATGCGGCCGGTCTCGATCACGTCGGTGGCGACGCCCGCCACGATCGGCGGAACGACATCACGCCCCGCGAGCTCGGCCACCGGACGCTTGCGCGTCACCGAGCAGATGATCGCCGGGGTCTCGGTGCGCCGCCCCGCCGTCACCTTGTACCCCACGCCGGTCGCGACGACGCCGTCGCGCGCCAGCAAGCCGCTGCGCGCCCCGCGCACCGCCGCGCGGGCGGTCTCGATCGCCTGATCCATCGTGCCCTCCCGTGCGTGAAGGGTGCCCGCCCCGGGGCGGGCGTCATTCGCAGGTCGGATCCCGCTCGATCTGCACCGTCACGTGGTCGATGCCCAGCCGACCCAGCCGCTGCTGTGCTTCCTCCAGAACCCGCTGGTGCGCGCCCGGATCGTCCACCACCAGATGCCCGCTCATCGCGACAACCCCGCTGGTCACGGTCCACACGTGCAGGTCGTGCACCGAGCGCACACCCGGAACCGTGGCGAGCTGGTCGTGCACCGCGCCGAGGGGAATGTGTTCCGGCGTGGCCTCCAACAGCACGTCCGCGCTTTCGCGGACCAGTCGCCACGCCGACCGCAGGATCAGCACCGCGATCAGCACCGAGACCAGCGGGTCCGCTGGGGTCCAGCCGGTCGCCAGGATGATGGCGCCCGCCAGCAGCGCGCCGACCGACCCGAGCAGATCCGACAGGACGTGGAGGTAGGCGCCGCGTTGGTTGAGCGAATGATCGTGACCGCGGTGGAGCACCATCGCCCCGGCCAGGTTGGTCACGAGTCCCACCGCCGCGACGCCGACCAGCAGCCCGCCATCCACCGTGACGGGGTCGTGGAGGCGTCGCCAGGCTTCGAAGGCGACCGCCAGCGCAATGATGATCAGCGCGGTGCCATTGACCAGCGCCGCCAGGATCTCGATCCGCAGCAGGCCGAACGACCGCTCGGCCGAGGCCGGCCGCTGGGCGATGTGGGCGGCGAGCAGCGCCAGACCGAGCGCCGCGGCGTCGGCCAGCATGTGTCCGGCGTCGGCCACCAGCGCCAGCGACCCCGCCAGCCACCCGCCGACCGCCTCCACGACCATCACGGTCGCGGTGAGGACGAGCACCGCCGTCATGCGGCGGCGCGATTCCGCCCGCAGCGGCGCCAGGTGGCTGCACCGCGCGTCGAGCGGGAGCGGAGAGCCCTGAACGACTCGCTCGCGCTCGCCGGCGGCCCGCGAAGTCGCTGTCATCCCAGACATTATACACTTTCCTGCTGGCAGCTTGCCCCGCGTGGCGACCGGACTAGGTTTCGCGGCCCATGAACGACCCCGCTGGCCCATCGATCCTGCTGCGCCTCCTCGCCGTCGTCGCCCTGGTGGCGGCGAACGGGTTCTTCGTGGCGGCGGAGTTCGCGCTCGTGGCCTCGCGGTTGACCCGTATCGAGGCGATGATCCGTCGCGGCGACCGCTTGGCGGGCGCAGCCCGGGAGGCGATCCGCTCTCTCGACAGATACATCTCCGGCACGCAGCTCGGCATCACCCTCGCGAGCCTGGGACTCGGCTGGATCGGCAAGCCGGCCCTGGCCAGCACGCTGGAGGGCGCCTTCGCGCGCCTGCCCGCCCCCCTCGACGTCGTCGCGACACACGGCGTCGCGGTTGGCGTGGCGTTTGCCATCATCACGTTCCTACACATCGTCCTCGGTGAGCTGGCGCCCAAGGCTCTCGCCCTGCTCCACCCCGAGCAGACGAGCCGCTGGGTGGCGCGACCCCTGATCCTCTTCACGATCTCGACCAACCCGTTCATCTGGATCCTCAACGGCAGCGCCAACGTGATCCTGCG
Source organism: Gemmatimonadota bacterium (assembly GCA_003251175.1). Taxonomy (GTDB): domain Bacteria; phylum Gemmatimonadota; class Gemmatimonadetes; order Gemmatimonadales; family GWC2-71-9; genus SZUA-544. The sequence goes on from QKHC01000078.1 coordinate 5,977, forward strand.
TCTCTTCGGTGCGCGGGCGCCGACGGAGCGCGAGCGGGTGCACTCGCCGGAAGAGATCATGATGCTGGTGGAGCAGAGCAAGGCGACGGGCGAGCTCGGCGCGCAGGATGCCCGGATGATCGAGGGGGTCTTCGAGTTCACCGAAAAGCTCGCCCGTGACGTGATGACGCCGCGCACCGCCATCGTCGGCATCCCCGTCGACGCGACGCTCGCGGATGCGGCCGACACCGTGGCCCGGACCGGACGGTCGCGCTACCCCGTCTACCGCGAAACCCTGGACGACGTCCTCGGTACCGTCCACGCCAAGGCCGTGCTCGCCGGTCTGCGCGCCGATCCCGCGGCCACTGTCGAGACCGCCATGCGACCCACCTTCTTCGTGCCCGGCACCCGCGAGGTCGAGGACGTCCTCGCCGACATGAAGCGGCAGAAAGGGCACATGGCGATCGTGCTGGATGAGTACGGCGGCACGGCCGGCCTCGTCACGATGGAGGACCTGTTGGAAGAGATCGTGGGGCCGATCTACGACGAGTACGACCGCGCGCCCGACGCCACCGCCGCCAGCGCCGACGCAGCCCCCGTGATCCGCGGCGGGACCGAGATCAGCGAAGTGAACGACACCTACAGCCTCGAACTCGACGACAGCGACTACGTGACGGTGGGCGGCCTGGTGTTCGGCGCGCTGGGACGCTTGCCGAAGGTGGGCGACACCTTGCCGGTGAAGGGCGGAACGCTGGAGGTGGTGGAGATGGACGGTAGACGCGTTGGCAAGGTAAAGCTGGTGCGGGCCGGAAAGAAGGTCAGCGACGGCTAGCTGGCAGGGAGCATCCGGCAACTAGTCTGCCTTCTGTGTGCTGCGCGCTGCCAACGCAACCGCCAGGTCCAGGGCGGCCCTCATGCTCGCCGGATCCGCCAGCCCCTTCCCGGCGATATCGAACGCCGTCCCGTGATCCGGCGCCGTCCGTACGAATGGCAGCCCCAGCGTCACGTTCACCCCCGACCCGAACCCGGCCACCTTGACCGCCGTCATCCCGACGTCGTGGTAGGGGGCGAGCACGGCATCGAACTCCCCGCGCAGGGCCCGCACGAACACGGTATCGGCGGGCAGGGGCCCCGCGGCGCCGAGACGCGCCGCGGCCGGGCGCAGCACCCGCTCGTCCTCGTCGCCGAACACGCCGCCCTCGCCGGCGTGGGGATTGAGCGCGCACACAGCCAGCCGCGGCGCGGAGATGCCCCACCGCGTCCGCAACGCCTCTCGCGTGATCTCTCCGACCCGCACCACGCGCTGCTCGGTCACGGCATGCGGGACGTCGCGCAGCGGCAGGTGCGTGGTCACGAGCACGACGCGCAACGCGCCTGCGACGAGCATCATCGCCACCTCCACGTCGCCCGCGAGGTGGGCGAGGAACTCCGTCACCCCCGGGTAGGCGTAGCCGGCGGCGTGCAGAGCGGCCTTGTGCACGGGCGCGGTGACGATGGCGTCGACCTTCCCGTCGAGCGCCAGGCGAGCAGCGGTCTCGATGGCTGCCGCGGAGAGGCGGCCGGCGGCGGCATCGGGAGAAGGGAGAGGGGAGAGGGACTCTCCGGCGGACGGAGCGAACCGCTCCCCTCTCCCTGCTCCCCAGGTTCCCACTCCGATTCTCAGGCCCGCCGGGACCCCCCCGATCAGATCATCCGGCCCCACCACTGCGACGTCCGCGTCGATGCCGCCGGCGAGCGCGCGCGCCACGACTTCCGGACCGATGCCACGGGGATCGCCGAGGGTGACGGCCAGGCGCGGCCGCGGCGAAGCCGTGCGTCGGCGTCCGCCGTCAGAGCCGGACGTCGACGTAGGTGACGCGCCGCAACTGGGCGAGATAGTGCTGGATCGCGAGCTCCTGTCCGAGATTCTGGCGGATGCGGTCGCGCACGTCCTCGAACTGCAGCGGACCGCCCTCGTGGCGCTCGGTGATCTCCAGCACGACGAACTTCGGTCGGCGGCCCTCCGCGCCGAGCTCGAAGGTCGGCAGCAGCCCGCTTGCCGAGTCGCCGATCACAGCCTGGTACTCCGGCGGCAGCGCTGTGATCGGCGCGTCTTCGGCGAGCTTCGGCTCGACCGGGTCAGCGTAGCGGCGCGCCAGCGAGTCGAACGAGGCGCCCGCGGCGAGGGCCGCGCGCACCGAATCGGCGAGCTGGCGGGCAACGGTGATCCGCTCCGGGGTGAGATCCGGCATGATGAGGATGTGGCGCGCGAAGACTTCGGCCGGCTGCGTCCGCTCCACCTTGATGATGTGGAATCCGAAATCGGTCTCGACCACCTGGGACATCGTGCCCGGACGAAGTGAGAACGCTACCTGCTCGAACTCCTTCACCATCACCCCGCGACGGAACCATCCCAGCTCGCCACCGGCGGCACGCGACGCCGAGTCGTCGGAGACCTGCCGCGCCATCTCGGCGAAATCGGCGCCACCGCGCAGCAGCACCAGCAGGGATTCCGCCTTGGCACGGGCGCGCACCCGCGCGGTCGAGTCGGGCTGGGGAGCAATGACGATCTGGCGGAACGAAACCACCGGTGGGCGGGGCTGCGCGTTGCTCCGGTTGGCTTCGAAGAAATCGTGCATCTGCTGTTCGGTGGGGGGAATGGACCGGAGTTTGCCGGCCTGGCGCCGCGACTCGAGCAGCCGCTGCGAGTAGATCTGGCGCCGCTGATTGTCGGCGAGCCAGCGGCGCCATTCCTCCGCGGAGGTGAATCCGGCGAGGCGCAGCTGCTGCTGGAACTCGCTCTCCGAGGTGAAATTCTGCCGCACGTTGCGCACCGTTTCCTCGACGGCGCCCTGCACTTCGACCTCGGTCACCCGCACGCTGGTATCGCGCCGGGCCTCCTGCACCAGCAGCTCCTGATCAACCATCCGCTGCAGCATCTGGCGGCGCAGTGCCAAGCGCTCCGCCGAATCCGTGGGAAACGGCTGGTTGCGCGCCTGGGCCTGCGCCTGCGCCTGGACGAACTCCTCCTCCAGCTCCGAGGCGAGGATCGCGCGGGTCCCCACGACGGCGACCACGCGGTCGAGCACCTGCTCGTCCTGGGCGGCCGCGCTCGACGCGAGCGAGCCGGCCACCACCAGGAGCGCGACCGCCCACCGCGACGTCATGGCCCGCCCGTCCCTCCGGAATCCCCGCCCCCGATCGGCGCGGGCCCCGGCGCGGGCGTCACGCCGGTCGCCGTGTCCCGCTCGGCGCGCAGGGCCTGCGCGCGCTCCAGCGCGCGGCGCAGTCCGGCCGAGGATATCGACCACTTGGCCTCCTCACGGAGCGCGTCCGCCAGGAAGGGCGGCACCGGGACGAAGCCGGCTTCACCCCGCACGACACGGTCGAGGTAGTCGCTGACCGTGGCCACGGCGATGCGGTGCCGCAGCTCCACGCTCTGCGACGTATCTCCCAGCGTGGCCGGGTCGAGTCCGATCACGTTGTACAGCGTCCGCAGCGCGGAGTCATGCACGGCGCGCAGGTAGTTCCATTCGTCGGGGTCGAGCAGTGTCCCCGCGGATTCCGCCGCCTGCAGCAGGACCTGCCGTTGCGCGATCATGAGGACGAAATGCCGCAACTGAGAGTCGGGCGAGGACTGGATGCCCTGCGTCACACTGGGGTCCATCGCGATGATCCAGCGCGCGAAGTCGCGCACGCGGAACCGGCCCCCGGTGTACGTCGCGAGCGCCGCGTTGCTGCCGCGTGACCGCTCGTAGCTCTGCACCAGCTGGCGCACCAGCGCCGGCGCATTGTCCTGCACGCGCAGGTGCCGCGCCTCCGCCATGCTGTCCACGAACACCGAGTCCAGCCGGTATGCGATCCGCTCCTCCAGGCCGGCCTTGAACGAATCGCGGACCTCGGCCAGCGGCGGGCGGCGGATGATATGAACACCGAACGGTGTCCGCACCACGTCGCTGATGTCCCCCGGCTCGAGGGCCCACGCCGCGTTCTCGAACGGCGGGACGAAGGCGCCGCGGCTGGTGACGCCGAGCATCCCGTCACGCCGCTTGCTGCCGGGGTCCTCCGAGTGGATCGCCGCCAGGCGGCCGAACCCTGCGGGATCCCGGCGCGCCCGGGCCAGGATGGCGTTGAGTTGCCGCTCCTTGATCGCCACCGTGTCCGCGGGCGCATTCTGCTGGGCGCGGAGCAGGATGTGCTGGAACAACCGGTAGTCGCCCGCGGTGAACGCCGAGTCCACCTGCGGCTCGCTCACGGTGGCCCGCTGGTTCACCATCTCATCGTGGTAGCGCTCCCAGCGCATCTGCGCGATCGCCGGCCACATCGCGGTGGCGACCGTCGCCGAGTCATCGAGTGGTCGCCCGTCCACGATCGCCTGCGCGAACAGGATGTAGTCGACCCACACCGTCGCCAGGCGGCGCATCGCTTCGGGCTGCATCGGCACCTGCTTACCGAGACCCGCCAGCTGCGACAGCCGCTCCACCGAGAGCACCTCGCCACCCGCCCGCGCGGCTACGTCGGGCCGCGCCGTGAACGCGTCGCGCAGCGGCTCGCACGCCGCCAGTCCCACCAGTCCAACCACCAGTGCCAGCCGCCGCATTCCGACTCCCTCCCTACGAGTTCGCCCCGGGTGAGGCGTCCGCATTCACAGTGAGCGCGGTGAGCGCCCGGACGAGTCCGGGACCGATCGCCGATCCGCCGAGGCGGCGCAGTCGCAGCGACAGGGGTGCCGTCCGCCGCACGTCCGCCTCGAACTGCACGGCGTCCAGCGCCGCGCCGATCGCCGCGAGCCGGGGCGTCGCATCCCGCCGAAAAGTGAGCCGCGCCTCGTCGCCCCGGATCAGGACCGTTTCCAGACACAGGTAGGCGCCGAGCGCGCGGAGCTCCGACACCAGCAACAGCCGATCCGCTTCCTCTGGGAGGGGACCGAACCGGTCGCGCAACTCCTCCCGAAGCGTCTGAATGTCGCCAGGCCGCCCCGCCCGCGCCAGCCTGCGATACACATCCAGACGTGTCGCGTCATCGGGCACGTAGTCGTCGGACAGCCGCGCTGCCTGATCGAGCGCGACATCCGGCGCCGGGAAGACGCGCGGAGCGGCGCCGCCCACGCCGCTCTCCCGCAACGCCACGACCGCCTCCTCGAGCCACCGCAGATAGGTGTGGAAGCCGACGGCCTGCGCATGTCCCGATTGCTCGCGCCCCAGCAGATTGCCGGCGCCGCGCAGCTCGAGATCACGCAGCGCGATCCGATACCCCGAGCCGAGATCGGTGTGATGCTCGAGCACGGCGAGACGCTGGTCGGCGTCGGCGTCCAGCTGGTCCGGCACCAGGAGGTAACAGTACGCGCGGCGGTGGCTGCGACCCACCCGGCCGCGGAGCTGGTAGAGCTGGGCCAGCCCGAAGCGGTCCGCCCGATCCACGACCATCGTATTCGCGTTCGCCACGTCGAGCCCCGACTCGACGATCATCGTTGAGACCAGCACATCGACCTCGCCCGCCACGAAGCGCCCCATCACCCGATCGAGCTCCGCCTCCGGCAACTGCCCATGCGCCACGCCGACCCGTCCCCGCGGGGCGAGCCGCTGCACCCGCCCGGCGATGGACGCGATCGTCTCGATGCGGTTGTGCACGAAGTACACCTGACCACCGCGATCGAGCTCGCGCGCGATGGCCTCCTCGATCAGCCCGTCGTCCCACGGCTCGACGAACGTGAGCACCGGCGAGCGGTCCTTCGGCGGCGTCTCGAGCAGGGTGAGATCCCGCAAGCCGGCGAGCGACATGTGCAGCGTCCGCGGAATCGGCGTGGCGGTGAGCGTCAGGACGTGCACCGCCAGCCGCAGCGCCTTGAGGCGCTCCTTGTGGCGCACG
>QKHC01000126.1 GCA_003251175.1 Gemmatimonadota bacterium
CACGCCGATCCGCGCCGACGTCGTGGGGGTGCTCACCGACCGCGGGGAGCGACGGGCGCGGGCCCCCAATGGGGCCGCGGCGCTCTCGCTCGCGCAGCATCCCGCTGCGCGCTGTGGGGGGCGCCGATTCCCCGCTCCCGCGGTGAGTGCTCCGTGACCGAACCAGCCGCGCCGCCGCGCGCCCCGATGTCCGGCAAGGCCATCGCGCAATCACATTTCACGCGGGCCGCCGATCTGATCAATCTGGACGCGTACATGCGCCGCATCCTGCTGCAGCCGTTCCGCGAGGTGACGGTCGAGGTCCCCGTGCGGATGGACGACGGGCGCGTCGAGGTGTTCACCGGATACCGCATTCAACACAACGGAGCGCGCGGGCCGTGCAAAGGCGGCATCCGCTACCACCCGGACGCCGACAAGGACGAGGTCCTGGGTCTCGCCACGATCATGACGTGGAAGACGGCCCTGCTCGACATTCCCTTCGGCGGCGCCAAAGGCGGCGTGACGGTCGACCCCCGGCAGCTGAGCCGGCTCGAGCTGGAGCGGCTCACGCGACGTTTCACCCAGCGGATCGCCATCGTGCTCGGTCCCTACCGTGACATCCCCGCACCCGACGTGAACACCAACGCCCAGGTGATGGCTTGGCTGCTCGACGAATACTCGAGCCGGCATGGCTACACGCCGGCCGTCGTGACCGGCAAGCCCGTCTCCCTCGGAGGCTCGCTCGGGCGCGAGGAAGCGACGGGTCGGGGAGTGATGTACGTCATGGAAGAATACGGACGCGATTTCGGTATTCCGCTCGCCGGCGGCCGGGTGGTGATTCAGGGATTCGGCAACGTCGGGGGTCACCTCGCCCGGCTGCTGGTGTCCGAGCACGGCGCCAAGGTCATTGCGGTGAGCGACGTTACGGGTGGCACGGTGAACGAGAACGGTCTCGACATCGCCGGGCTGCTGCGGCACACCGCCGAGCGCCGACCCGTACCCGAGTGGCCGGGAGGTCGCAGTATCACCAACGAGGAGATTTGGACCATTCCGTGTGACTGGCTCGTCCCGGCAGCACTCGGCGGCGTGATCACCAGGGAAACGAACGCGGGGACTATCGAGTGCAAGGCGGTCGTCGAAGCCGCGAACGAGCCGACCACGCCGATTGCCGACCGCATCCTCGAGGAGCGCGGCATCTCCGTCATTCCCGACTTCCTGGCCAACGCCGGCGGTGTCACCGTCAGCTACTTCGAATGGTCACAGAATCTGCAGCAGCACCGCTGGTCGCTCGACGAGGTCAACACCGAGCTGCGGCAGGCGATGCACACCGCGTACGCTCAGGTCCGCGACATGGCGCGCCTCCGCGGGGTTCCCCTGCGGACGGCGGCGTACGCCATCGCCATCGAGCGGGTCGCCGAAGCCGAGCGCCTGCGCGGCCACTGACGGCGGCGCGACGCCCGGCCGCCGCGTGGTGGCCGCGCCAGGCAGGGAATACAGCGCGGCGTACGGGTCCGTTGCCGGATCGGTGAGCACGCGGACCTGAATGTCGCGGATCGCCCGCGGCAGGTCTCCGCCGGATTGCAGGTACATCTCCTCGAACAGGTGCAGGTCCTGCCGATAGATCCGCTGGGCGATCACGACCGCGTTGTTGAGCGGGGCCCGCGCGAACCAGCGCCAGTCATACGTTTCCAGCCGCTGGCCCACCGGCCCCATGAGCTGATTGCGAGCCCAGCCGAACAGCGTGGTCCGGGCTCTGGCCAGCGCCACAGCGCCGAGCGGGACCGCGTACGCGGAATCGAGGCGGCGGGCGAGCTCGGCGTAGAAGCCGTCCAGGGCACGCTCATCCCGCCAGCGGGCCAGGGCGCGCTCCGCATCCATTGAATCCCCGCGGGCATAGAAAAAGGCCGCGGCGCCGCGGTAGCCCACGAAGCTGGCGAACGACTCGTTGAACGGGGTGTGGCTCCGCACGTAGAGCGTGCGGTGGGCGAGCTCGTGCAGCACCGTCGCGACGAGCTCCATGGTATCCCGCTCGACCACGGTCGAGAGCAGCGGATCGGAGAAATACCCCAGCGTCGAGAACGCACCCGCCGGACGCAGGTAGGTATCATAGCCCTCCGCCTCGAGGGCCTGCGCGGCGCGGCGAGCGGCACCGGGATCGAAGAACCCCTTGTACGGCACCGTGCCGACGATCGGGTAGGACCAGGTGTAGGGTCTCAGCTTGTCGCGCCGGCTCGCGGACAGCACCAGCAGGAGGGTGTCACGGTCCACGGCGGCGTAGCTCGTGTAGGTGGAGCCGACGGCCAGTCCCAGGACATCGCGGGCGTACTCGCGCGCGACCAGCACCAGGGCCAGGCGCTGGCGCAGTGCCGCCGGGGTGGTGCTGTCCCCGACCAGGGTCGCGATGTCGCGACGGGCGAGCAGCAGGCGCGCCTCGGCATAGGCGCCGTGCAGCAGGTAGCGCGCCTCCGCGCTCACCACCAGCAGAATGCCGATCCCCAGAGGCACGCCGATCCCGATGCCGGCGAGGAGTCGGCGGAGAATGGGCCGCCAGCGCGGCGGGTGCCGATCGCTCATGGCCTCCATCGCAGACCCACCCGGTGCGTGCCGGACCCGAGGAGATCGAAATCGCCGTAGGCATAGTCCAGCCGCAGCGATCCGACGACCACGCCGCCACCGATGCTCCAGGGAGACCGATCCGTCGGCTCGCCGGGCGTCTGGAACCCGACGCGCCCCAGCACCCCGATGCCGGAGGGGTGCACGCCCATTTCCAGGCCGACGGCGAAGACCGCGGCGGCGCGTTCCGTCCAGCGCCCCTCGAAGCTCGACAGGGCGCGAAACGCGCCCTGTGGATCCGTGAAGTTCAGCACCATGCCGATCCGGGTCCGCGTCGGCAGGCTGGCGCCGTTGCCGAAATGGCCACCGATGTTCTGCACGGCGGCCCCGATGGCGGCGAGATCGAACACCGCAACGGTCAGGCCGACGTCCGCCGCCCAGGCGTCGGCCGACCAGTCGGCGATGGACTGGCGCGCATACTTGGCCGACGCGCCCACGGCGAACAGCTTGAAGCGATACACCAGCGACGACAGACCGAGCACATCGGCGGCGGTGAATGACGCGCCGGTGGGCACCCCACGCCGGCCGCCAGAGGCCGGGTCGGG
>QKHC01000001.1 GCA_003251175.1 Gemmatimonadota bacterium
GAGCAGCAGCTTCTCAGTGAACGGGTCTCCCACCTGCACCTGGGGACGTCGGCGCTCGCTCTCCGCGGTCAGCTCTCCCGATGCGAAGGACGCGCCGTGGATCCCGTCACGACCGGTGCGGGCACCGACGGCGAGCAGCACGTTGCCCACGCCGTGGGCGGCCGCGCGGATGAGCTCCGATTGGCGCAGGATTCCCACGCACATGGCGTTGACGAGCGGGTTGCCGGTGTAGCTCGGACCGAAATCGACCTCGCCCCCGAGCGTGGGGACGCCGACGCAATTCCCGTAATCGCCGACGCCGCGCACCACGCCGGCGAACAAGTAGCGGTTGCGCGACTCGTCGAGCGGGCCGAACCGCAGGCTGTTGAGCAGCGCCACGGGCCGGGCTCCCATGGTGAAGACGTCCCGCAGGATGCCGCCGACGCCCGTGGCGGCCCCCTGGTAGGGCTCAACCGCTGACGGGTGGTTGTGCGATTCGATCTTGAATGCCACCGCCCAGCCGTCGGGGAGTTTCAGGACCCCCGCGTTCTCTCCAGGTCCCTGCAGCACCTGGGACCCCGTCGTGGGCAGGGTGCGCAGGATGGGCTTGGAGTGCTTGTACGAGCAGTGCTCGCTCCACAGGGCGGAGAACACCCCCAGCTCGGCGAAGGTGGGTGCACGCCCAAGCACGGCTTCGATCCGCGCATACTCGGCGCCGGTGAGGCCGTGCTCCTGGATCAGCGCGGGGGTTACGGGAGGATCGCCGGGGAACGGCTGCGCCGTCACTTCGGCTTCGCCCGCGGCCCGCTGACTGCCTTGACGATCGCCAGCAGGGCGCTGCGGAACATGCCGCGCTCCGCCTCGCTGCGCTTCAGCATCAACTCCGCCTCGCCCGCGTCGAACCAGACGCCATGGCAGCTGGAGCACTGGTCGATCTCGATGTCGTGCAGCGACGTGGTGAGCAGATCGAAGCCGCACTGCGGGCACTTCATGCGGTGCGTGGCGCGCTCCGCCGCCAGTGCGGGCTGCTCGCGTTCCGCCTGCTGCTGGCGGGCGAGATCCGCAGCCCGCTGCGCCGCGTACGCCTCCCATTCACGGTCGGGCTTCGAACCCGCGGACTGCACAATGGAAAGCAATGCCTCGCGCACCGGTGCCCGCTCTTCCGTCGTTCCCTTGAGCACGGCTTCGGTCTCATTCGCATCCAGCCAGAGCCCCAGGCAGTGGGGGCACTGGACGATTGGCAGGCCGTGTCCCGTGGCCGTGCAGAGACCGAAGCCACACTTGGGACACTTCATGACGTGGAGCTTACGCTCGGCCTCCGCAGCCGTCTTCTCCATGGCCTCGCGATGCTGGCGCAGCAGCTCCGCTTCCCGGCGAGCGAAATACTCCTCTTCGTTGGATCGTCCGCCTGCGGAGCTGCTGGGTCGTTTCGGATCGGTCATCGGTGTGCGGTCTCTCAGGGAATCGGTTCATGGATTGAGGCGACCGGCTGGCTGCCGGGCGGCGATGACGACTGGCCGCTGTATCCATGTCCTGGCCAGCGCAGCACGGCATCGACCACGCGGTCGTTCTCCAAGAACACGACATCGAGCGTGCCACAGCTCTGCTCACAGCTGTTGGGGAAATAGAGGTAGGTCATCGCGCCCATGCGGCGCACTGCGACGGGCGTTCCCCACATCGCCGTGACGTCCGCTTCGCTCATCCCCGGCGCCACCGTCCCCGTGTCGGTGGAGACGTAGGGGACATCGCGCACCGCGGCGGGCAGGGGCGAGGGTGGCGCCTGGCGCCGCGGGGCCGCCGTCTGCACCGGCTCGGTTGCCGGAGACTCGACCGGTGGGGTGGCCGCGAGGGTGTCCGCCATGGCGCTGTCGCCCATCGCGGCCGCCGGCTGCTCCTCAGGTTGTTGCGGCGGTGGCTCCTTCTTACAGGCCGCGCTGACCGCCGTCAGCAGCACGCACACCGTCAAGGCGCTCCATCGCATGATGAGCCTCCATCGAGAGGAAGAGCCGTGCTCCATCGTTTCCACCACAATCCGCCGCGACCCGCCGCTCAGGATGCGGCATGATGCCCACGACGTTACGACCGGCGTTGCAGATCCCGGCGATCGCCCGCGTCGAGCCATTGGGGTTCTCGTCCACGTAGCGCCACACCACCCGACCTTCCGCCTCGATCTCGGCGAGGGTACGTGAGTCCGCCACAAAGCGTCCATCGCCATGGGCGACGGGGAGCTCGAGGATCTCGCCGGCGGCGTAGCGCGTGGTGAACGGCGTGTCGGTGCGCTCGACGCGGACCCGGACCGGCCGGGAGAGGAACCGCAGCTCGAGGTTGCGTACCAGCGCGCCGGGCAGCAGGCCGGCCTCGCACAGGATCTGAAAGCCATTACAGATGCCCAGGACGGCGCCGCCCGCGCGCGCATGCGCGGCCACCGCTGCCATCACCGGCGAGAAGCGCGCGATGGCGCCGGCGCGCAGGTAGTCGCCGTAGCTGAATCCACCGGGCAGCACCACCACATCCGCGCCGGCCAGGCCGGTGTCGCGGTGCCATACGAAGTAGGCGTCGCAGCCGGCGGCGCGGGCGGCGTCACGGGTGTCGGCGTCACAGTTGGAGCCCGGGAAGACAACTACCGCCACCCGGGTCACGCGCCCTCCGCGGCGACGGTGAAGTCCTCGGTGACGGGGTTCGCCAGGAGCCGCTCGCACATCGCTCGCGCCTGATCGACCGCTGCCTCCGGTGTCGGAGCGTCGACCTCGAGGACGAGGTGCTTGCCGACGTGCGCACTGCGCAGCGCGGCGAACCCCAGCGCGTGGAGCGCGTGCTCGACAGCCTGTCCCTGGGGATCGAGCAGCTCCCCCCGCGGCATCACCCGAACCGCGACGCGATAGGCGCTCACTGCGGTCGCTCCGTTGGTGGAAGTCCCCGGCGCCGCTCGCCGTGGGCGGCGTCGAACGTCCGCTGCGTCTGCTCGTCGATCTCGATCGACCCGGCGATCTCCGCATCCTCGTCGGCGCCCGGTGGCAGCAGGAATCCCAGGACCACTGCGCGGGCCACGCCATAGGTCATGTAGGCGAGACCGAGCGGAAAGAAGAACTCGTTGGGGCGCCAGATTCCGAACCCCAGGATAAGCAACAGGACCGTCAACCCCAAGAGCCCGCGCAGATCCCGCAGTCCGGCCCGGGGCAGCTGCGCATAGCGGACGTTGCTCACCATGAGAATCGTGAGGGCGATCATGAGGAAGGGCAGGAGCTGGGCCCACGGCCACTCCCCCGTCAGGTCGCGGTACAGCGCCGTTTCGGTAAACGGCCAGTAGGTGGCGAGGGTCATGCCCGCGGCGGGTGAGGGGAGACCCACGAAGTAGGTCTTGGATGTCCCCGCCTGGGTGACGTTGAAGCGGGCGAGGCGGATGGCCACGCCCATTACGTAGAAGTAGCAGAAGATCCAGGCGGCCGTGCCGGCGTTGGCGAAGAAGCCCTCGTACATGAGAAACGCCGGCGCCACCCCAAAGCTGACGATGTCGACGAGGCTGTCGAGCTCGCCCCCGAACCGGGAGCCGGTGCGTGACAGGCGGGCGACCCGGCCGTCCAGCATGTCGAGGATGCCAGCGAAGACGATGAACCAGCCGGCGAGATAGAATTCCCCGCGCGCGGCGTTCACCATCGACCAGATTCCGAAGAACAGGTTGAACAGAGTGAACAGGCTGGGCACGACGACGACCACGCGCCGGATGTTGGGACGGAAGCGGCCTCGTCGCATCAGCGATAGCGGGCCAGCACGGTGACGCCGGCATGCACGCGATCGCCCACCGCAACCTGGGGGTCGGCGTGCCGATCGAGTGGGACGAAGAGGTCCACGCGCGAGCCGAACCGGATGAGGCCGAGGCGCTCCCCCTGAACGGCAGCGGCGCCGGGACGCGCGTCAGTCACGATGCGCCGCGCCACGAGGCCGGCGATCTGCCGCACCAGCACCGGTCCCCCGGGACCCGCGAGGCCGAGGGAGGCCTGCTCGTTGTCCAGGCTGGCCTTGTCCGCGGCGGCGTGGCCGAATCTCCCCGGGTGGTAGCGGTAGAACTCGACGCTGCCCGACGTGGGGTAACGGTTCACGTGCACGTCGAAGATGCTCATGAATACGGAGATGCGAAGGGCGCGGGTGCGGAGGTACTCCGGCTCATCGCTCTCGGCGATGCTGACCACGCGGCCGTCCGCCGGGGCGAGCAGGAGGCGGTCGCCCCGTGGCCCGTCACGCCGGGGATCGCGAAAGAACACCAGCAGCCACACGGCGACGACCGTCGTGCCGGCGAGTGGCACGTAGCTCATCCAGCCACCCCAGCGCATGGCGGCCCAGAGGCACAGCGCCACCAGTGTCCACCCGGCGGCCATGAAGGGTGTGCCCTCGGGGGCGAATCGCATTCAACCGCGCGGCAGGTCGCGCCCCGTGAGGCGGCGGTAGGCGTCGCGGTACCGCTCGCTGGTGGCGGCCACCACGTCCGGCGGCAGGTGAGGGCCGGGTGGTTGTCCGTTCCAGCGGCCGTCGCGCTTGAGCGCCGCGAGGTAGTCGCGCAACGGCTGCTTGTCGAACGAGGGTTGAGCGCGCCCCGGCTGGTACTGATCGGCCGGCCAGAACCGCGACGAGTCGGGGGTGAGGACCTCGTCAATCAGCAGCAGCGTGCCGTCCGGCAGGGTCCCGAATTCGAACTTGGTATCAGCGATGATGATGCCCCGCGTCGCCGCCGCCGCGCGGCCCCGTTCATACACCGCGAGGCTGGCGTTGCGCAGCCGTCCGGCCAGATCCGCCCCCAGCGCGGCGGCCATGTGTGCGAAGGTCACGTTCTCGTCATGCCCGGTTTCCGCCTTGGTGGCCGGGGAGAACACCGGCGGCACGAGCTGCGCGCTTTCGACGAGGCCGCGAGCGAGGGGCTCGCCCGCCAGGGTCCCCGCATCGCGGTACTCCGCCCACGCGGAGCCCGAAAGGTAGCCGCGCACCACGCACTCGAAGGCGATCGGCGTGGTGCGTCGGGCCAGCATTGCCCGGCCGACGAGCTGATTGCGCGCGGCGGCGAGCGCCGGTATGCGCGCCACGATCTCATCCGCGTCCGCGGTGAGACAGTGATGGGGGATCACGTCCGCGAGCTGGGTGAACCAGAACGCCGAGAGCTGGGTGAGAACGGCACCCTTGTATGGCACCGGTTCGGGCAGCACCACGTCGAACGCGCTCACTCGATCGCTCGCGACCAGCAGCAGCGTCTCGGGATCAACGGCGTACACTTCGCGTACCTTCCCGCGGCGGACCAGGGGAAGGGGCAGGGAACTCGCGGTCAGCGTAGCGGTCATACGGTCACCTCGGCCGCGTCCGCGGCGGGGGCGGCGGTTTGCAGGCGCTGCCGCAACGGGGCGACCACGCCGGTGAGATACTCCTCGACCTGCTGCGAGGCCCGTCCGACATACTGAGCCGGCTCGAGCACGTCCCTCGATACCGTCACACCGAGGGACCGGAACGCCGGATCGGCGATGATGCGGTTCAGCACATCGTTGACGGCTCCTGTTTCGGCCACGGCGCGGGCCGCAGTCAGACTGTGGCCGCGGATCACCTCGTGCAGCGTCTGGCGGTCGCCCCCCGCCTTGACGCCCTGCATCAGCAGGCGCTCGGTGGCGAGGAACGGCAGCGCCTCGGCGACGTGTCGGGCGACGACCGCGTCGCGCACCTCCAGACCGGCGGCGACGTTGGTGGCCAGCACCAGGATCGCGTCGGCGGCGAGGAAGGCCTCCGGGAGCGAGAGGCGCCGGTTGGCGCTGTCGTCGAGGCTGCGCTCCAGCCACTGCGTCGCTGCGGTGTGCCACGCATTGCCCGTGAGCTCGATGACGTACCGTGCGAGGCTGGTGATGCGCTCCGCCCGCACCGGATTGCGCTTGTAGGGCATGGCGCTCGAGCCGACCTGATCCCGCTCGAACGGCTCCAGCACCTCGCCATCGTGCTGCAGCAGGCGCAGGTCCGTGGCGAACTTGGCTGCCGAGGCGGCGAGGCCCGCACAGGTGGCCAGGGCCATCGCGTCCACCTTGCGCGTGTAGGTCTGGCCCGTCAACGGGAGCAGGCGGGCGAACCCCATCTTGGCGGCCACCCGGTGATCGAGCGCGCGCACCTTGTCCGCGTCGCCATCGAACAGCTCCAGAAAGCTCGCCTGGGTCCCGGTGGTGCCCTTCGCCCCGCGGAACGGGAGGGTCTCGAGGCGGTACACCAGCTCCTCGGCGTCGAGGGCGAAATCCTGCAGCCACAGGGCGAAGCGCTTGCCGACGGTGGTCAGCTGCGCCGGCTGGTAGTGGGTGTACGCGAGGCAGGGGGTGGCCGCGTGGCGGCGGGCCGCCGCGCTCAGCCCGTCGAGCACGGCCCCGACGCGACCGACGAGCAGGCGGAGCGCCTCGCGAATCACCAGCAAGTCGGCATTGTCGGTGACGTACGCGCTGGTGGCGCCGAGATGCAGGAACGGGCGCGCCGCCGGTGCCTGGTCGCCGAGGTGATGGATGTGGGCCATCACGTCGTGCCGCAAGCGCTTCTCATACTCGGCGGCCTGGTGGAGATCGGCGGTGTCGAGGTTTGCCCGGAGCTGGGCGAGCGCCTGGTCGGGGATCGCGAGCCCGAGCTCCTGCTGGGCCTCCATCAGCGCCAGCCAGAGCCGGCGCCACAGACTGATGCGGCGGGCATCGCCCCACAGCGCCCGCATCGCGGGCGACGCGTACCGTGTGGCGAGCGGCGATTGCCAGTTCATGCGCCGGCCTTGACGCGCTGGCCGAGCGCCGCCCAATCGGAGAGGAATTGCTCCAGGCCACGCTCGGTGAGCGGGTGCCGCAACAGTTTACGCAGCACGTCGGGCGGCATGGTCGCCACGTGCGCGCCCACCATGGCGGCCTCGGCCACGTGGCGGGGATGCCGGATGGAGGCGGTGAGGATGTGCGTCTCCATCTGATAGTTGTCGAAGATCTGACGCGTCTCCCGGATGACGTCCATGCCTTCCTGCCCGACGTCGTCGAGGCGACCGATGAACGGACTCACGTAGGTCGCCCCGGCCTTTGCAGCGACGAGGCATTGCACGCTGGAGAAGCAGAGCGTGACGTTGGTACGGATGCCCGCGCTCGTGAGGCGGCGCACCGCCACCATGCCCGTCTCGATCATCGGGATCTTCACGACGATGTGGTCGGCGATCTTAGCGAGCTCGGTACCTTCCTGCACCATGCCGTCCACGTCCACCGCCACCACCTCCGCGGACACGGGTCCATCCACGACCGAGCAGATCTCCTTGAGGACATCGCGCGGATCGAGGTCGCCAGCCTGCTTCGCCAGCAGCGAGGGATTGGTCGTGACGCCGTCGATCAGCCCCGCCTGGGAAGCCCAGGTGATGTCCTGCAGGCTCGCGGTGTCGAGGAAGAACTGCATCAGTCACGCCCCGGCGTAGAGGTCAGGAGGATACCGCACCGCAACCAGGTACAGCCCGTGCGGCGGGGCGGGCGGGCTCGCCGCCCGGTTGTCGGTGGCCACCAGGAGCCCCGCCAGGTCCGACAGCGGACGCCGCCCGAGTCCGATGTCGAGCATCGTTCCGACGCAGAACCGGACCATGCGGTGCAGAAATCGATCGGCCTCGATGGTGAACGTCACGCCCCTCGCGTCCGGCCGGGGTGCCCATTCCGCGTGTGCGACCCGGCATCGGTAGTGGGGTCGAGCGGCGCCCGCGGCGCTGAGACCCCGGAAGTCGTATTCACCGCACAGCGTGGCGGCGGCGGCGCCCAGCGCACCGACATCGAGCGGCCGATCCACCGCCCACTCATAGGGACGTCGAAACGGTGATCGGGCGGCGTCATCAGTACCGATGACGTAACGATAGCGCCGCGCCGTCGCCGTGCGACGCGCGTGGAATTCCGGTCGCATCGGATGCACGCGCTCGACCCACACGTCGCGCGGCAGCAGCGCGTTGAGGGCCCGTCGCAGGTCATCCGGGGCGGCGCGCCAGCGCTCGGGGAACGTGAATCCCACACTCTGCCCGATCGCGTGCACGCCGGTATCGGTGCGGCCGGCGGCGATCGCCGGCGTCCGTCGCCGGCCCAGACGCTCGAGCACCGCCTCGAACTCGCCCTGCACGGTGCGGCCCACCGGCTGACGCTGCCAGCCGACGAACTGGCCCCCGTCGTAGTGGATCACCGCGAGAAAGGGGCGGCCCGTCACGCGCGTAAGATAGACGCGTCGAAACGGGGCGAGCAAGCCACGCAACCCCTTGTCCCGTATTCCGAAAGCCGGTTTCTTTCCGGCAGCGTGACCGCCCGATCCCGACGACCATGACCGACCCCGACGCCCCCGTGCGCGCCGCCCTCACTCGGCTGGCACAGCGGCAATCCCTCGACCGGGAAACCATGGCGGCGACGCTCGCGGCCGTGATGCGCGGCGCCGCGACACCCGGGCAGATGGGTGCGTTGCTGCTCGCCTTGCGCGTCAAGGGCGAGTCGGGCGAAGAGCTGGCGGGCGCTGTTTCGGCGCTGCGCGCCGCGATGATCCCCGTGCCCGCAAGCGGCGCCCATCTGGTCGATACCTGCGGCACGGGTGGCGGTGCGGTGTCGACGTTCAACATCTCGACCGTGGCCGCCCTCGTGGCCGCGGCCGCCGGCGCGACGGTCGCGAAGCATGGCAATCGCTCTTTCACGTCGGCCTGCGGCTCAGCCGACGTGCTCGAGGCGCTGGGCGTGCGGATTCTCCACGACGCCGCGGGCGCCGAGCGGGTGCTACGGGAATGCCGCATCGCGTTTCTCTTTGCGCCTCAGTACCACCCGGCGTTGAAGCAGCTCGGCGGCGTGCGGCGCGAACTGGGCGTGACCACGCTGATCAACCTCGCGGGTCCGCTGGCCAACCCCGCCAGCGTCCGGCGCCAGGTGATCGGCGTCGCCGACCCGGACCGTGCCGCGGTGGTCGCGGAGGCACTGTGCCAGCTCGGTACCGACCACGCCCTGGTGGTTCACGGGCGGGCGGGGCTGGACGAGATCTCGCCGCGGGGGGTGACCGACGTGTGGGAGGTGCGCGACGGGATGATCTCGCGGTGGACCGTCGATCCGACGATCTACCGTCTGGCGATCGACGACCTGGCGGTGCTGCGCGGTGGCGGACCGGGGGAGAACGCGGAGCGGGTGGAGCGATTGCTCGCCAATGGCGGCGGCGATCCCGCCGGTGCCGCGGCGGTGCTGCTCAACGGAGGGGCCGCGATCTACGTGGCCGGACTGGCGGCGTCGTTTGCAGAGGGCATCGGCCGCGCCCGGCAGGTGCTGGCGTCGGGCGCGGCGCGGGGCGTGCTCGAGCGGTGGCGTCGGGTGAGCGTCAGCACTTCCGCATGACGCCGACCACGATGCCCTGGATGATCACGTCGCGCTCCTGGGCGCGCAGCGGCGAGAGCGCGTCGTTGGCGGGTTGCAGTCGGATCCAGCCGCCGGGTTCGCGATAGTAGCGTTTGACGGTGGCGCCAGCGCCGTTGACCAGGGCGATCACCGTCTGTCCGTTCTCGGCCTGGCTGCGCTCGTGCACCACGAGGTAGTCGCCGTCGCAAATCTGCTCGTCGATCATCGACTGGCCACGGACGCGCAGCACGTAGCTGCGGCCGCGGCGGGGCAGGAGATCGTCGGGAACGGCGAGGGTGTCGCCTTCCGTCAGGGCTTCAATCGGCTCGCCCGCGGCCACCAGTCCGAGCAGGGGCAGCTCGGTGGCGCCGGTCTGACCCTGGGGTGGCACGATCTCGATCGCCCGGCTCTCATTGTGGGCGCGACGGATGTACCCCTTGCGCTCGAGATTGGTGAGGTGCTCGTGCACGGTGGCCAGGGAACGGAACTGAAACCGCTCCGATATTTCCTCGAAGCTCGGGGCGTAGCCGTGATCGGCGATGTGCTCGCGGAGATAGGCGAGGATCTCATGTTGTCGGCGCGTGAGGGCCATCGGGACTCCCGAAAATAATCCGAATCTCAATCTACCCGAACATCGACCGAATGCAAGGACCCCGACTCGCCGACATGGTAGACGCTGCCCGCCGCCGAGCGGGGGACTTGATGGACCGGCGTGGGGATCTGGCCCGCGCGGCCCGCGCCGCGGCGCCCGCGCCCTCGTTTGCGGCAGGCCTGCGCAGGCCCGACGTCGCGGTGATCGCGGAGGTGAAGCGCCGCTCGCCCTCGGCGGGGGTGCTGCGCAGCGAGCTCGATGCGGCCCTCCGGGCAGCGGAGTACGTGCGGGGCGGCGCGGCCGCCGTGTCCGTGCTGACCGATCCCGAGTACTTCGGCGGCACGGTGTCCGACCTGGCCGCCGTCGCGGCCGCCGTGCGCGTGCCGGTGTTGCGCAAGGACTTCATCGTGGAGGAGCTTCAGCTCGTCGAAGCGCGGGCGGCGGGCGCGAGTGCCGTGCTGCTGATCGCGCGAGTCCTCGGCGCGCGCCGCCTCGAGCTGCTGAGCCGGGAGGCCCGCGCGCTCGGGCTCGAGACGCTGATCGAGGTCCACACGGCCGATGAGCGCGACGCGGCGCTGGCCGCGCAACCCGATGTGATCGGCGTGAACAGCCGCGATCTCGACACGTTCCGGATCGATCCGGAGGCCGCGGCGCGCCTCCTCGCCGCCGTGCCACCCGGGGTGCCGACCGTTGCCGAGAGCGGCATCGAGCTGCGGGCAGACGTGGAGCGGGTGGCAGGCGCGGGTGCCGACGCCGTGCTCGTGGGCACCGCGCTGTCGCGAGCGGCCAACGCGGCGGACGCGGTGCGGGCCCTCAGCGGAGTGGCGCGCCAGCCGAGGACCACGGTCCGTGTCTGACCCCGGGCGCCCCCAGGGATGGTTTGGACCGTTCGGCGGGCGCTATGTCCCTGAAACGCTGATGAGCGCGCTCGAGGAGCTGGCAGCGGCGTACGACACGGCGCGGGCCGATGCAGCGTTCGGGGTGGAGCTGGAAGGGCTGTTGCGGGATTACGTGGGTCGGCCCACCCCGCTCACCGAGGTCCCCCGACTGGCGGCGCGCCTCGGGCGGCGGGTGCGGGTGGTGCTCAAGCGCGAGGATCTCAATCACACGGGGGCACACAAGATCAACAACACGCTGGGTCAGATACTGGTGGCGCGCCGCATGGGGAAGCGCCGCATCATTGCGGAAACGGGCGCCGGGCAGCACGGGGTCGCGACGGCCACGGTGTGTGCCCGCTTCGGCTGCGAGTGCGTGGTGTACATGGGCACCGAGGACATGCAGCGGCAGCGGCTCAACGTGTTCCGTATGGAGCTGTTGGGCGCCCGGGTGGTGCCGGTGCCCGCTGGCACCGGGACGCTCAAAGATGCGACCAACGAGGCCCTGCGCGACTGGGTGACCAACGTGAGCGACACCCACTACATCATCGGGTCGGCGGTGGGCCCGGACCCGTTCCCGCGCATGGTGCGCGACTTTCAGTCGGTCATCGGGCGGGAGGCTCGAGCGCAGGTGCTGGAGGCGCACGGCCGGCTACCGCGGACGGTGGTGGCCTGCGTGGGCGGCGGGTCGAATGCGGCGGGCACCTTTGCGGGATTCCTCGACGATGACGCCGTGGAGCTGGTGGGCGTCGAGGCGGCGGGCGAGGGTCTCGACAGCGGTCGCCACGCGGCCACGCTGGCGCGGGGCCGGCCCGGCGTGTTTCATGGCAGCCGCAGCTACCTGCTGCAGGACGCCGCAGGGCAGGTGCGGCCGGCGCACTCGGTGTCAGCGGGCCTGGACTACCCCGGGGTGGGGCCCGAGCACGCTTTTTTCCGGGAGCGCGGACGCGTATTGTATGATGCGGTGACCGATGACCAGGCGCTGGCAGCGTTCGAGACCCTCGCCCGCCTCGAGGGAATCCTGCCAGCGCTGGAGAGCGCACATGCGGTCGCCTGGGTGCTGGCCGGGGCCGATCGCTGGAGGGATGACGATCTGGTGCTGATCACACTGTCGGGCCGCGGTGACAAGGACGTGACGCTCGCCGCCGAGCGTCTGGGGGTGAGCGTCTGACGGGCGACGTCCACGCGCCGGAGTTGGCGCTGCCGCCGCAGCAGATCGCGGACCTGCTGCAGGTCTTCGCGAAGGGGTTGCGCGCCAGCCAGCTGTATCTCCCCAACAACCCCGTCTATCAACGCGCCCTCGCCAATCTGCAGACCGCATTTCGAGACCTGTGGGAGGTCGTCGACGAGCTGGTGCTCGACGTGGGCGAGCTGGAGCTGATGTGGGAAGGGCAGGAAGTCTATAGCCACGACCAGCGCAGCGAGAGTATCGCGTGGACCCTGTTCAAGGATGGCGTGCGATCGGTCACCTTCCGCAAGGGTGCCGAGGACGCGGAGGTGGTGCGGTTCCTGGGGGTGATCAACCGGGCGCGCACGCTGCAGCCGGACGCGGCGGACGACCTGTTGACGCTGCTGTGGGAGGAGGATTTCCAGTACATCGGGTACACCTTCCGGGAGCTGGCCTCGGAGGGCGAGGCGCCGCTCGAAGCCGAGGGGGAGACGGAGGCGCGGGATCCCACGGTGGTGCAACAGGCCGTCCAGGAGGAGGCGCCGCCAGCCGGAGTGGTGTCGATCGACGACTTCGACACCACGCTCTACTTCCTCGACGAGCGGGAGGTGGAGTACCTCCACGGTGAGGTGGAGCGGGAGTACGCCCAGGATCTGCGGCACAACGTGCTGTCGATGCTGTTCGACCTGCTCGAGCTGCAGACGTTCAGCACTGTGCGGGCGGAGCTGATCTCGATCATCGAGAATTTCATCCCCTATCTGCTGAGCGCCGCCGACTTCCGCTCGGTCGCCTTCATCCTCCGTGAGATCCGGGTGGTGTTGCAGCGCGCCCGCGAGCTGCTGCCCGAACAGCGGGTGTCGCTGCGGGCGTTGCCAGGGCGCCTGTCGGAGCCCGAAGCGCTGTCGCAACTGCTGCAGTCGCTCGACGAAGCCGCGGTGCACCCTTCCGAGGAAGACCTGGGCGAGCTGTTCTCAGAGTTCCTGCCGGCGGCGTTGCCCACGCTTGCGGCGTGGCTCGCGCGGCTGTCGAGCGAGCGGGTGCGGCAGCTGGTGCGGGCAGCCGCGGAGCGGCTGGCCCGCGCGAATCCCGCCGATGTGGTGCGGGCGCTGGAGGGCGGCGATCCCGCCGCGCAGCTCGAGATGGTGAAGATGGCGGGCCGCATGCGCCTGACGGCCGCGACCGACGCGATCGGCGGGCTGCTCGAGTCCGGCGCGGACCGCACGGTGAAGCTGGCGGTCGTCGAAGCGCTGATGGCCATTGCTTCACCCAGCGCGGTACGGTTGCTGGAGCGTGGCATCGATGACGCGGAGCGCGACGTGCGGGTCGCGGCCGTCAAGTTCCTGGGCTTCCGAGGCCATCGCAATGCCTTCCCCCGCATCGAGGCCGCCGTGCTCGGCGGCCGGCTGCGACGCGGTGACCTGACGGAGAAGATCGCGTTCTTCGAGGCATACGGCGCGCTCGCCGGGGCGGCCGGGATTTCCGTTCTCGAACGGATGCTGCTCGGGCGCGGGGGGCTGCTCGCGCGTCGCGAGGATCCGAGCACCCGGGCCTGCGCCGCCATGGCGTTGGGCAAGATCCGCACTCCGGAAGCGCGCGGCGTGCTGGAGCTGGCCGCCCAGGATCGCGAGCCGCTGGTGCGCAACGCGGTGACCCGGGCCCTGCGCGAGGTGGGGGCGTGATCGACGGCGCCGCCGGCCGCCGGCCATCGATCGCGGAAACGGTCCAGACCACGGACGCGTTTCTGCGCCACGCCGGGCGAGAGTTTCTGGTCGTGCTCTACGCCGCACTGCGCTCGCTCAAGCTGTATCCGGTCGAGAACGACCAGGTTCAGCGGGCGCTGGACGATCTCTTCGCCAGCACGCAGCACGTGCTGGAAGTCGAGCGGGAGCTGGAGGTGCGCCTGCAGGGGGAGTTCATCTTCGTGAACTCGACCCGGCTGCGGCTCGACCTCGACAACTACGCGTCCTTCTCCCACATCCTCGGCGTGCTGCGACAGTGCGGCATCGGCTTGGTCCGCGTCGAGGACGGTGTTGATCGCCGGCAGCTGCAGGTCTTCGTTTCGCTGCTGCTGACCTACGCAGCCACGGAGGTGCACCCCGCCAAGGTGCACGAGCTGGCGCTGAAGATGACGCAGGCCGGGATCGGTCGCATCGCCATCGAAGCGCCGATAGAAACCGACGAATCGCTGGAGGAATCCGAGCGGCTCAAGGAAGCGGCCAAGCGCACGTATACGCGCTCCGTCGCCGTGACGCGCGAAGTCGTGAACAGCCTGCGGATGGGACGGTCGGCCAACGTCAAGAAGGTGAAGCGCGCCGTGCAGGCCATCGTAGACCAAGTGCTGAACAACGAATCGTCGCTCATGGGGCTCACCACCATCCGCGACTACGACGAGTACACGTTCACGCACTCGGTCAACGTCTGCATTTTTTCGGTCGCGCTCGGCCGCAAGCTCGGCCTCTCGAAGCTGCAGCTGTATGACCTCGGCATGGCTGCCCTGTTCCACGATGTCGGCAAGGCGCGCGTGCCGATCGAGGTGCTCAACAAGGACTCCGGGTTGAGCGAAGAGGAGTGGCGGATCATGCAGGCGCACCCGTGGCTCGGCGTCCTGACGCTGTTCGGCCTGCGCGGCTATGGCGAGATCCCTTACCGCGGCATGATCGCGGCCTACGAGCACCACATGAAGATCGATCTGACCGGCTATCCCAAATCGATCCGGTCGCGGGAGCTCTCGATCTTCTCCAAGGTCATCGCGGTGGCGGATGGCTTCGACGCAGCCACGACACGACGCGCGTACCAGACGACCCCGATCCAGCCCGACCAGGTACTCAAGGAAATGTGGACCAACCCCCGCCGCGGTCTGGATCCGGTGATCGTCAAGGCGTTCATCAACCTGATCGGCATCTACCCGGTGGGGACCTGCGTCATTCTCGACACCTACGAAATCGGCATCGTGCACGCCGCCAACCCCGACACCGCGCACGTACACCGGCCGGTGGTGCGGGTGATCATCGGCCGCGAGGGCACGCCACTGTCCCCGGCGCCGCTGGTAGACCTGGCGCAGCGCGATGGCGATGGCAACTTCCCCCGCACGATCGTCAAAGTCACCGACCCGAAGAAATACGACATCAACGTCGGCGACTACTTTGTCTGACGCCTCGCTCGCGGCGCGGTGGCGGACCCTCCGCGCGGCGGGCCGCGCCGCGCTGATTCCCTATTTCACAGCCGGTTTCCCGAGCGACGCCATGTCGCGCGACGCGATCCGTGGAGCCGTCGACGCCGGCGCCGACATCATCGAAGTCGGGGTGCCGTTCAGCGACCCGCTGGCCGACGGTCCGACGATTCAGCGGGCCTCGGAGCGGGCGCTCGCCGGCGGGATGACGATGGCGGGGGCCCTCAGCCTGATCGAGGCGCTGGCGCTCCCGGTGCCCGTGGTCCTGATGACGTACGCCAACCCGGTGCTCGCATACGGCGTGGAACGATTCGCGACCGATGCGCGGGCGGCGGGCGTCGCCGGCGTGCTGCTCACCGACACGCCGGCGGGGATCGATCCCGAGCTCGAGCAGGCGGTGCGTGACGCGGCGCTCGACGTGATCCGACTGGTCGCCCCGACGACATCGCCCGCGCGCCTCGCCGCGGTGGTGCAGGGAGCGGGCGGCTTCGTCTATCTGATCTCGCGCCTCGGCGTGACCGGTGTCCGTGACGAGCTCCCGGCCGATCTGGGGGCTCAGGTGACGCGGGTGCGCGCGGTCACTCCCCTGCCGGTGGCCGTGGGCTTCGGCATTGGATCGCCGACGCTCGCCCGGCAGACGGCGCGCCTCGCGGACGGAGTGGTCGTGGGCAGCGCCGTCGTGGCCGCGCTGGAGCAGGGTGGCTGCGCCGCGGCGACGACGCTGATCGGCCTCCTCGCCGCAGCGGTGCGCGACGCGCGCGCATGACGGCGGCGAGTATCGTCAACCGGTACGCGCGGGCCCTCGCGGTCGCGGGCCCCGTGCTGCTGGTGGCGGTCCTGGTCGCCGATCGCCGCTGGACCCACCAGGGCCTCGAGATTCTCGCCCTGATCGTTCTCGGGATCCCGCTGCGCGGTGTCACGGTGTCGCTGTCCAAGTACTCGTATCTCACGCAGACCGGGCTCGTCGTCCTCGCCGGCGTGCTGCTCGTCGGCGCGCCAGCCACGGCACTCGCCCTCGCGGTCGTGACGCTGGCGACGGACTGGGTGTGGCACCGCAAGCCGCTGTTCGTGGCCGGGGTCAACGTGGGGCGGGAGCTCGTCGCGCTGCTGGCCGCCTTCGGTGTGTATGCGTGGACGCTCGAGCTCCACGGAATCGCCGCCCCGCAGCTGGACGTAACCGCCATTCCGCCGGTGTTCTTCCTGGTGCTCACCTACGTGGTGGCGAGCCGCCTGCTGTTCTATTTCACGTTGTTGCTGCGTGGCAAGCTGCGGCGCGACGAAGAGCTGCTGCTGCTCCGTTACGAGTGCATCAGCGCGTTCGCGACCGTCGTCGCCGCCGCGGTCGTAGTCGTCAGCGTGCGGCTGTGGCCTCCCGGCGCCTGGCCGTTCATCGGTGCGGCGCTGGTGGCGTGCGGCTTGCTGCTGCGCCAGATCCTCTCGGAGGCAATTGCGGCCGAGGAGCTCAACAAGATCCACGCGGTCGAGTCCGTGATCACCAGCGACGTCGCCCTGGACGACGCGTTCTCGCGCATCGAGCGGCTGGCGCGCCGCGTCGTGGACTGGGGCGATCTGCGCGTCTACCGCATGGTCGGCGGCGAGGCCCGGCTCGCACACCGCAGCGCCACGGGACGCCCGAACCGTGGTGAGCCCCCACCGGACATTGCGGCGCTGCGTGCTGAGGTGGTGCGGACCGGCACTCCGATGGTGGTGGCCGACACCGGCCGCGACCCCCGTATCCGGGAGCCAACCGATGCGGTGCAGACGGTCATCGTGCTGCCGCTGCGGTTCGGTGACCGGGTGCTCGGGACCCTGGAGCTGGAGCATCACAAGCGCAATTCGTACCGCCCGTCCGATCTGGTGACCATCACGACGTTCGCGAACCAGCTGGCGACCGCGATCCACATCGGCGACCTGCGGCAGCCGCTGGTCGAGACGGTGGAGCGGCTCGGCGCGCAACTCGCCACCCTGACGAGCACGGCCGCGGCGCTGCGGGATGCGGCGGCCGCAGTGGCGGGATCAACGGCGGCGATTCGTCACGGAGCGCTGTCGGAGACCGACGAGGTGCAGAGCGGACTGGCGGTCACGGCGGAGCTCGCCGACCTGACGCGGCGCGTCGCGAGTGACGGCCTGGAAGCGGCCCGGGCGTCGTCGCAGGCGAGCGATGTGGCGGAGCGGCACCGGCCGCAGATCCAGGAAGCGATCGAGCGGCTGGTGGCGCTCAAGTCCTTCGTGGGGGAGACGTCCCGGCAGGTCCAGGCCCTGGGGCAGGTCAGCCGACGCATCACCGGGTTCATCGCGTCGATCCGGGAGCTCGCCGAGATGACGAACCTCCTGGCGCTCAACGCGGCCATCGAGGCCGCACGGGCGGGCACGCACGGCCGTCGTTTCGGCGTGGTGGCGGGTGAAGTGCGGCAGCTCGCCGAGCAGAGCGCCGCGGCCGCGGCAGAAGCAGGCGAGCTGGTGCAGAACATCCACCGGCGCGTCGGGGAGGTGGTGGAGCAGATGCGGCGGGGACAGGTGAACGTGGGCGGCGTGGAAGAGTTATCCGCAGGCGCCCTGGGCGCCCTGGACCGGATCGTGGAGGCCACCGCCGAGGCGACCGAGCACGCGCGCCGCATCGCCGCCTCGGCCGAAACGCAGGGGGGAGCATTCGACGGCCTGCGGGTACGGATGGACGCGGTGGCGAGCATCGCCGAGCGGAACCGTGGCGAGGCCGACGACGTCACCGCCCGGGCCGATGAAACGGCGCGGGGCCTGGGAGAGCTGGAGCGGGCGACGCGCGAGCTGGAGCAGGTGGCCGCCATGCTGCGGAGCCTCACGCACAGCTTTGCCAGCGTCCGGCGGTCCGCTTAGCATTCCAGCGTGACCGCCCCGGTGCGGGCCTTCGTGGCCCTCGGCTCCAACGTCGGCGACCGCGACGCGCACCTCGCGTACGCCCGGGACCGCCTGGCGGCCCTGCCGGCGACCCGTCTCCTGGCGGTCTCTTCAGTCGAGGAGACGGCCCCCCTGGGTCCCGTGGGGCAGAGCGCCTATCTCAACCAGATGGCATTGCTCGAGACGGGCCTCACCGCGGCGGAGATGCTGCGGTGGTGCCACAGGATCGAGCGCGAGCGCGGACGCACGCGCGACGTTCGGTGGGGCCCGCGCACACTGGATCTCGATCTCGTCCGTTTCGGGGATCGCCGGATCGCGGAAGCCGACCTCGTCGTCCCGCATCCGGAGCTGCCGAACCGTCCTTTCTGGCAGCGCGAGCTCGCCGAGCTCGAGGCTGCGAGGCCCGGACATGACTGACACCCTCCCTCCCGTCACCACGCGCGAGCTGCTGCGCAAGAAGGAACGGGGCGAGAAACTGGTCGTGCTGACCTGCTACGACGCGCTGTTCGCCCGTCTGTTGGACGGCGCCGGCGTGGACGTGCTGCTGGTCGGCGATTCCGTGAATCAGGTGCTGGCGGGAGCAGCGACGACGCTGTCGGCGACCCTCGATCAGATGATCTATCACACGACGATCGTGCGGCGCGGGGCCGAGCGCGCCCTGGTGGTGTGCGATCTCCCGTTTCTCACCTACCAAGTGTCCCGCGAGGACGCGCTGCGCAACGCCGGTCGCGTGATGCAGCAGACGGGGTGCCAAGCCGTCAAGCTGGAGGGTGGGCAGGCGGTGGCCGA
This sequence comes from Gemmatimonadota bacterium, assembly GCA_003251175.1. GTDB lineage: Bacteria > Gemmatimonadota > Gemmatimonadetes > Gemmatimonadales > GWC2-71-9 > SZUA-544. Next base: position 18,803 of record QKHC01000001.1, read on the forward strand.
GACGGTGCGCGGATTGGTGGACATCGGCATCCCGGTCATGGGGCATCTCGGTCTCACGCCGCAATCGGTGCATGCGCTCGGTGGGTACCGTGTGCAGGGGCGGGACCCGGACGCTGCGTCGCGGCTGCGCGCGGACGCGCGCGCACTCGAGCAGGCCGGCGTCTTCGCGCTGGTGCTCGAGCTGGTCCCGGCCGCGCTGGCCGCCGAGATCACCAGCGCGCTCACGATTCCGACCATCGGGATCGGTGCGGGCCCGCACTGCGACGGCCAGGTGCTCGTGCTGCACGACATGCTCGGGCTGAACGAGCAGTTCGCACCCAAGTTCCTGAAGCGCTACGCGACGCTGGCCGACGAGGTGCGCGCGGCGGTGCGGGCGTATGCCGACGACGTGCGCGGCGGTCGCTATCCCGGGCCCGAGCATTCGTTCTCCGCATGAGGTGATGCAGGAAATCACCGACCCGCAGGAGATGCGGGCCTGGAGTCGTGCGGAACGGTCCGCGGGCCGGCGGATCGCGTTCGTTCCCACGATGGGATACCTGCACGAGGGCCACCTGCGACTGATCGATCGTGCGCGGGAGGGTGGCGATCGCGTGGTGGCCTCGATCTTCGTCAATCCGCTGCAATTCGGCCCCGGAGAGGATTTCGCCAGTTACCCGCGCGATCTCGAGCGGGATCGCGCGGCGGCGTCGGCGCGCGGCGTGAACATGCTCTTCGTGCCCGCCGGCGGCGCCGTCTACCCCGAGGAGCCGCGGGTGCGCGTCGCGCCCGGTCCGATGGCGGAGCGGTTCGAGGGCGCCACCCGACCCGGCCACTTCGCCGGCGTGCTGACCGTGGTGACCAAGCTGTTTCACCTGGTGGAGCCGGACGTGGCGGTGTTCGGCCGGAAGGACTTCCAGCAGGCCATGCTGGTACGCCGTCTGGTGGCCGATCTCAACTTCCCGGTCGTCATCGACGTGGCGCCCACCGTGCGGGAGCTGGACGGCCTGGCGCTGTCGTCGCGCAATGTCTACCTGCTGGGCGACGAGCGCCGCGCGGCGCTCGCGCTGTCCCGCGCGCTGCGTGCCGTGGAGCGGGCATGGCGCGCGGGCCAGGCCGATCCCGACGCGCTCACCCGCGTGGCGCTCGACACCCTGACCGTGCCGGGGGTCGTCCCCGACTATGTGGCGCTCGTGGATCAGGAGCTGCGGAGCGTGTCCCGAGCCGATGCTGCGACCGTCGTGCTGGTGGCGGCGCGCGTCGGTCGGCCGCGGTTGATCGACAACGTGGTCCTCGGCGAAGGCGTGGCGCGGGACCCCGTGGCCGCGGCTGCTCGATGAGCCTGCCCGCCTGGGCGGTAGTCTCCCCGGGTCGCCGCGACCACATCGCACGCGTCGCGGCGCTGCTCGACGCATGGGCGGACGCCCTCGGCGTCGACGACGCGGAGCGGCGCCGCTGGGCGCGGGCCGCCTGGCTCCACGACGCGCTACGCGACGCACCCGACCTCGACACCCTCGGCCACGGCCCCGCGGCGGCCGACCGTGCTGCCGCCGACGGCGAGACCGACGCTGGCGTACTCGCCGCGGTGCGCTACCACTCGCTCGGACATCCCGAGTGGGAGCCCGTCGGTCGCATGCTGTACCTGGCGGATTACCTCGAGCCCGGTCGGCGGCACGACGTCGCCGCACGGCGCGCCCTCGCCGAGCGGGTGCCCGCCGATCCCGACGCGGTGTTGCGGGCGGTAGCGCGCTCGCGCATCGAGCGGACGCTGCGCGCGGGATGGCCACTCCATCCGCATACGGTCGCGTTCTGGAACGCGCTCGCGACGCCGCGTGGAGCCGCTGCGCGGACGGAAGCGCGACGATGAACGGCGTGAGCTGGGGCCTGCTCGCCACGGTGCTGCTCGCCGGGTGCAGCGGCGAGGGACGCGGGGCGCGCGCCTTTCCCGTGCCGGGCGAGCAGGGACCACGTGTGCTTGCTGAAGTGCTCAACGCCAGCGGCCGACCGGGTCTCGCCCGCACCGGAACCCGCGTGTTGCGGGAATCGGGGATCGATGTCGTCTACTTCGGAAACGCGCCGGCGGCCAGCGCCAGTCTCGACTCTACCCGGATCGTGGTGTTGCGAGGGGATGGCAGCGGCGCGCGGCGGGTGCGGGAGATCCTGGGTGTGGGGCAGGTCGTCACCGAGCTCGACCCCGACCGCTTACTGGACGTGAGAGTGCTGCTCGGCGCGGACTTTGCGCCGCGCCTCGAGCTCCACCCGTAGCTGCCCGCAGGCGGCGCTGATATCGAGTCCGCGGCTGCGGCGGCGTACGGCCTCGACACCGCGGGCCCGCAAGTGCCGCGCGAACGCATCCATCGCCGCCGCGCTGCTGGGCAGCAGATCCGGAGCGCCCCCGGGATGGAGCGGCAGCAGGTTGACCATGGCCCGCAGCGGTATCGCCAGGTCGGCGAGCGCGTCGGCCGCGGCGGGCGAATCGTTGCGACCCGCGATCAGCACGTACTCGAAGGTGACACGCCGCGGAAACTGGCGCAGGGCGGGCATCAGGTCCGCCAGCGGGTATTTCTTCTCGATCGGCATCAGCGCCCGCCGCTCCGGCGAGGTCGGCGCGTGCAGCGAGATGGCGAGCCGGAACTGCTCCGGTCGCGCCGCGAAGCGGGCCAGTGCAGGCAGGATCCCCACGGTCGAAACAGTGATGTGACGCGCGCCGATCGCCAGCCCGTCGCGATCGTTGAGGATCGTCAGTGCCACATCCACCGCGTCCCAGTTGAGCAGGGGCTCGCCCATGCCCATGAAGACGACGTTGGTGGGCCGGCGGGCCGGATCCGTGAGGATGAGCTCGCGGACCTGGCCTGCGATCTCGGCCGGCGACAGCTGGCGACGGAATCCCATGCGCCCGGTGGCGCAGAACACGCAGCCCAGCGCGCAGCCGACCTGCGACGAGATGCAGAGCGTACGGCGGCGGCCCTCGGGGATCAGGACGGACTCGATGGCCTCACCGTCCGCGAGCCGCCACAGGTACTTCTCAGTGCCGTCACGGGACACCTGACGGACGGCGAGCTCCAGCCGGGTCAGCGGCCAACGCACCGCGAGCGCAGCACGCAGCGAGGCCGGGAGCTCGGTGGCCTCGCTCCAGCGCGTCACGGGGCGCGTCCACAGACGCGGCAGGACCTGCCGCACGCGAAACCCCGGCTCGCCAGCCGCGGCGAGCCACGACGCCAGTGCCGTGCGCGCCTGCTGTGGGGTGAGGGCGAGCAGATCAGCCGCTGCCGAGACGTCCGTCATCGCGGGAACCGTGCCTCGAGACCGACCCGAAACGCCGGCCCGAGACCGGCAGCGCCCGGATTGGCGGCGACTTCGACGCGGTACTTGCCGACGCCGACCGTCACCGCCGCCGAGGGTTGCCAGCCGCCCGCCGCGTAGCCACCCTCGTAGGAGGCGAGGAGATCGACAGCCAGCAGGGCGCCGATCGCGAAGCCGCCACCGACGTAATGATCCGCCCCGAAGCCGTGGGCCAGTGCCGTGCCGTACCGCAGTCGCAGCGATGACGCGGGCGCGTCTGACCATGGTCGCCCCGCCCACGCCAGAACCTCGATGGCTGCGTAGACGTCCTGTGCCGGGTCGTCTCCAGTCACGCGAGAAAAGAAGTGGGTGGCGGCCGCCAGACGCAGGCGCCGGCCCACCGGCACCGCGGCCCCGACGTCCACGGTCCAGCGCGCCGCATCGTCCTGGTCAAGCCGGGTGGAGTGTCGCGCGGCGGTGACGCCCAGCGCCGCAGGACCGATCTCCCGGGCCCAGTTGCCACCGATCAGCTGGGTGTAGAACGTCAGTGCCCCGGCGTCCGGCGCGGGGCTGGTGCTGGTGCGCACCAGGTCCTGGACCTCCATCCGCCCGTAGACGAGGGCCAGCGATCCCAGCGGCCCCGTGCGCACCCGGCCGCTCGCGACAAGACCCGTAGCGCCGAGATCCTGGGAGCCCTGGATCGCTTCCACGGCGGCCGCTGCGCGGCCGGCGATCGGCTGTGCCGGGTTCCACAACACCGCGACCCCTCCCTCCGCCAGCGCTGGCGGTACGGCCAGCGTCTGGCTCGCGACGCGCCACAGGGAGGCGCCAGGGTCCGCCTGCGCAGCGAGGCAGGGCAGTGCCCACAGGAGCTGGAGCGAGGCGAGAGTCAGCAAGACGTGGCGGCGCATGCGGTTTCCGTGTCGGCGTGGCGCGGACGGTTCAAGTTAACTATCTTCAAGCGTTTACGACACTCATGACGATTTCGGATGCGCCTCTCGGAGCTCCTGACGCCAGACCGCGTGCGCATCCCCCTGCGCGCCACGACCAAGGGGGATGTGCTGCGGGAGCTGGTGGACACCGCCGTCGGCGGCAACGGTGACAGCGCCGCGGAGGTGCTGTCGGCTGTGCTGCAGCGCGAGCGCGAGTTCCCGACCGGGATCGGATACGGCGTGGCGGTGCCGCACGGTCGCACCCCGGCGCTGGCCGGGCTCGTCACGGTGGCCGGAACGACGCCGGAGCCGGTACCCTACGAGACCGTGGATGGCGAGCCGGTCCGCCTGTTCTTCCTGCTGGCCGGGCCCGAGTCGACGGCCGGAGATCACGTGAAGGTGCTGAGTCGCATCTCCCGCCTGGTGCGGCGCGAGCCGGTGCGGCAGCGGCTGGTTGCGGCGCGCTCGCCCGAGGAGTTTCTCCGGATCCTGTCGGAAGCCGAGGTCGCGTAGCGACGTGAGCGCGACCAGCTGGCGAACGCATCGGTGCGGGGCGTTGCGGGCCGAGCACGTGGGGCAGCGCGTCCACCTCGGCGGTTGGGTGCATCGTCGCCGCGATCTCGGCGGCATCGTGTTCCTCGACCTGCGGGACCGCGATGGCCTGGTGCAGGTCGCCGTCGGGCCGGCGTGGTCGGGCGCCGAGGTGGTAGAGCGGGCGAGCGCGGTCGGTGCCGAGAGCGTGATCGTGGTGGAGGGCGCGGTCGTCAGCCGTCCACCCGAGGCCCGCAATCCCGAGATGGCCACGGGCGCTGTGGAAGTCCACGCGACGGCGTTGCGCGTGGTCGGGCCCGCCGAGGTACCGGCGATTCCGGTGGCGCGGGGCAAGGGCGAAGAGCTGCCGTCAGAGGAGTTGCGGCTGCGGTATCGCCATCTCGATCTGCGTCGCTCGGAGATGCTGCACAACCTCACGCTGCGCCACCGGCTGCTGCAGCGCTCGCGCCGCACGTTGAGCGACCTGGGATTTCTCGAGATCGAAACGCCCATTCTCACCAAGCCGACTCCGGAAGGCGCGCGCGACTACCTGGTGCCCTCACGGGTGCACCCCGGCGAGTGCTACGCGCTCCCGCAGTCGCCGCAGATCTACAAGCAGCTGCTCATGGTCGCCGGATTCGATCGCTACTTTCAGATCGCGCGGTGTTTCCGCGACGAGGATCTGCGCAATGATCGGCAGCCCGAATTCACACAGATCGATCTGGAAGCGTCGTTCGTGGGTCAGGACGATGTGCTCGAGGTGGTCGAGGCGGTGCTGGTCGCCCTGTGGGACGAAGCCGGTGCGGCGGTGCCGCGGCCGTTCCCGCGCCTCGCCCACCGCGATGTGATGGAGCGCTTCGGCACCGACAAGCCCGATCTGCGATACGGATTCGAGCTGCGGGACTGGAGCGGTCCGGTCGCGGCACGCGAGATCCCGTTCGCCGCACCGTCACTCGCGAACGGGGGGCGGGTGCGGGGGATCGCGGTGCCGGGTGGCGCCACCCTGTCCCGCAAGGATGCCGACGCCCTCGCCACGGCGGCCAAGGAGCTGGGTGGCAGCGGGCTCGCGTGGGTGAAACGCCAGGGTGATCAGTTGTCGGGCTCGGTGGCCAAGTACTTCGACGTTGAGTCCCTTGGCGGGCTGGGTGTCGGCGACGGTGACGCCGCGCTCTTCGCGGCCGGACCCGATGCCGTGACCTCAACAGTCCTGGACCGGGTGCGACAACGGGTGATCGAGCGATTCCAGGCGAGCCCCGCGATCCCCCACGCCTTCGCCTGGATCGTGGACTTCCCGCTGTTCGAGCGCGATCCCGAAACGGGCCAGGCAGTGGCGGCGCATCACCCCTTCACGGCGCCCCATCCCGACGACGTGGACCGCCTCGCATCGGACCCGCTGTCCTGCCGCGCGCTGCACTACGACGCGGTGTACAACGGGAACGAGCTCGGGTCCGGGTCGATCCGTATCACCGATCCCGCCGTGCAGCGCGCGGTGTTCCAGCACCTCGGGCTGTCTGCCGAGGCGATCGAGTCACGTTTCGGCTTCCTGTTGCGCGCCCTGGCCGCCGGCGCGCCACCACATGGTGGGTTCGCGATCGGCTTCGACCGCGTCACCATGCTGCTGGCCGAGGCGGGGTCATTGCGCGACGTCATCGCGTTCCCGAAGACCACGGCTGCCCGCGCACTGTTCGAGGGCGCGCCGGCGGCGCCGGACGCGGCGGAGCTGGCCGCGCTGCATCTGCGGGTGATCCCGTGAGCGGCGACGTCACGCAGCGCGTCTCGGCCGAGGGCGCCGATCCGCTGGCCCTGGCCGGGGTCAACGACGGCAACCTGATCGAGCTGGCGCGGCGCCTGGGGGTCCGGGTCTCGCTGCGGGGTGACACGCTGGCACTGAGCGGCTCGGGAGAGGCGGTCGAGCAGGCCGTACCGATCGCCGAGGCGCTGATTGAGCTGGCCCGGGTCGGCGATCCGCTGGATGTGCACGACGTGGAGCGACTGGTGGCTGCCGCCGCGCACGGTGCGCTGACGCACAGCGTCGAGGGGGAGCCACGGATCATCCTGCCCGGGCTGCGGCGTGTGATCCAGGCGAAGACCGCGGGCCAGCGGGAGTATCTGGAGAACATTCTCCAGAACGAGATCGTGGTGGGGATCGGGCCGGCGGGGACGGGGAAGACGTATCTCGCGGTGGCCTGCGCCATCGACGCACTGGCGCGCAAGCGTGTGCGGCGCATCGTGCTGGCGCGGCCGGCCGTCGAAGCCGGTGAGAGCCTCGGGTTCCTGCCCGGGGATCTGCACGAGAAGGTGGATCCCTACCTGCGGCCGCTGTACGACGCACTCGAGGACATGATGCCGCGAGACCGCGTCCGGCGGAACATCGAAACGGGCACCATCGAGATCGCGCCGCTCGCCTACATGCGCGGCCGCACGCTCGCCGATGCCTTCGTCATTCTCGACGAGGCGCAGAACGCCACGGGGATGCAGATGAAGATGTTCCTGACCCGCCTGGGCGTGAACTCCCGCGCCGTGATCACCGGCGACAAGACGCAGATCGACCTGGCGCGCCGGGAGGACTCCGGGTTGCTCCAGATCGAGCGCATCCTCCCCGGGATCGGCGGCATCGGGTTCTGCTACCTCGAGGACAGCGACGTGGTGCGACATCGGCTGGTGCGCGACATCATCCGGGCATACGCCGACGATGCGCAAGGCTGACCGACCCGCGGCGTCGCGGTGGCGCGTGGCGCGGTACCATCTGGCGCGCTGGGTCTGGGTGGTGGCCCTGGCGGCGATGGCGCGGGTGGCGTTCCCGACGATCGGACGAGACGTCGCCACCCCGCTCGAGCCGGGGGCCGTGGCGCCGCGCGACATGGTGGCGCCGTTCAGCTTCGTGGTGAACAAGACCGATGCCGAGGTCGAGCGCGAAGCCGAGGCGCTCGCGCGCTCGGCGCGACCCATCTACGAATTCCAGCAGCGCGCCGCCGACAGCACGACCGCGGCGCTGCGCGCGCTGCTCACGGCGATCGGCGCCGCGGCGCCGCGCGGCGCGGCGGCGATCGTCACGGCGACGGCGGACTTCGGCCTCTCCCTCACCCCCGCGGAAGCCGAGTACCTGCGCGCGCCCGCGCGGCGCGCGGCGCTGGCGCGGGCCCTCGATTCACTCCTGGCGGGCACCCTGCAGCAGGGAGTCACGGGACCGGGTGCGCTGCAGATCGAGGAGGCACCCGAGCTGATCGTACGTCGCGGGGGCGCCGAGACGGCCGTGCGCCGCGAGGCAGTGCCGTCCTACACCGAGTACTTCGCCCGCGCACGCGCACTGCATCCCGATCCCCGGTCGCGCAGCGGCGACGCCGCCTACCTGAAGCTGGTGGGATATCTGTTCCGCCCGACCCTGGTGCTGAACCGGGTCGAGAGCGAGCGCCGCCGCGACGAGTTACGCCGCTCCGTGGATCGCAGCAAGTACGTGGTACGCGGTGGCGACCGCATCGTCGCGGCCCACCAGGTGGTGACGAGTGGGCAGCACGAGCAGCTCGTGGCGCTGCACCAGGAGCTGCTGCGTCGCGGCGCGACCACCAGCCGCTCGCCCGGCGGCGTCCTCGGCCTGCTGCTGCGCGACGCCTTGCTGCTCGGAATCTTCTGGGTGCTGATGCTGTTCTACCGGCGGGAGACCTACCGCGAGCTGCGCCAGGTGGGGATGATCACCGGCCTGTTCGGGATCGTGCTCCTCGGCGCGGCCCTGGTGGCCCGGACCGAGCCCACCCATCCCGAGCTCATCCCCCTGCCGCTCGCCGCGGTGATGCTGACGGTGCTGTTCAACGGCCGGGTGTCGATGATCGCCGCGCTGGTGTTGTCGTTCGTGATCGGTTCGCAGCCCGTGTTCCACGAGACGCCGGCGCTGTTTCTCTGCGCGGTCGGCGGCGTGACGGCAGCCCTCTCGGTACGGTCGCTGCGACGGCGCACCCACCTCTATGGCGCGATCCTCGTCGTGGGACTCGGCTACCTCATCGGGGCCACCGTCCTCGGACTGATGTCGGATTGGGGATGGCGCGAAGTCGGCGGGCGGGTGCTCCTGGGATTCTTCAACGGGACCGTCTCGGCGTCGCTCGCGCTGATCCTGCTGCCGCAGGCGGAAGCGCTCACGCGCATCACGACCGACCTGACGCTGCTCGAGCTCTCGGATCCGAGCCATCCGCTGCTGCGGCGCCTGTCGCTCGAGGCCCCCGGCACCTACGCGCACAGCATGTCGATGGCCAACCTCGTGGAGGCCGCCTGCAACCGCATCGGCGCGAACGGGCTGCTGGGTCGGGTAGGCTGCTACTTCCACGACGTCGGCAAGCTCGAGAACCCGACGTTCTACGTGGAGAATCAGAAGGGCAAGAACCCGCACGACCGGCTGCCCGCACGACAGTCGGCTGAGATTCTCAAGGGTCACGTCACCGCCGGGCTGCGGCTCGCCGAGGCGGCGGGACTGCCCCCGGTGGTGCGCGCGTTCATCCCCGAGCACCACGGTACCGCCGAGATCACGTATTTCCTCGACCGCGCGCGGCGACGCGGCGACACGGCGACTGGTGACAACAACTACTCCTATCCCGGCCCCAAGCCGCAATCGGTCGAAACGGCCGTCACGATGCTGGCCGACTCGGTCGAAGCCTCCCTGCGCGTGCTCGAGGACGTCACCCCGGAGCGCATCACCGAGGTGATCGATCACTTGGTGCGCACCAGGCTGGCCGCCGGACAGCTCGACGAGGCTCCCCTCACGCTGCGCCAGCTCGAGCAGATCAAGGAGGAGTTTCAGCGCATGCTCACCGGCATGTATCACGGCCGCATCGACTATCCCGAGTCCGGTGGCGGCATCTCGGCCGGCTGGGCCGGGCCCCGGGTTGGGCGTCCCTCGTTCGGTATCTGAACCGGGGCTGCGCGCGGCGGCGCGGCGCGTGCTCGCCTGGGAGCGCGCGCACGATGTGCGCGTGGAGATTACCGTGCTGGACGCCCCGGCGATGCGGCGGCTCAACCGGCGCGCCACCGGACGGCGGCGGTTGACTGACGTGCTGGCGTACGCCCTGCCGCTGGCGGATGGAGGCCTCGTGGGTGACGTCTATCTCTGCCCCGCCGCCGCGGGGCGGTGGCTCGCCGAACGCGGGCGCGCAGACCGGGCCGCGCTGCGCGAAGAGCTGCTGCGCCTCGCGGTGCACGGCACCCTGCACGTACTCGGATACGATCACCCGGAAGGCCCGCGGCGCACACGCTCGGCGATGTGGCGGCGCCAGGAGCGCTACGTGCGTCGCCTGCTGTCGGGGAGCCGTTGAGGGCGGCCGCCCTGGCGCCGTGGCTGGCCGTGGTCGGGCCGCTGCTGCTGACCGTCGGCGCGCTGCTGTGGGCCGGCCTGCTCGCCTTCGCCGAAGAAGCGAGCCTCTCGGAGGTGGTGCGCGCTCTCGGTCACGCCCCGGGGGCGGGGGGGCAGCGGTTGCAGCTGCACCGCGCCCTGCACCTGGGCCGGCTGGCGCTGCTGGTGCTCGCCACCGTATCGGCCACCGCCGCCGTGGCGCCCGACGGGCAGGGAGCCCTGGTCTCGGCCGCGTTGCTCGCGGTCATCACGCTCCTGGTATTCGTGGTGGGGGATACGCTGCCGCGGGCGGCCGCTCGGCTCGCCCCGGAGCTCGCCGGCGCCGCCCTGCGCCTCGCGCGCCGCACCCTGTGGCCCTTCTGGCCCCTGGCGTGGATGCTCGACCGCCTCGATCGGCGACTCGCCTCCGTCGGTCAGACCACGCCGCTGCTGCGGCCGCCCCTCGGTCCCAGCCAGCGCGACATGCTCCTCGGGGTGTTCACCCTCGCCGACACGACCGTGGAAGAGGTGATGACGTCGCGGCTCGACATGGCGGCCGTGGACATCGCCGCCTCGACCCAGGAGGTGCTCGATGTCGTGCGGCAACACGAGCACACGCGGCTGCCGGTGTTCGACGGTACGCCGGACAACATCGTCGGCGTCCTGTTCGTCAAGGATCTCGTGCCTCTCACGACGGGCACCGCAGAGCCGGGGCAGCGCTGGCAGGACCTCGTTCGACCGGCGAGCTTCGTGCCGGAAACGAAGACGCTGGACAATCAGCTGCGCGATTTCCGACACGGGCCGGCGCATCTCGCCGTGGTGGTCGATGAGTTCGGCGGCACATCGGGCCTCCTGACGCTGGAGGACATCATGGAAGAGATCGTCGGTGAGGTCCCCGACGTCCCGGAATCAGAAGAGGGGGCGGCGATCCGACAGGACGGCACGGCGTACCTGGTGGATGGCCGCGTCACGCTGGACGACCTCTCGGAAGTGCTCGGCAGTCCCATCACGCACCCCGACGTCACCACGGTCGGGGGGCTGGTCTATTCCGAGCTGGGACGCGTCCCACGGGCCGGCGACGAGCTCCGCATCGACGGGCTGCGCATCGTGGTGGAGCGCGTGGACCGCCGCCGCGTCTCGCGGGTGCGCGTGGAACCCGCGTGAACGGGATTCTGCTCGTGGGAGCCATCGGCCTGGGGCTCGCGGTGTTCGCGGGCGCCGTCGGCGTCGCCGCAGCCACCGTGTCGCAGCTCGAGCTGAGCCGCTGGGTGCAGTACCGGCTGCGTGGCACCGAGGCGGTGGCACGTCTGCGCGACAACCCCGGCCGGGTGGTCGCGAGCGCCAACGCGCTGACGACGCTCGGGCTGATTCTCGCGGCGGGAGCGTTGCCGGCGCTGCTGGCCGAACGAACGGCGCTGGTACGCGGCGCGGCCGTCGTCTTCGCCGCCATCCCGGCCTTTCTCACGGGTGCCTACCTCGTGCCCCGCGTCGTGGGGCGCCGCTGGGCCGAGCCCCTGGCCCGCATGGCACTGCCATGGATGGATCGGGCAGCACGACTGCTGGCTCCCTTGCTGCCCCACCGCGATCCGTCCCCGCATTCGGCGCTCGCAGCGGTGCTCACCGGCAGCGATGCGCACGCCCTCGCGACGACCGGCGAGCTGGCGGTCGTGTCGGGGGTCCTGGCGTTCACGGACCGGCCGGTTCGCGAAATCATGACGCCACGCACCCGGATCGTGGCGATCCCCGAATCGATGCTCACCGGTGAGGCGGCCCACGTGTTCGCCCAATCGGGCTTCAGTCGCTACCCGGTGTACCGGGACACGCTCGACGAGGTCGTGGGCGTGGTGTACGCGTTCGATCTGCTGCGCACGGCTCCCGATGTGGCGGTGCCGGTGCGGCCGACGCTGCTGGTCCCCGAGACGACACGGGCCGGCGATGTGCTGCGCGAGATGCGTCGCGAGACCAGTCACATGGCCGTCGTCCTGGACGAGTACGGGGGCACGGCGGGTCTGGTGACATTCGACGATGTGTTGCGCACCCTGGTTGCGGACGTGCTGGACGACGGACCGGCGGCGCCCAGCGGGGCGGCGACCGAGACACCCGGGCTCGCGATCCTCGAGGCCAGCGCGCCGGTCCAACTGCTGGCGGACCGGTTCGGCGTGACCATCGCCGAGCGTGGCGTGCGTACCGTGGGGGGCATGCTGGCGCTTCACCTGGGGCGCATCCCGCGCACCGGGGAGCGGCTGCAGCTGGCCGGCCTCGAATTCGATGTCCTCGAGGCGAGCGCGACGCGCGTCGAGCGCGTAGTGGTGCGGACCGGGCCCGTGCGGCCCACGGTCCTGGACGGAGGAATCGCGCCGTGAACCGTCGGCTGCTGCGCCGCTACTTTCTGACCGGACTCGTCGTGCTGGCGCCGATCGGCGCAACGGCGGTGATCCTCGGGTGGCTGTTTCGCACCCTGGATGCGATCCTCGGCGAGCCACTGCGGCGCCTGCTCGGCTGGAGCATCCCGGGACTCGGGCTGCTCCTCCTGCTGGCATGCGTGCTGCTCCTCGGATGGATCGCCCATTACGCTATCGGCAAGCAGCTGATCGGCATGTGGAACGGGTTCCTGGCACGCTTTCCGCTCACCGCGACGATCTACAACGCCTCGTCCCAGATCGTGCAGACGTTCATGGGCCAGAAGCGGAAGATCTTCCTGCGCACGGTCCTGGTCCCGTTCCCGTCGGAACATACCTGGGCGCTTGGCTGGGTGACATCCGAACAGAGTGCGTTCGCCGAGGCGGTGCTCGGCGAACCGTGCGTCCACGTATTCATCGCCTCGACGCCGAATCCCACCACCGGCTGGGTGCTCATCGTGCCGGTGAGCCGCACCCGGTCCGTGGATCTCTCGGTTGAGGACGGCATGAAGCTGCTGCTGTCGGGTGGCGTCTTCCTGCCGCGGCCGAGCCAGGCTGGTCGGGGGCTGGATCTCGCGTCGCTCCTGCGGCGCACCAATCCGTGAGCTCGGCGCCCGATCTCCGCCTCGACGAGCTGCGGGCGCTCGCCGAGCAGGATGACCTGCGGGCGTTCGTGGAGCGCGCGGCGCGCGTCCACCCGTCCGATCTCGCCGACGTCCTCGCCGCCCTGGAAGAGGGCACCCGCGTGCGGGCTGTGGCGGAGTTACCCCCCGAGATCGCGTCCGCCGCCCTCGCCGAGATGGAAACAGCGGAGCACCCCGAGGAAATCCTGCTCGCCGTCGGGCCCGACTACGCCGCCGAGCTGCTCGAGGAGCTCCCCAGCGATGACGCTGCCGACATCGTGGGGGAGCTGCCGCCCGATGCGCGGGAGGCGGTGCTCGCCGAAGTCGAGGATCGCGCCGACGTCGAGCGGCTGCTCACCTACTCCGAGGACTCCGCCGGCGGCCTGATGACCACGGAAGTAGTCGCGGTCGACCAGGACGCGACCCTGTCCGAAGCCATCGCCGAGATCCGCCGGCAGAGCAGGGAGGAGGACGAGCCGTACGACGTCTACGCGGTCGACGGCGCCCGGCGCCTGGTCGGAACGATCCCGATCGCCCGCCTGGTAGTGCAGTCGCCTGATCGGCGGGTCCGCGATGTGATGCGTGCTCCCGCCGCGGTCGTGCGGCCGGAGCAGGACCAGGAGCAGGTCGCGCGCATCATGGCCCGTTACAACGTGGCCGCCGTTCCCGTCGTGGACGCGGGGGAACGCCTGCTGGGGCTGATCACGTTCGACGACGTGATCGATGTCGTGGAGGCCGAGACCACCGAGGACCTGCTCAAGTTCGGCGGTGTGAACCCGCACGAGGAGCTGGGCGCGTCGTGGCGGGTGGCGGTGTCCAGCCGCCTGCCGTGGACGCTGGTGAACATGATCACCGCGTGCTTCGGAGCCTCCGTGGTGTATCTGTTTCAGGGCACGCTCTCCCGAGCGGTCGTGCTGGCGGTGTGGATGCCGATCATCGCCGGCATGGGGGGAAACGCGGGCACGCAGGCCCTGGCTGTCACCGTGCGGCGCCTGGCGCTGAAGCAGCTCCCGCGCGGCCGCGCGGTGGCGGTGATCGGCAAGGAAATGCTCGTGGGCGCCGTGAACGGGGTCGTGGTCGGGCTCGTCGTCGGGACCCTGGCCAGCGCGCTGGGAGGCGCGCAATTCCTCGGGGTGGTCGTGCTGCTGGCGATGTGGGGAAATCTCATCGTCGGAGGGTTCGCGGGGGCCTTCATCCCGCTCGTGCTGGAGCGCCTCGGAGCCGATCCGGCCGTGGCATCGTCAATGTTCGTCACCGCCCTGACCGATACCTGCGGGTTCCTGTTGCTCCTCGGTCTCGGCGCCACCCTGCTGCTCTAGCGACAAGCGGTTATCTTAGAGCGGGGGAAGGCTTTAGCGCATGCACATCGAGACCGTGTTGAACGGGCTCGAACGCCGGGATCCAGCCGCGCTGGCCCGTGCGATCAGCCTGGTCGAAAACCAGCGGGACGGCTTCGAGCGGATCCTGTCCTACGCCCACACCCGGCTGGGCGAGACGGCCGCGCGGCGGATCGGGATCACGGGTCCTCCCGGTGCCGGTAAGAGCACGCTCACCGAGCGTCTCATCCAGGCGCTGCGGCGTGAGGGACGCTCGGTCGCGGTGATCGCGGTGGATCCGACCAGTCCGTACACTGGCGGCGCGCTGCTGGGCGACCGGATTCGCATGGAGTCGGCCTCCACCGATCCGGGCGTGTTCATTCGGTCGATGGCCACGCGGGGCTCGGTGGGTGGACTGGCGATGACGACCGACGAAGTGGCGGATGTGGTCGCCGCGTTCGGCTTCGAGCGGATTCTCATCGAGACCGTCGGGGTGGGGCAAACGGAGCTCGACATCGCGCGCGGCGCCGAGTCCACGGTGCTCGTCCTGGTGCCGGAGTCGGGCGACGGCATACAGGCGCTCAAGGCGGGGGTGATGGAAGCCGCCGACCTGTACGTCATCAACAAGGCTGATCGGTCCGGGGCGGACCGCCTGCGTCAGGAGATCGAGATCATGCTGGGCATCCGCCGGGGCAACGCCTTTCGTCACGTCGGGCCGCATCACGGGACGCGGCGCCGGGTGGGCCCTCGCGCGGGGGCGACGGACGACGCCGTGACGGCGCCGCCGCAGCCGACCTGGGAGCCACCGGTGCTCGCCACCGTGGCCACGGCAGGGACTGGCGTCGACGAGCTGGTGGCAGCGCTCGAGCGACACCACGCCTTCCTCGTGGCGAGCGGCCGGCTCGGGGAGCGGCGGCGACGCCGTCTCGTCGATCGCACGCGGGCGGCGGTGGAGCGTGCGGTGCGGCGCTGGGTGTGGGAGGAAACGCGCGCCGAGGAAGTGATTGCCGCGCGGCTCGACGACGTGATGGCGGCGCGGCGCAGCCCCTACGACGTCGCGACCGAGATTCTCGACCAGATCAGGACCGGGGTGACACGATGACCATCGAACGACGGCCGGTGTATGGGCCGGATGACCTCGGGGATTTCGCCCCGGACCGGCAGCTGGGAACACCGGGCGAGTTTCCCTTCACCCGCGGGATCCACCGTACGATGTACCGCGGGCGTCTGTGGACGATGCGGCAATTCGCCGGGTTCGGAACGGCCGAGGACACCAACCGCCGCTACAAGTTCCTGCTGGACCACGGGCAGACCGGTCTTTCGGTGGCGTTCGATTTCCCGACCCTGATGGGCTATGACTCCGACCACCCGCGCGCCGAAGGTGAAGTCGGCAAGTGCGGCGTCGCGATATCGAGCGCGGCCGACATGGAAGATCTGTTCCGGGGCATTCCGCTCGATCAGGTCTCGACGTCCATGACGATCAACGGTCCCGCGGCGATGCTGTTCTGCTTCTACGTCGCGGCCGCGGAGCGGCAGGGAGTGCCGGGCGCGGCGCTGCGTGGCACGATCCAGAACGACATCCTCAAGGAGTACATGGCGCAGCATGCGTGGCTCTTCCCGGTGGAGCCGGCCTTGAAGATCATCGTCGATCTGTTTGCCTGGGCACCTCGCCACGCGCCGCAGTGGAACACAATCTCGATCTCGGGCTACCACATCCGCGAGGCCGGCGCCACGGCGGCCCAGGAGCTGGCCTTCACCCTGGCGAACGGGTTCACCTACGTGGAACGGGGCCTCGCGCGCGGGCTCGATCTGGACGAGTTCGCCCCCCGCCTGTCGTTCTTCTGGGACATCCACAACGATTTCTTCGAGGAGATCGCCAAGCTGCGCGCGGCGCGTCGCATCTGGGCGCGCCACATGCGGGAGCGCTACGGCGCCACGTCGCCTCGCTCCTGGATGATGCGCTTTCACTCGCAGACCGCGGGTGTGACCCTCACGGCGCAGCAGCCGCTCAACAACATCGTGCGGGTCGCCTACCAGGCGCTGGCGGCGGTCCTCGGCGGAACGCAGTCGCTGCACACCAATTCGCTCGATGAGACCCTCGCGCTGCCCACAGAACAGGCGGTGCAGGTGGCGTTGCGCACGCAGCAGATACTGGCGCACGAAACCGGCGTCGCCCAGGTGATCGATCCGCTGGGCGGCTCGTACTACCTGGAGGCGCTCACCGACCAGCTGGAACGCGAAGCGGAGGCCCTGTTCGCCGAGATCCACACGGTCGGGGGCGTGGTGCGTGGCATCGAGAGCGGCTGGTTCCAGCGCCAGATCGCCCAGTCCGCGGCGGCGTTCCAGCGGGAGGTCGAGGAGGGAGATCGCGTCATCGTCGGCGTCAACGAGTTCACGACCGACGACGATCATCCGGTGGAAGTGTTGCGCATCACGAACGACACCGAAGAAACGCAGCGCCGCCGCCTGGGGCGGCTCCGTGCCGAGCGGGATGGCCCGCTGGCGGAACGCCGGCTGGAGGAGCTGCGACAGGCCGCGCTCAATGATCACGACGTCATCGCGCCGATGCTCAACTGTGCGCGTGCGTATTGCACCCTATACGAAATCCGGCATGCGCTCGAGGCGGTGTACGGCGCCTACCGCGAGCCGGTGTTCTTCTAGGCCATGACCCTACCCATCGCGCTGACTCCGGAGGCGGTCCGAGCCGCGATCGAGCGGCTCGCGACCGTGGAACCCGGTCCCTATCGGGTGATTTCCTGTTATCTGAAGCTCGAGCCGCGTGACAAGACGCGCGGCAAGTACCTGATCAAAATGAAGAACCGCGTGCGCGCCACGCAGGCGGCGGTGGCGCGGCAGTCGCTCGCCCGCGAGCTGCGCGAACAGGTGGCAGCCGATCTCGCCCGCGTGCTGCGGTATCTCGAGGAGCCGGGCCGGCTGCCGCCGGCCCGCGGCATCGCACTGTTCGCCTGCCAGCCCCTGGGGCTGTTCGACGTCTTCGCCCTGCCGCAGGTGCACCGCTCGCGCCTCGCGGTGACCGAGACGCCGCTGATCCGCGAGCTGGTGGCCCTCGAGGAGGAAGTCGGCACGATCGCGGTGGCGGTGTGCGACCGCACCGGGGCGCGGCTGTTCGAGGTCACGGCGTTCGATGTCGCCGAGCTGCCGGGGCTGCCGGCGCCGGCGCGTGCTTCGCGCGCCGGGAAGTTCCACGGCGAGCGACAGCACGTCCGCCCCGGCGTCTCGACGAGCGGATTCGGTGAGCACAACTACAACAACCGCATCCGCGAGGAGAAGCAGCGCCACTACGCACGGGTTGCCGACCAGCTGCAGGCGTGGAGCCAGCGCACACCGCTCGCCGGCGTCGTGCTGGCCGGTGTGGGTGTGGATGCCGCTGCCGTCGTGCCCCACCTGCACACGTCGCTCCATGACGCGCTGCTCGGCGTCGTGCGTCTCAATCCGAAGCAGGTGACTCCCGCGGAAGTCAGGGAGGCCGCCCTCACCCTGCGCGAGGAGCGTGAACGGACGTGGGAGCGGAGTCACGCCGATGCGGTGAAGGAGAACACGCCCGTGGGATGGGCCGTGAATGGCGTCGACGGCACCCTGAAGGCACTGGCGCGCGGTCAGGTACGCACGCTCCTGGCCGACGGACAGGCGGACGATGCCCGGATCGATGACGCCATCGAGGACGCGCTGGCCCAGCGGGCCCAGGTGGACGTGATCTACGATCCCAGGGCCCGCCGAGCGGTCGAAGGACTGGCCGCGCTGCTGAGGTTCCGACGGTGAGCGCGGCCCGCAGCCGGCCGATCCGGGTGCTCGTCGCCAAACCGGGCCTCGACGGGCACGACCGGGGCGCCAAGGTGGTCGCCGCGGCGCTGCGGGACGCCGGGATGGAGGTGATCTACACAGGCTTGCACCAGACGCCCGAGATGATCGCCCAGGCGGCCATCCAGGAAGACGTGGACGTCGTGGGTCTGTCGATTCTCTCCGGCGCTCACCTCACGCTGTTTCCGCGCGTGAAAGCGCTGCTCGATGCCGCGGGCCGCGGCGACATTCTGATCACGGGGGGTGGCATCATCCCGCCCGAGGACGCGGACGCCCTCCATCACCAGGGCATCGGGACCCTGTTCGGTCCCGGGACGCCGACCGGCGAGCTGGTGCGCTACATCGAAACGTGGGCCGCCGAGCAGCAGCGGAGCTGACCGGCGCGTGAGTCGGCTCGAGCTGCTCACGGCCGAGTTCCGCGCGCTCCGGGCACGCCTCGAGCAGGGGGGCGGGCCCGACCGGATCGCGCGTCATCAGGCACAGGGCAAGCTCACGGCCCGCCAGCGTGTGGCGGGACTGCTGGACGAGGGCAGCCCCTGGTTCGAGATCGGGCTGCTGGTGGCCTACGACCAGTACAACGGTCAGGCCCCCGGCGCCGGGGTGGTGACGGGCATCGGCGAGGTGGCAGGGCGGCCTGTCGTCGTCGTGGCCAACGACGCGACCGTGAAGGCCGGGTCGTGGTGGCCAGAGACGATCAAGAAGATCCTGCGCGCCCAGGAAGTCGCGATGCGGCAGCGGATCCCCATCGTGTATCTGGTCGATTCGGCGGGGGTGAACCTGCCGTACCAGGGCGGCGTCTTCCCCGGGCAGTACGGCGCGGCGCGGATCTTCTACTACAACTCGCTGATGCGTCGCTACCTGCACGTACCCCAGATCGCCGCCGTGATGGGACCGTGCATTGCTGGCGGTGCGTACCTGCCGGCGTTGTCGGACGTGATCTTCATGGTGGAGGGCACGTCGTTCATGGGTCTGGGCGGTCCCAACCTCGTGAAGGGCGCGACGGGGCAGGTCGTCGACGGCGAGGAGCTTGGGGGCGCGCGGACGCACACGGCCGTGTCCGCCGTGGCACATTACCGGGCCCCGGACGATGCGTCGTGTCTGGATCGCGTCCGGGAGTACATCGGGCGACTGCCCTACGCGGCGCCGCCCGCGGCTGCGGGCCCACCGCCGCGCCGGGATCCCGGCGAGCTGTATCAGCTGCTTCCTGCTGATCACCGCATGAGCTACGACGTCCGGGCGGTGCTCGAATGCATCCTCGATGCCGGGCAGCTGGACGAGTTTCAGCCGGAGGTGGCACCGGAGATGATCTGCGGACACGGAGCCGTCGCCGGTCGGCCGGTGGCGCTCATCGCCAACAGTCGCGGCGTGGTCCGCAACGCCAAGGGGCGGGCGCCGAAGATCGGTGGCATCGTCTACACCGAAAGCGCAGAGAAGGTGGCCTACTTCATCGATAACGCGCACCGCGAGCGCATCCCGCTGCTGTTTCTCCAGGACGTTTCGGGGTTCATGGTGGGGATCGACGCTGAGCACTCGGGGATCATCCGCGCCGGCGCGCGGTTCGTCGAAGCCATGGCTACCGCCACCGTTCCCAAGCTGGTGCTCACGGTGAATCACGCTTCCGGCGCCGGGTACTACGCCATGGCGGGGCAGGGATTCGATCCCGATTTCATCGTCACGTGGCCGACGGGGCGCATGGGCGTGATGGAGGGAGAGTCGGCAGTGCAAGCGGTGTACGGCGACGAGGCCACGAGTCCCGAGCTCGCCGCCGCAGTCGGGGCGATGCGCGAAGACTATGAACATCAGCTCGACGCCAAGTTCGCGGGCGCACGCGGCTACGTCGACGCCATCGTCACGGCGGAAGACACCCGGGCAACCGTCGCCTTCCTGTTGCGCGTGGCCGCTGAGTACGCTGGTCCCCACGTCGGACCGTACGTGCTCCCGGACCGCCTGTGATCCGCACCGCGCGACTCGCGGCGGCGCTGGCGCTCGCCGGATGCGGGAGCGGCACCAGCGGCGCTCCGCCTGCGCCCCCACGGCCGGTGGCGCCTCCGGTCCGGGCCGCCGGGGCCGACGCCAGCAGCGCGATGACGGCGCGCCGCGAGCCCGTGCTGCCGCCGCCCGTCGCCTTCCAG
>QKHC01000041.1 GCA_003251175.1 Gemmatimonadota bacterium
TGAGCTGCAGCGTGCGATCGACATGCTCGAACGCTTCCGGGTGGAAGGTGATGCAGCTCGCTCCCGCCTTCGCGAAGTCGGGGATGATGCGGTCCACCGGCTTCACCATCAGGTGCACATCGATCGGTGCCGTGATGCCGTGGTTGCGGAGCGCCTCACACAGGAGCGGTCCGAAGCGACCGGGCGGCACCCCGGCGCGGCACGGTGGAACCGGTACCCGTGGCCGCGCGTTCTTATTTCGGGGCCGATTCCCGCGCTACGTGGCCTCCGCAGATTGTCCCCGACGCCCCGATCAGGAGACCATGTGTCCCGCATCTGGCTCGCCGTGGTCATGGCCGCCCTCTTTATCCCCAGCCTCGCCGCGTCGCAACGGGGCGGCGGCCCCACGACCGAGGTCCGGCCAGGGGAGCCGTGCCCCCCCGGCATGACCGAGGTGCGGCCCCACCGGTGCCAGGCGCCGGCGCTCCCCGCGCCCAGCATCGTGGATTACCGGCCCCGCTCGACCCTGATCGTCCCCGAGCATCCGGTCCCGAAGGCGAAGTTCCCCGCCATCGACTACCACGGGCACCCCCGTGGCAACCTGGTCACGACCGCGGAGGGCCTGGAGCAGCTGGGCGACGATCTCGACGCCATCAACGTGCGGGTGATGATCGCCGCCAATTCGGTCTCGGGTGACAACCTCACGCGCACCCTCGCCGTGATCGCGGCCTCACCGCGGATGAAGGACCGCGTACGGGTGTTCACGGGCGTCGACTTCGGCGGCGTCGGTCCCGGTTGGGCCGACCGCGCCGTCGCGCGGCTCGAGGCCGACGCCGCCGCCGGGGCCGTGGGGATCGGCGAGATCAGCAAGCAATTCGGGCTGAGCACCCGGAAAGCGGACGGCTCGCGGCTGCGCATCGATGATCCCGAGCTCGACCCGGTCTGGCACGCAGCCGCGCGGCTCGGTCTCCCCGTGTTCATCCACACGGCGGACCCGCAGGAGTTCTGGCAGCCGATCGACTACGGCAACGAGCGCTGGCTCGAGCTGGCGCTGTTCCCGGGCCGACGGTATACGCCCGACTCTTTTCCGAGCTTCGAGGAGCTGATGGCCGAGCGGGATGCCATGATCCGGCGCAACCCGCGCACCACCTTCGTGCTGGCGCACATGGGGTGGCACGCGAACGATCTCCCGCGGCTGGCGAAGATGATGGACGACATGCCGAACATTCTCGTCGAGGTGGGCGCGGTGCTGTACGACATCGGTCGCCAGCCGCGCACCGCGCACGATTTCTTCATGCGATACCAGGACCGCATCCTCTTCGGCAAGGACGCCTTTCAGCCCGAGGAGTATCCCTACTACTGGCGGGTGTTCGAGACGCGCGACGACTATTTCGACTATTACCGCGACTATCACGCGTTCTGGAAGTTGTACGGAATCGACCTGCCCGACGAGGTACTGCGAAAGATCTATTACCTGAACGCGCTGCGGATCACGCCGGGGCTGCCGCAGGCGGGCTGGCCCGGACACGACGGGAATGACTAGGGCCGGTCGCAGCGCAGGGTGACTCGGATCCAGTAACGTTGCGGCTGCACGCGTCGCTTGCCGTGGCGCCGCGGCGTGCGCATGTTTGCGCACCTTTCCCCGGTGCTCCGGCCATGAAGAACACTCTGGTGATCCTGCTCGCGCTGGCGGCATTGACCCACCGGCTGCACGCGCAGGCCGGTCAGTGGACCTGTCGAGCGGACAGTCTGTCCGGGTTCAATTGCGCCGGCTACTACAGCGGCACCGTGACACTGGTCTCGGAGTTGCGGGGCAGCGACCTGCGACAGACGCTGCGCGTGGTCGCCACGGTGACCAATGGACGCGTGAGCTGCCAGGTGAGCGGGAGTGAAGTCGGCGAGTTCGGGGGGGCCGGCATGTTGGCCGTCGCGCACGAGGCGGCCCAGGTGGCGGGCGGAGGCTACAGCATCAATGTGTGGTGTCCAGCGTCGGAAGGCGAACAACCACATCGGGGCGACGACCCGATGATCGTAATCATGCGGCAGCGTGCTGCCGACTATGCGATGCTGGAGGGCCGGGACGAGCACGAGCATCCCGACGCCGACGCCGTGAATGGCCTGTCGGGCACCGAGACCATCACCTGGTCACTGCGCCGCCGGTAGCGCGCTCGCAGCCTGAGCGGTGAGACCCGGCGGGCGCGAGCCACCCGCGCACGGACCCGATCCCGAAGTCCATCCGGGTCGGCCCGGGGCCGGCTGACCACGGCAGCTCCCGTTGTCCTGATACACGTGCTCCCGATGGGCACGGCGGTTCATGTCCCGCTCCCCGAGGGCGGCAGCATTCGGAGCGACGCGACGAGGTACGTGCACGGTCCGAGCTCGGGGTCCGCGAAGTCCCGCATGCGGCGAAACCCGACCTTCTCGAACGCTCTGATCGCGACACGATTGGCGATCGCGGTACCGAGGCCGGCGAACTCCACCCCTTCCGCTCGCAGCTTGGCGAGAAGCAGGGCCAGTGCGCTCGGACCGATCCCCCGACCGAGATACGCGGGCTCGCCGATCAGAACATCGATATCCACCAGATGCTCGGGAAGGCCGGTGAGTCCTGCCGCCTCGAGCTCAGCCGGGGGCAGTCTCTGCCAGCACAGGTAGCCCACCGGTTTGCCGTCGACCGTGATCAGGGCGTGCGTGTCCGCCGACCGCTGAGCCAACGCGGCCAGGTGCTGTGTCGGAGTTCCCCACCATCGCACGGCCTGTGGACTCCTGAGCCAACGCTCGAGTAATGGCAGGTGCCTGGTCGGATCGAGTGTCCTGAGGCCAACGTCATTTCCGTGGACCCCGTGCGCCCGCGGCTTCGCGGCCGGCTCAGCGCCCGGGGCGCCGCCGCGCTTCCGCTTCCGCGGGCCAGCCACGCCGAATCTCGCGGGGTGAGACGCTGCTCAGATACCGCTCGATGTCAAGTATCGGTGTCGTATCGAGCACATCGAGGCTGCGTTCAAACAGCCGGGCGCGCCGGGAGACCAGGCCTTCGCCACGCGGGCGCGCCCCGTCCGAACATCCGGCCCCTCCCCGCTCCCGGCACCTGATGCGGGACCGGGGAGAAGGCGGTGTGCCATGCGAC
>QKHC01000080.1 GCA_003251175.1 Gemmatimonadota bacterium
CCCGCCGACCGCCTGTACGAATTGTTCCAGGCCGCGGGGGCGGAGCCCGGCACGGAGCTGGTGCTCTACTGCACCGTCGGGATGCGCGCCAGCCATCTCTATTTCGTTGCCCGCTATCTCGGGTACCGCGCGCGTGTGTACCAGGGATCGTGGGCCGACTGGAGCCGGCGCGCCGATCTGCCCATCGCCACGGGGCCCACCCCCAGAGGAGAGCCACGATGATCGCGACGTTGCTCGCCGCCCTCACCCTGACCGCGCCGCGCGACACGATGCTCGTCACGCCGGCCTGGCTCGCCGAGCGGCTGGCCGACCCGCAGCTGATCCTGTTTCAGGTCGGCACGCGCGCCGACTACGACTCCGTGCACATCCCCGGGGCCCAATTCCTCGAGCTGCGCACGGTGTCGGCTCCGCGCGACACCGTGCTGCCCCTCGAGCTCCCCGCGCCGGCGGCGCTCGATTCGGTGCTCGAGGCACGCGGCGTGTCGGACGACTCGCGCATCGTGCTGTACTGGGGCAGCAACTGGGTGACGCCGACGACCCGCATCTACCTGACGCTCGTGTGGGCGGGGCTCGGTGATCGCGTCTCGATTCTCGATGGCGGTCTGGCCGCCTGGCGCGAGGCCGGGCACCCGGTGACCGCCGCGGTGCCGGCGGAGCGCGCCCCGGGTGATCTCACCATCAGGCCGCGCGACGACGTCGTGGTGACCGCGTCGTGGGTCGCCGAGCATCGCGCGGATCCCGCGGTCGCGGTCATCGATGCGCGCAATCCGCGCTTCTACACGGGCGAGGACACCAACTACACGCGGCCCGGTCACATCGCCGGCGCGATCAGCATCCCCTTCACTTCCGTGGCAGACTCCTCGCTGCACTTCCTGCCGCCGGCCGAGCTCGATGCCTTGTTCGTCGCGGCCGGCGCCACGGCCGACCGGCGGGTGGTAGCCTATTGCCACATCGGCCAGCAGGCCACCGCGGTGTGGTTCGCGGCACGCCTCACCGGCCGCGAGGCGCGCCTCTACGACGGGTCCTACACCGAGTGGGACCGGCTGACCCAGTACCCCGTCGAGCGGTCGGTGCCATGAGCACGCCACGCCCCTACAGCAATCCCTACGTGGCGGGCGTCGGGCTTGGGCTGGTGCTGCTGGCCACCTTCGTGCTCGTCGGCCACGGCATCGGCGTTTCCGGGGCCGCCGCATCGGTGGCCGCCGCCGCTACGGACGCCGTGTCCCCGGCGCACGCGCGCGACAACCCGTACTTCGCGGCGTACCTGGGCGACGGCTCGCGCAGCCCACTGCACGACTGGTTCGTGGTCGAGGTCGCCGGGATCCTGATCGGCGGCCTGATCTCGGCCGCGATGGCGCGGCGCGTGCGGCCGGCGGTGGAGCGCGGGCCGCGCGCCACCGCCCGCAGCCGGCTGGCCTACGCCTTCGCCGGCGGCGCCGTCATGGGCTTCGGCACCCGCCTGGCGCGCGGCTGCACCAGCGGCCTCGCCCTCACCGGTGGCGCCCTGCTGAGTGTCGGCGCGTGGATCTTCATGATCGCCATCTTCGCCGCCGGCTACGCCGTGGCACCCCTGGTTCGGAGGCAGTGGACATGACGGGCCTCTCCGAGAGCCTGTGGCTCGCGCTGCTGCTCGGCGTCGGCTTCGGCTTCTTCCTCGAGCGCGCAGGGCTGGGCTCGAGCGTCAAGCTCGCGGCGCAGTTCTACCTCACCGACCTGACCGTCTTCAAGGTGATGTTCACCGCCATCGTCACGGCATTGGTAGGTCTCGGTGCCCTGTCGGCCGTCGGCCTCGTGGACCTGGCCCGCATCGAGCTGCCACGCACGTTCGTCCTGCCCCAGCTCGTCGGCGGCCTGGTGTTCGGCGTGGGCTTCGTGGTCGGGGGCTACTGCCCCGGCACCGGCTGCGTCGGCCTGTCATCGGGACGCCTCGACGCCGTCGCCGTGGTGGTGGGGATGCTCGTCGGGGCCTTCGCCTTCGCCGAGGTTTACCCGCTGCTCGCGAAGTTCTACGTCACCACGCCGCTCGGCGCCATCACGCTGCCGGAGCTGGTCGGGATCCCGGGATGGGTCGGTGGCGCCGCCATCGTCGCGATCGCCGGCGCGGGATTCTGGCTGGCGGAGAACATCGAGCGGCGCCACGCCTGAAGAATTGCGGCGGCGGAGCTCGGTCGCGCGGCAACCCGACTACGGGAGGGCCGTTTGCGCACCGCGCTCCGGCGCGACAGGTTTGCGGTTCCCCGGACCCCTGGAGGTACCATGACACGCGTCGCATGGCTCACGGCGGTGACCGTCCTGAGCGCTACCGCCTGCCAGAAGCCCGAGACGCCCGCGGAGACGGCGTCCCGCATCGAGCGCGAGTCCGCCGCGGCACGGACGGCCATCGAGGCGCAGAACGCGCGGTTCGCGCAGTTCATGGCGGCCGGCGAGGCCGACTCGATGGCGTCGATGTACACCGAGGACGCCGACGTGCTCGCACCCAACGCCCCTCCGGTGCGCGGCCGGGAAGCGATCAGCGGCATGTTCAGCGGCATGGGTGGCACCGGCTCGTTCACGCTCACGCTCACCACCGAGAGCGTCGTCGCCAACGGTCCGCACGCAATCGAGAGCGGCCGCTATACGATGACCTTCGCCCCGGGACCCGATTCGCCGCCCGGCATGACGGCGTCCGCCGACACCGGGAAGTACCTGGCCCACTGGCGCGACGACGATGGACAGTGGCGCATGGCGCACGACATGTGGAGCAGCAACCTGCCGCCGCAGCCGGCGCCCGAGCCGGGACCGGACACCTGAGGCCAGCCCTGGGCAGTGGGTGACGCGCCGGGCGCCAGCCCACTCGCCCTGGTCCTGTCCGGCGGCGGCGCGCGCGCCGCCTACCAGGTCGGCGTGCTGGCGGCGCTGGCCGAGCGGGTGCCGGCGCTCACCCCTCCCATCATCACCGGGGTCTCGGCCGGTGCCATCAACGCGATGTACCTGGCGGCGCGCGCGGGCCCCTTCGCCGCAGCGGTGAGCCAGCTGGCCGACGAGTGGCGCCGGCTCACCGTTGATCGCGTGGTGCGGGTGCGGCCCCTCCAACTGGGGCGGGCGGCCATCGGCGCCCTGCTCACCGGGCGCCGCGCCAGACCGGCGCGGCAGCGGGGCCTGCTGGATACGGCACCCCTGCGACGGTTCCTCACGGCCGCGATCGAGCCACGGGGCATCGACACTAACCTGACCTCTGGCCGGCTGCGCGCCGTGGCGCTCACCGCGACGGCCTACGGTACCGGGCAGACCGTCAGCTTCGTGCAGGCGCCGCCGACGGTGGCGATGTGGACCCGCGCCCGTCGGGTGGCCCGCCACGCCCGACTGAGCATCGACCACGTCATGGCATCGGCGGCGATCCCGCTGCTCTTTCCGGCGGTGCGCATCGGTGACGAGTTCTTCGGCGACGGCAGCGTGCGGCTCACGGCCCCGCTCGCCCCCGCCATCCACCTGGGTGCGCGGGCGATTCTCGCCATCGGGCTGCGACCCGCCGACCCCGACGTCGCCGTCAGCCCGGCCGAGTATCCCAGCGCCGCCGAGTCGCTGGGCCTGGTGCTGCACTCGATCTTCCTCGATGCCCTGGACGCCGACGCGGAGCGGCTGGAGCGCCTCAACCGCGTTGTCACAGCGCTGCCCCCCGGCACCCCCGTTCCGGAGGACTTGCGTCCGCTCCGCCTGCTGGTGCTCCGACCGTCGCGCGATCTCGCCGCGCTGGCGAGTGGCCAGCTGCCTCGGCTGCCACGCCTGGTGCGGCTCGTCGTGCAGCGGCTGGGCGGCCAGCGCATCGGCGCGGCCGGGTTCCTCAGCTACCTGTTGTTCGACCCGGCCTACACGACCCGCCTCATGGAGCTGGGCTACGAAGACGTGGCTCGAGAGTGGCCGCGGGTGGTGCGTTTCCTGGCGGCGGTGGACCGGAGGGTGCCCGCGGGCGGGTAGCGCGGTTCCCCGGCCAGCCGGCGGGGGTCGCGGGGTGGCGGCGACTCGCCGGCCCCCATAGAGTTGCGCCATGCCCGTCCTCGAGGACCGCCACCAGCGCGCGTCATCGATCATCATTTTGCTGGGCGTCGGGATCGCCGTGGCACTGTTCCCGTTCGCCACCGGCCTGCTCGCCATTCCCGTGCTGTACGTGGTGTTCAGTCCCCTGTACCGGCGGCTCGTGACGCACGTCCGACCGACGCTGGCGGCGAGCCTGGTCGTGACGCTGGGCGTCGTGATCGTGTTCCTGCCGCTGGCCTCCGCCGCGGGATTGATCGTCGCCGAGGCGCAGGACCTCTCCGCCGGGGTCGCCGGATCGGCCGTGTTTCAGCGCATCAGCGAGCTGCGGCTTGGCGGGTTTGCCGTCGGGGCCGCGCTGGCTGAGGTGGGACGGAGCGTGAGCGAGTGGGTCGGGCGCAGCGCGTTCACGCTCGCCGGCGCGGCGACCCGGCTCACGCTCAATCTCGTCATCGCGTTCTTCGGCCTGTTCTACATGCTGCAACGCTCGCGCTCGCTGTGGGACGGGCTCTTGCCATACATCCCCTTCTCCACCGTGAACGCCGAGAAGCTGCGCACCCGCTTCGAAAGCGTCACCATCTCGACGGTCATCGGGACCGGGTTGACCGCCGTGGCGCAGGGCACGCTCCTCGGTGTGGGATTCTGGTTCACGGGCCTCGCCAACGGACTGTTCTGGGGGGTGGTGACGGCGCTCTGCTCGGTGCTGCCGGTGGTGGGATCGGGGCTGGTGTGGGTGCCGGGCGCGGCGGTGCTGCTGGTCGAGGGCAACCAGCAGGCGGCGATCGGGCTCGTGCTGTGGGGCGGGATCGTCGTATCCAACATCGACAACGTGATCCGGCCGATGGTCTACCGGCGGTGGGCGAACATCCACCCGCTGCTCACGATCGTCGGCGCGTTCGGCGGCATCCGCTACTTCGGGATGCTCGGCCTGCTGATCGGGCCCCTGGCGCTGTCCTATTTCTTCGAGCTGTTGCGCATGTACCGGCAGGAGTACATGGCGGGCACGACGAAGTCCACGATCACCACGGAATACCCGACGGCCGCGGGCGAGTGACTCCGCGGATCTAGCACTCGCCGCGGCGATGCCTCGCCGGCTCACACGCGAACCCGTCCACGGCCCACAATCCCGCCCGATCCTCGCGGGCCGCCCGCTGCGCGCCGCGCAGGTCATCGACGTACTGCACGTTCGGCGGAATCGTGAGCATCACAGCCCAGCCGCTCCGGACCATGACCCAGTTCACCAGGACGCCCTCGCGCCACGCGTAGGACAGCCTGCGTCCGTAGCGGTCGCGGGGCTCGACGTCGCCCTCGAGCTGGAGCCGGGTGCCCACCGGCACGAGTGTCTCCAGCGCGTCGCGGGCCTGGTCGCCGAACGGCTGCTGGTCGCCTTCGGGGCTGTCGATCCCGATGAGCCGCACCCGGCCCAGCCGGGCGCACACCAGTGTGTCGCCGTCCACGATGCGCTCGACGATACAGTTCTCGATGGGCCGTCGCGGCGCGGCGGGACCACCACCCGACGCCTCGCCGCTCGCCGGCTGGCCCGGCGGGACGAGGGTGCTGGTGTGATCGTGCACGATGCGCCACCCCTCCCGGCTGCGCCGATAGACCAGCGTCATGACGCCCCGGCTCACGACCGCCCGGCCGGGCGGGCCCAGGGTCCAGCGGTAGGGGAAGAGGGCGAGCGCCGCCGCCTCGCCCAGCGGAACCACCGTGACCGAATCGCCCGGGATCTCCATGCGAATGACGCGCAGACCGCGGTAGGCATCCGCGTACGCATCGGCCACGGCGTCCCAGCCGAGCGTGAGATGTCCGTCGCCGGCGGTGGACGCGGTCGCATCGCGCTCGTAGAGTTCCGCCACGGCGCGCGCGTCCCCGCCATTCACGGCCGCCACGTAGCGCGTCACCTCCGCTCGAATCTCCCCATCGAGCGGCGCCTGCGGCGTGGCGATCGCCGCGCTCACCAGCAGCACCAGGATCATCGGCCCCGCTCCCGTCGTCGTGACCAGTACCAATACACCGGAATTCCGGCGCCGATCAGCGCAGCGCCCTTCGCCGCGTTGCCCGGTCCCGCCCGCACGGCGCTCACGACCACGAAGGCGGCGACGGCGACGAAGAAGCCGGCGACCAGGCGGTAGGCAGGGACGCGGAAGCCGGGTGCCACCGCCCCGGGACGCTCGCGGGCGCGGTGAACGAACACCGTGGCGGCGGCGAGACCGAAGAAGATCCAGTCGCCGAAGACCACGTAGTCGAGCAGCTCGGCGTAGGTCCCCGTGAGCGTCAGCGCGATGGCCCACCCCGCCTGGATGGCGACGGCGCGAACGGGGGTGCGGTAGCGCGGATGCAGCCGCGCCACCGTCTCGAAGAACAGCCCGTCGGCCGCCATCGCCTGGAAGACGCGCGGCGTGACCAGCATGACGAGACTGAGAAAGCCGAACGTCGAGGCCGCGATCCCCGCACTGATGATGCGCCGCCCCATCCCACCCCAGGTCGCCTCGAGCGTATCGGCCGCCGGTGCCGCACTGGCCGCGAGCCCGGCTGCCCCCAGAGCGCGGAGATAGGCCGCATTGGCGAGCACGTACACAGCCACCACCATGGCCACACCCAGCACCAGCGCGCGCGGCAGGGTACGCGGGGCATCCACGATCTCTTCGGCGATGAAGTTGGTCTGCTGCCACCCGCCGTAGGTGAAGAGCACGGGGACGAGGGCGGTCCCGACCGCGGCGCCCACACCCCACCACCCCACCGCCCCCATCCCCACCACGACGGACGGAGACGGACCGGGACCGACAGGGACGGACGGCGTCAGCAGCACACCCGCGATGATCACCAGCGCGAGCGCGGCGAGCTTGAGGAGCGTGAAGACGTTCTGCGTGTACGCGGCGGGCCGCACCCCGACGATGTTGAGCGCCGCCAGCACGGCGATCGCGCCCACCGCAAGCGGCCGCTCGGCACCGGCGGGAAGACCGGCGAGGGGGATGACGTAGCGCGCGAAGGTGACCGCGACGGCCGCCGTGGCACCGGTCGCGATCACCAGCAGCAGCGCCCATCCATAAAGGAAAGCCGGGAGCGCTCCGAACGCCTCGCGCAGGTACACATACCCGCCGCCCGCGCGCGGCAGGCGCGCGCCCAGCTCGGCGAAGCAGAAGGCGCCCGCCAGCGCCACCAGGCCGCCCAGCACCCACACCGCGAGCGTCATGCCGCCCGATCCCACGCGCTCCGCCACCACGCTGGGGCTCACGAAGATGCCGGCGCCGATGATGCCGCCGACGACGGAGAAGGTGGCGGAGAAGAGACGGAGCGAGCGGCGGTAGGGGATCGTCACTGCAGGGGGCCACCACCGCCCGAGGATCCTCTTCGATCAGCTCGCGCGAGCCGCCCTGTCGGTCGAGCTGAACATCGTCGAGGGTTACGCCTTGGGCACTCGGGCCCAATTCCGGCGTCACCTCCGGATCGCGCTCGGATCGGCCCCCGAGGCCCAATGCGCGATCGAACTGGCACGCTCACTCGGGTGGCTTTCCGCCGATGCCGCCCCTCAACTCGAAGGCCTGGTGGACGAAGTACTCGCGTGTCTCCACGGGTTGTTGAAGCAGGTTGGGCCCAGTCGTTGAATTCGTCACCGGCCCGCTCCCTGCTCCCCGCTCCCCGCTCCCCGCTCCAGAGAATCCGTCTCCGCCACCAGCCCCTCCCAGTCCAGCCACGTCGGCCGGCCGCGCAGCCAGTGCTCGAACCACCCCAGCTCCGCCACCACCTTGACCAGCTGGTGGCGCGGTTGACGCAGGCCGTGCGGCTCGCCCGGGTACACCAGGAGCTCGGTCGGGACACCGAGTTTCTTGAGCGCCATGTGGAGCTCGAGGCCCTGCGGCAGCGGGACCCGCGCGTCCTTCTCGCCGAACTGGATCAGCGTGGGCGTGCGGGCACGCGTGATGTAGCGCAGCGGTGATTCAGCCCACCAATGCTCCCAGTCGTCCCACGGCTTGTTGGCACCGTCGCGTCCGGCCTCGCCGCCGAGGTAGTACTCGCGCGTCGCCTGCACATCGGTCTGCGCATACAGGCTGATCCAGTTGGCGACCCCCGCGCCGCTCGAGATCGCGCGGTAGCGCGTGGTGGTCACGAGGGTCCAGTTGGACCAATGCCCGCCTGCCGACCACCCCATCATCACCAGCGAGTCGGGGTGCGCCACGCCGCGTCCGATCAGCGTATCCACGCCGCTCTCGATGTCCTCCTGCGCCAGCGGCCAGTAGCTGCCGGCGATGGCGTCCTGGAAGCGCTCCCCGTAGCCAGCGGAGCCGCGGTAGTTGGGCTGGAAGACGGCGTACCCCCGTCCGGCAAACACGTGCGGATAGGTGCGATAGGTGTCGTCGAAGGCGTTGAGAAACGCTGACGCTGGCCCCCCATGCAGCTGCACCACCAGCGGATAGCGCCGTGCCGGGTCGTAGCCAACTGGATAGTAGAGCGTCCCCTCGACCAGCGTTCCGTCGCCCGCGCGCCAGCGCACCGTCTCGTGGCGGGCGAGCGCCAGGGAGTCGATCCACGGGTTCAGTGCGGTGAGCCGGACCCACCGCTCGGGCCGCGACAGCGCCGCGAGCGGAGCGAGGTACAGATCGGTCGGCGTGCCGCCGTCGGTATAGCGCAGCAGCGCCGTCTCGCCGTCGCGCCCCACCGCGAGGGATAGCACCCCATCCATGGCGGTGAGCGCTCGCACCGTGCCGCTGGCGACGTCCAGCGCCTGCACGTTGCGGCGCACCCCGTCGGATCCGACGTAGTAGATCCGCCGCCCGTCGGCACTCCAGGCGCCGAACCCGACGTCGCGGTCGTGCCCCTGTCCCAGCTCGCGCCACGCGCCGTCGGCGCCAACGGGTCGCACGAACACGCGGTCGAGCGTCCCCCAGGTGAATGCGCGGTCCGCGGTCATCGCCAGCAGACGCGAATCGGGTGAGAAGGCGAGGTCGCGCTCGCGGACGTAGTTGTCGGTGAGCCGCTGCGGCGCGCCGCCGCGCAGATCCAGCAGGTACACCTCGGAGGCCCGCGGGTCGACGTAGCGGTCGTCGGGGAGCGCACGAAACGCCACCCACCGGCCGTCGCGGGACAGCGTCGCGTCCGTCACCCGCAGACCGCCGGCGGTGAGCCGCGTCTCCGCACCCCCGATCAGGTCCGCGGCCCACAGGTGCACCGGGGCGCGGGGCTCGTCGGCGACCCTGACGTCCAGCTGCGCCCGGCGGCGCGCGCGCTGCGTCGAATCGGACTCGTCGGGAGCGGTGAAGTACACCGCCCCGCCCGTCGCCGCCCACCAGAACGCCTCGACGCCGGTGGCGTGGCGGGTGAGCGGGACCGCCGGTCCCGCACCGTCACCACGCAGCAGCCACACCTGGCGCTGCCCCGGCGGACCGGTCAGGTAGGCGAGGCGCGCGCCGTCGCTGCTCCACGCCCAGCTCGTCACGCCGTCGGTGGCGGTGGTGACCTGGCGCGCCTCACCGCCGTCGGGACGGAGCAGGAACAGCTGCTGCTCCCCGCCCTGCCGATCGGACACGAATCCGATCAGCGTCCCGCCGGGACGCCATCGCGGCTCCGCCTCATCGTGCCCCCTGCTGCGCGTCAGGCGGCGCGTGACGCGACCGTCGGCGCTCACGAGCCACAGGTCGGTGCGCCACTGCCAGTCGGGGAACTCGACCCGCGCGACCTGGTACATGACCCACCGTCCATCGGGCGACAGCGCGGCGTCGCCGAGTCGGGCGAAGCGCAGCAAGTCGGCGACGTCCATGGGCTGGCGCGCCACCTGCCCGGCGAGGGGCATGGCGAGTGCTCCCACAAGGGCGAGGGGAGCGACGCGGCTGGCACGGGGCATTGGCTCGGTCCACCGATCTCGGATGCCGGAATCTGACGTGGCGTGTACCGTTGCGATACCGCCTGTTGCGGGGGGATAGTCCGGAGGCACTGGTTCCGCTGAACCCGCTCGCGGCGCAACTTTCCGGCGCGCTCGCGCGTCTAGCTCAGCATAGACGCCGTCGTACCTTCCCCAGCGACCCACACCCGGAGGAGACCCCTCGTATGATCCGATCGCTCGCGACCGCGCTCGCCGTCCTGGCGGCCGCCGCTCCGGCCCCCGCGCAGGGCACCCGTGCCGGTGCCAGCCGCGACTCCGCGCCCTCGAGCCCGTTCAAGAAGTTCGACGACGTGGTGAAGGGCGCCACGCATCGTGCCGGCTTCTTCGACACCTACGAGAAGGGCGACAATCTCTACCTGGTGATCCCGGCTGACCGGGTGGGCCAGGACTTCCTGATGGAGTACAAGATCGCCCAGGGCGTCGGCGCCAACGGGCTGTTCGGCGGCACGATGCTGTCGATCTTCGAGGGCAACGTGGTCGCCCTCGAGCGGCACGGCGACCGCGTCTTCCTGGTGCAGCGGCCCCACCGCTTCACCGCCAGCGAGGGCGGCGCGGCGGCCCGCGCCGTGGATCTCACGTTCAGCCCCTCGGTGCTCGAGTCGGCCAAGATCGAATCGATGCGCGACGACTCGGCGCTGGTGATCAACGTCGCAGACTGGGTCGTGTCGGACCTGTCGGAGATCAGCCGACGCATCCGCTTCGCGGTGTCGACGACCCCGGGCCGACCGGGACAGGCGGGCTTCGACAAGAGCCGCAGCTACATCGAATCCGTGAAGGGCTTCCCCGATAACCTCAACGTTCGCGTGAAGCTCACCTTCAAGCCGTCGGAGCCGGTGAACTGGGCGTCCACCCCCGATGGGCGCTACATCTCCCTGTCGATCTTCTATACCTTCGCGCGACTTCCCGAGCATCCGATGACACCCCGCCTCGGCGACGACCGGGTGGGTAACTTCTGGACGATCCACAAGGACTTTTCGCAGGAAGACTCGTCCTTCTTCGTGCGGTACGTGAACCGCTGGCGGCTCGAGCCCGGAGAGCGGGTCGGCGACCTGTGGCGCCCGAAGCAGCCGATCACCTATTACATCGACCCCAACGTGCCGGAGGAATACCGCGCCGGGTTCACCGCGGGCGTCGAGGCGTGGAACCGTGCCTTCGAGGCGGCAGGCTGGAAGGACGCGATTCGCGCGCTGCCGCTCCCCGAGGGCGCCGACCCCGAAGACATCCGCTACGCCACCTTGCGCTGGAACGTCTCGGACGACCCGGGCTATGGCGCCATCGGTCCCTCGGTGGTGGACCCGCGCACGGGTGAGGTTCTCGATGCCGACATCCTGTTCGAAGCGAACATGTTCGTCGGTTTCCGCTCGGCATGGCGCAACCTCATCAACCCCGCCACGGCGGCGGAGGCGTTCCAGCAGACCCTCGAGCTGCCCGAGAGCGACCTGCGCCTGCTGGCGGCGGGGGGCGAGCTGGCGAGCTTCGGCACGGCCCTGGTCGAGCAGGGCGGCCTGCTGCAGGCGGTGCTCGCCGAGCGCGGCGAGATCGCGCCCGGAGACCCCGTGCCGATGTCGTACGTGAACGAGGTGGTGAAGTGGGTCACGATGCATGAGGTGGGTCACACCCTCGGTCTGCAGCACAACTTCCGCTCGTCGGCCTCGACGCCGCTGGCCCGGCTGCACGACCGCGCCTGGGCCGACTCCAATGGCGTGTTCAGCTCGGTGATGGAGTATCCCACAGCGAACGTCGCGCCCAGGGGCACGCCCAACGGGTACTACTACAACCCCGGCGTGGGCTCGTATGATCGGTGGGCAATCGCCTTCGCCTACAGCGCCGACGCCGCGCGGGCAGCCGAGCTGGCGCGTCAGGTCGCGGACCCGCGGCACCTGTTCGGCACCAACGCGGAGGCCGGCGGCCCCGGGGCGCTCGATCCGACCATCAACGTCTACGACCTCTCCGCCGATCCCCTCGGTTGGGGCAAGCAGCGCACGGCCATCGTGCGCGACCTGTGGAGCTCGCTGCCGGACCACGTGCTGGCCGACAACACGCGCTACAACGAGCTGGCGGTGGCGTTCCAGGGCCTGTTGAACGACTACGCCCGCGCGGTTGCGCCCGCCCTCAAGTACGTCGGCGGACAGTACATCAACCGCGACCACGCCGGCGACCCCAATGGCCGCATGCCGTTCGTGAACGTGCCGCGGGCCCAGCAGCGGGAAGCGCTGAGCTTCGTCACCGAGGCGCTGTTCTCGGAACGCGCGCTCGCCGTCCCGGCGACGGTGCTGCAGCGGTTCGGCTCGAACCGCTGGATCATGGACTGGAGCGGATCGTCCACGTGGAACGGCCGGCTCGACTACCCCTACCACGAGCAGATGGCCGCCCTCCAGTCCGCCGCGCTCGCGCAGCTGCTGCACCCCTTCCGGCTGGCCCGCATCCGCGACGCCGAGACGAAGTACGGGACGGCCAACGTCGTCACCATCCCTGAGGTGATGGACGCGGTGACCCGCGCGGTGTGGGCGGAGGCCTGGACGGCGCCGGGCCGCGACGTGTCCGCGCTGCGGCGCGACCTGCAGCGGGCGTACGTGGAGCAGCTGGCGGGGATGCTCAACGAGCCGCCGGAGCGGCTGCCCGCCGACGCCCGCGCGGTGGCCCGCGCCCAGCTGACCGAACTCAACCGCCGACTGGCGGCGCGCCTTTCGCCCCCGGCGCAGTTCGACGCCTACACCACCGCCCACTACCAGGAAATGCGCGCGTGGATCGGCAAGGCGCTGGAAGCGGGGATGCAGGTGAAATAGACATTGCGGAAGTGGGAATGCGGAATGTGCGCGCACGGCGCCATTCCGCATTCCCTATTCCGCATCAGCTACCGCCTCCGCATCGCCCCCGCCACGACGAGCCCCACCACTCCCAGCCCTGCGAGCAGCACCACCGGGCTCCGCCCTGTCCCGGGGGCGGCGGCGAGCGACGCGGCGTGGGCGCGCAGAGCCGACTCCACGTCTGCCGGAGAGACCGGCCGCGGCCCCCGGCCCTGGGTCGGGACGGTAACGCCGACGACCGCACCCTCCGCGATACGGACGATCGCCGTTGCAGCGTCGTGACGCTCCTCACCCTGCCGCACCGTGATGGCGAGCACCCAGGCGCCATCGCTCGGCGCTGCGTAGCGCAGCGCGTACACCCCCGGCCACGGCGTCTCGGTGAACTCCAGCGGCTGCGAGCGCCGCTGCCCCCGCACCAGCCCTTCGGCGGTTCCGCTCACCGGGAATCCGACCGGTGTGCCGTGGTGGTACGCGTGCACCAGCAGCAGCGCGCCACGGGAGCCGGGGTGGAGCGGGTTGGCCGGGATCTCGATCCCGACCCATGGCGGCCCGGCAGCGGCAGGGGCGGTGCCGAGGACGATCACCAGTGCCGCGAGCACGAGCGAGCGGATCGTCAACGTCATGACATCCTCCGGTTGGTGTACAGACGGTCGGATGCCGCTCGCGCTCCCGCGGTTTACGATCCGGCCCGCGGAGGGATGAGACGCATGCGTTTCTTCTTCTTGATGAGGGCGCCGGCGTCGCGCTCGAGGCGCGGCGGACGGATGGCGTCCCACCAGCGGTTGACGGCCCGCGTGTCGAGCGCCAGCGCCGCCGCGCGCTCCACACCGGCGGGCGGCGGGGCGAGCACCACCAGCCGCTCGTACACGGCGACGCGCGTCGCCCCCGCCGTGCGCGTCAGCAGGTTCATCAGGGACACGGCGTCCTCCGGGCGCGCGGCCGCGAGCACCTCGCCCAGCGCCGCCTCCCCGCCCGTCCCGGCGTCGAACGCAGCCAGGGCGTCGCGCAGAAC
This sequence comes from Gemmatimonadota bacterium, assembly GCA_003251175.1. GTDB lineage: Bacteria > Gemmatimonadota > Gemmatimonadetes > Gemmatimonadales > GWC2-71-9 > SZUA-544. The sequence continues at coordinate 13,712 of QKHC01000080.1, forward strand.
CGGCGGCGCGCCCGCCACGTACGGCGTTCCCGGCCCGCGGCGCGGGTCGATCGGCGCATAGGCGTCGTAGGGCACCGTCACCAGATCCGAGTCCCGTGCGAGCTCGACCCATCCCGCGGTGACATGCAGCAGGCCCGCCCCGAGCGAGTCCACCGTGAGCGCATACGCGCATCCGAGATCGGTGGCCACGGCCGCCGGGGTTTCCACCACGAAGCGGCGGGGAGCAGCGGTGATTTCGGCGTACACCGCGCCCCGTGCGAGCATCAGGCGGTGCTCGCCCCCACCGGCGGAAACCACCCGCGCCCGGCTCCCAGGGCTCAGCGCCACCATACCGATGTCCCCAACCCGGAACCGTACCGAGTCGCCCGCCCCGGTCTCGATCCAGCGGCCCGGCCGCAGCCGACCGCTCGACGGCGCCGGCGCGCCGTCGACCGTCACACGCCCCCGCGCGACCGAGTACTCCCAGCCCATCGACCGGCGCGCTGTCCACCAGATCATCCCGAGGCCCAGCACCAGCAGCGCCGCCAACGGCAGCGGCAGCCAGCGCATCACGGAACGTCCTGCTCCCCGCTCCTGACTCCCCGCCGTGATCCTCGCCTCGATCCCCCCCCACAGATCCCGATCCGGGGCGATGCTGCGGGGCAGCGCCCGGGCGGCGCCCAGCAGCGCGGCGAGCGCCGCCGCCTCGGCCCGACACGCCGCGCAGCTCGCGAGGTGCGCCTCGACCGCGACTCGCGCGGCAGCGTCGAGCGAGCCGTCGGCGTACCCGTTGAGCCGAGCCTCGTCCGGGTGAGTGCTCATCGCTCGAGCCACTGGCGCAACAGGCGCCGCGCCCGGAACAGCTGGGCCTTGGAGGTCCCGGTCGCGATCCCCAGCATCCCGGCGATCTCGACGTGTCCGTACCCTTCGACGTCGAACAACAGGAACACCTCCCGCGCTCCTTCCGGCAGCCTGGCCAGCGCCCGCTCGAGGTCGAGCGCCAGACCCGGCGCGTCACCGTGCGGGGGGGGCGCCAGCGCTTCGGGGTCCTCGGAGGACGCGACGCGTCGCTCCCGGCGCCCGCGGGCGCGTCGTGCCATCAGCACCGTGTTGACGGCCAGCCGATGGAGCCAGGTCCCGAAGGCGCTCTCGCCCCTGAAACTGCCCAGCTTCTCCCAGGCCCGGACGAACACGTCCTGCGTCAGCTCCTCCGCCTCCTGGCGGTCGCCGCTCAACCGCAGGCACAGCGCGTACACCCGCCCCACGTGGGCGTCGTAGACGGCGCGGAATGCCGCGGCGTCACCCGCCTGCGCCCGCCGGATCGCGTCCGTCACGCGCGCGTGGACACCCGGCGGCGGACGATCCGGACCTGCGGGGACGGCGTCGGGCCACACGCGAGTGAGATGCCGCCCGCGCGGTCAGGGTTGATACGGATGCTCAGGGAATGCGGATGCCGGGGATGCCGCGCGTCACCTGACGCAGCTGCTGCTCCAGCAGCTGCTCCGCCTCGGCGAGCTGTGTGCGCTCCACGCCGAGGCGCTGCGCGGCGTCGTCGGACAGCGCGGTCAGACGCTGTCGTGCCGCCGCCAGCTGCGGGGCGACGGCCGAATCCACCTGGGCGCGGAGCTTGCGCTCGGCGGTGGCGACCTCCTCGCCGAGGACGGCGGCGAGCCGCTGCGACAGCACCGCGTCGAGGTTGGACCGGACGCTGAGGCGCGGCGCGGCGAGGCTGCCGCCCAGCTCGGCGGCGAGCTCGATCTGGTCGATCCCCGTGAGCACGCGCTCGACCAGGCGCTGGATGTCGGACCCGCGAGGCGCGGCGCTGTCGCGCACCCAGCTGGTGGCCGGCGCGCGCACGCGCCAGGCACCCCGCAGCCGGTCGCCATCGAGGGCAAAACTCAAGCCCACGGTGCCGCGTCCCGGCTCGAGCCGCAGCGGCAGCCCCGGGATGGTGATCGCCGGGAGCGCCATGCCGCCGATCTCGGCGCCCCCCGAGTCGCGAGGCGTCGCCGTGACGTGGTCGATCACCGCGCCGGCGGTCACGGCGGGCCCGCGGGCGCTGAACGTGGTGGGACGGCCATACACCGCCGGGGCGCTGGTGAGTCCTTCCAGTCTCCCGCTGAACGATTTGGGATCGTTGGATTCCGCCGCCAGGGTGAGCGACAGCTCCCCCTCGCGCAGCAGGAACCCGGGGTAGGCGCGCTCGCGGGGGAACCGCACGTCGGTGCCGTCGCGCCGCAGCCGCTTGGCCGCGGGCGTTTCGCGCGGCCGCAGGCCCGGCGGCAGGTATTCGCGGCCCAGCTGCGCCCAGTACAACGCGCGCTGGAAGCGCCGGATCGCCGCTGTCCCGAACAGCGCCGCGGCCAGATTGGGGGCGTCGAGCGACGGCAGCTGCACCAGGCTGCGGGCGAAGGCGTAGTCGCGCTGGCGCGCCGCCTCGAGGCCGCGGACCCCCGCGCTGAGGGAGTCGAGCCCCGCGCGCACCGCGCGCTCGAGACCGCTCACCTGCCCTTCGAGCTGCTTGAGACCGTCGAGCTGGCGGCGCGCGTCGTTGATCAGTGCCAGGTCGGTGGGCCGCGCCGTCTTGAGCCGCTCCGCCAGCGTACGCGCGCTGTCGATCCTGGGGCGGACGTCCAGCCCCGCGAGCTGCGCCATCCACGCCGTCCGGCTCGAATCGGCCCGCGTGACCACCGCCTCAGCCGCGGAGACGGTCTCCAGACGGCGCAGGTCGAGTTGGCCCACGTCGATCGTGCCGCCCGCCAGCTGCAGCGCCGGGATGCGGAATCGCTCGCCCCATTCGGCCACCTGCGCGCCGACGCTGCGGGTAGCCGCCGCCTGGCCCTCGCGCGGCACCAGCCCGGAGGTCGTCCGCGTCGTACCGAAGCGCAGGCCGTTCGCCGCCAGTCGATCGATCACCACCTTCTTCTCGAGCAGCGGCAGCACGTCGATGTCCGCCACCAGCTCGTCGGCCTGGAGCAGGTTCCTGAACGCCTCGAACGGGCTGGCGACCGTGAGACCGCGGATCTCGATGCGACCCCCGGCGAGATCGATGTGCAGTCGGTCGATGTCCACGCGGGCGCCGAGGATCGCCGTCCCGACTTCCTCGCTGGTCTGGCGCGCGACCCGGTCCGCGAACAGCCACCACAGCACCACCAGGGCCACGGCGAACAGCAGCAACGGACCGATCGCCTTCCAGCGGAAGATCTTGATCCGTCCCACTCAGGCCTCGGGCCGGAACAGGCGGTAGACGTTGTACAGCTTGGACGCCGTCACGGTCCTGTACAGTGCCGAGCGGCGGATGCGCTCGCCGACGGTGGCGCGGTAGCGAGCCACGCCCCAGCGGGCCGCCAACACCAGCGGCACGAACAGCACGAGGGCCGTGACCAGACTGCCGAGCACCACGGTGTTGTTGAAGTCGGTCAGGGGCACGACCGGCGTGTTGTACAGCTCGGTCCACAGCGGCGTGAGGGCCGGCGTGCCGACCAGCAGCAGACGGCCGAGGGCGTCGAACAGCGGGTCGAGCAGGAACGCGAGGGGCGTGAAGACGGCGATGCCGAGCAGGGCCCCGGGGAACGACACGTTGAGGATGATGATGAGCCCGAAGACGACGGCGTTGTGCAGGCTCATCAGCGGGGTGAGTCCGATGATCGCGCCCAGTGCCAGCCCGATCGCGACCTGCCCCGGCGTGCCGTCGGAGTGCAGCGCTTTGACGATGGACTGGATCAGCTTGACGATCGCCAGCACGGTCGCAAGCTAGGCGGTCGCCGCGCCGCTCGCCACCGGCGGTGCCGCGCCCTCTCGCCGCGGCACCGCCCGACTCACCGCACCTGCACCACCGCGCTCCCCGCCCGGCCTTCGCTCGTCGCCGTGAGCGACACCGTCCCGATGGCGAGCGGCCGCACCGCCACGAACTCTCCGACGTGATTGAACAGGTGCAGCACCGTGGAATCGCTCACCACCCAGGTCACGGCCCGGCCGGTCAGGACGGCGCCGCTGGCATTGCGCAGCACCGCCTGAAAGAAGGTGCTGTCGCCGACGCTCAGCGTCGTGGCCTCGGGCACGACGGTGACGCTCGCCACCGTGTCCGTGGGGATCCCTCCCCCCCCGCCACCCGTGGTGTCGTTCACCGAGCGGATCTGCACCGAATCCACGAGCGACCCGCTGGTGGCCACGATATACACCTGTCCGGGGCCGACCCCGGCAATGCTCGCCAGCGTCTGCGTATCAGGAGGACTCTCCACGGTCGCGACTGCCGGGTTGCGGCTCGCCCAGCTCACCTGCGGGCTCGGCTCCGGAACGCCCGCGGGGTCGGTGACCAGGGCCTCCAGCACGATGGTCGCGCCGACCCGCACCACGTAGGTCGCCCCCTGAATCCTGATCCCCGCCCCGTTGGGGAGGCTCACCGACAGCGACGTCTCGAGCCCCGGGGTCACCGGGACGTCGAACGCGAGCCGCGAGCCGATGTTCGGACGTCCGGGGGCGTCGATCTCCACGATGTAGCTGCCGGCCCGGAGATAGGCGATGCGGTAGTGCCCCTGGGCGTCGGTGTGGCCGCTGGCCCAGTCGAGCCACGTCTCCCGCCGCGCCGGATCGCCGTACGAGACAGTGATGCGCGCGTTGTCGAGCGCCTCGACGGTACCGTCGTTGTCCACGTCGGCGGACACCGTGCCCACGATCGAGCCGGTTGCCGCGGCGTTCACTGCGCGAACCCACGGAATGAAGAGGAAGTCGCAGCAGAACGAGACACCGTAGACGAAGCTGCGACCGACGTCGAAATCGATCACGATGTCGGCACCCGCCAGCGAGTCCACCCCGATGGGGGACTCGACGAGGGCGTGCAGCGAAAACACCGGCACCGTCGTTTGCCAGTCCACCGATGCCACACGTCCATCGCGCAGCAGGACGCGAGACGAATCAGCGTCGAGGGTCAGGCGCACCGCCCGATAGTCGGCGGCGGGCAGCTGCCCCTCGCCCAGCAGCGTGGTGGTCCCCTGCTGCAGCGCGAGCAGGTCGAACCGCTCCCGCGGCTCCGCGATCGTCACCCAGCCCTGGGTCGCACCGCCGGTGTCGGGCTGGGTCGAGGCCGCGATCTCGACGACATACACCTCGACGCGGTCCACCAGGTCGTACGGGAATGGTGCGTCGGTGAGGAACACCCGGGCGACTCCGCTCCCCCCGGCCGGCCCCGCAGATGGAGAATCCTGGCAAGCCCCGCCCAATCCCACGACCGCGGCGGCCACGACCGCCGTTGCCCGCTGCGCCACACGCCTGTCGCCCATCGTGCCGTCTCCTCGTTGCGAAACGTGACGCCGACCCACTGCATCGGTCGTCCGGGAATACCCCGGCATGGGGCCTCGCGTCACCGGCGCCCGCCTCAGGCCCGCATGCGCGCGACCTCGCGGAACGCCCGACCGGTGGGATTGTCGGGCAACGCGTCGGCGCTCGCGGGCACCGGCATGTCGAGCTGGAGCACACCCGCCTCCTGCCGCGTCACCCGGGCCCCGATGTCGCGGAAGATGCGGATCATCGCGTCGTTGCCCGTGAGGGTGTAGGCCCGGAAGGTCCGCACGCCATGGGCCGCGGCCCATTCGCTCAACAGCCCCAGGAGCAGCGTGCCCAGCCCCCGACCCTGCCAGGCGTCAATCACCGTGACCGCGACCTCGGCCAGGTCGGGGTGGCCGGCGACGCGGATGTAGCGGGCCACGCCGAGCCCCGGGAGATCGGGCTGCGTCGGATCGAGCGCCACCCACGCCATGTGGTCGTGGTAGTCGATCTCGGTGAGATGGCGCAGCTGACTCTCGGAGAGCTCGCGCACCGTCGCCTGGAACCGCTGGTAGCGGGACTCGGGGGAGAGGTGCTGAAACCCCTCGCGCAGACGCGCCTTGTCGTCAGCCGTGATCGGGCGCACGAGCACCGTGGCCCCATCGCGCACCCGGTATTCGCGTGGCGGCGGGAGGGCCGAGGCTATCGCTGGTACAGTCGGTCGGATCAGAACCGCAACCGGCGCGCGTTGATCGCCACGATCACGGTCGATGCCGACATCAGCACGGCACCGATCGCCGGCGAGAGCAGGATCCCCGCGCCCGCCAGCACCCCGGCGGCGAGCGGCAGCGCGACGGCGTTGTAGCCCGTCGCCCACCACAGGTTCTGCACCATCTTGCGGTAGGTCGCGCCCGCCAGCTCGACGAGCGCTGCCACGTCGCGGGGGTCGGAGCGCACCAGGACGATGTCGGCCGACTCCACGGCGACATCGGTGCCGGCGCCGATCGCGATCCCCACGTCGGCCTGGACCAGGGCGGGCGCGTCGTTCACGCCGTCACCGACCATCGCGACCGCCATGCCGCGCCGCTGCACCTCCTGGACCTTGGCGGCTTTCTGGTCGGGGAGCACCTCGGCGAAGTACTCGTCGAGGTCGAGCTCACCTGCCACCCACCGGGCCACCGGCGCGGCATCGCCCGTCAGCATCATGACGCGCACCCCGCGCCGGCGCAGCCGCGCCAGAGCCTCGCGCGACTCCGCGCGGACGATATCGGCGAGGCCGATGGCGCCGATCACGGCGTCGTCGCGCAGCACGTACACCACCGTCTTGCCCTGCTCGGCCAGGGCGGCGATGCGCGGATCGCCCGGCAGACGACCGTGCTCCCTCAGGTACCCGGGGCTCACGACCTTCACCGCCACCCCGTCCACGGTGCCCTGCGCCCCCTTCCCGGGAATCGCCACGAATTCGGCCGCGGCGCCGTAACCCAGGCCCCGCTCGGCCGCGGCGCGCACGATCCCCGCGGCGATGGGGTGCTCCGAGCGACTCTCGAGACCCGCCGCGAGACGCAGCACCGATTGGTCTCCACCCCCGTCGAGCGCCACCACGTCGGTCACACCAAAACGCCCCTCGGTGAGGGTCCCGGTCTTGTCGAACAGGACGGCGTCGAGAGCGCGCGCCCGCTCGAATGCCGAGCGGTCACGGATCAGCAACCCCTGCCGCGCCGAGAGCGACGTCGAGACGGCGACCACCAGCGGCACCGCAAGACCCAGGGCGTGCGGGCAGGCGATCACCATCACGGTGACCATCCGCTCGAGCGCGAAGTCGAACTCCCGGCCCAGCGCGAGCCAGGCCGTGAGGGTGACCGCACCGCCCCCGAGCGCCACCAGGGTGAGCCACAGGGCGGCGCGGTTGGCCAGGTCCTGCGTCCGCGACCGCGTTTCCTGCGCGCGGCGCACCATGTCGATCACCTGCGACAGGTACGTGTCGGCCCCAGTCTTGGTGACCTGAAGCGTGATCGCCGCCTCGCCGTTGACCGACCCGCCGATCACCTCGTCGCCTTCCCCCTTCTCGACCGGCTGCGATTCGCCGGTGAGCATCGCCTGGTTCACGCTGGTTCGCCCCTCGGCGACCACGCCATCGGTCGGGACGCGCTCGCCGGGCTTCACCAGCACCCGGTCGCCGTGACGCAATGCGCTGACCGGCACGTCCTCGATCGATCCGTCGCCCCCGAGGCGGTGCGCCTCGGCGGGCAGTAGTCGCACGAGCTGCTCCAGTGCGCGCGAGGCGCCCAGCACCGAGCGCATCTCGATCCAGTGCCCCAGCAGCATGATGTCGATGAGGGTCGCCGTCTCCCAGAAGAAGATCGTGCCCGGCAGTCCCAGCACCACGGCGGCGCTGTACACGTACGCCACGCTGATGGCGATCGCGACCAGCGTCATCATCCCGGGGCGCCACCGACGCAGCTCGCTCAGCAACCCGGTGAGAAACGGCCACCCGCCGTACACATACACCGCGGACGCGAAGGCGAAGCTCACCCAGGTATCGCCCGGGAACGCCAGCGCCGAGCGCAGCCCGAAGAGGTGCTGCAGCATGGCCGAGGTGGCGACCACCGGCACCGTGAGGACGAGAGAGATCCAGAAGCGCCGCCGGAAGTCCGCCACCATGTGTGTGTGGTGGTCTCCGGACCCGCCGGGGTGCTGCGCCGGCGTCGCAGCCTGCCCCTGGTGACCGTGGTGCTCGTGATTCACGCCGTTGGCTCCCGACCCGCGCTCAGTTGGCGATCGGCTGGACGGCGACGCGGACGCCGTCCGGAACGGTCCAGGCGAAGAGCAGCTCGTCACCGAGACGCAGCAGACGCGGGAAACCGCTCGAGCGCGCCTCCGCGGTCGGGGTCACGAGCCAGGAGCGCGACGGCGGGCCCGCGAGCGGGATCCGTCGCGCACGCACTTCCGCCGCCTGCGGCCCCGACTCGAGCCAGGTCAGCACCGCTCCGCCGTCGGGCAGCAGCTCGATGTCCACCCGCCCCAGCGGCCGGCCCTCGTCGACGCGCCGCGCCGTGCCCCAGCTCGCGCCGCCGTCGAACGAGAATGCCGCGAACACGCGCGGCTCGCCGTCCGGCGCGGTGTACCAGGCGATGGCCACGGTGTCGCCGGACGCGGAGAGCGATGGGCCGTTGACGGGACAGGCCGGGTAGTGCCACTGGTCGGCGGCGACCCGCGCGGGCGCCGTCCACGCACCGTCCACCCAGCGCACGACGGCGATGTCGCGGATCTCCTCCGGGCTGCGGTCGCGGTACGCCGCCAGCAGGCCGCCGCCGGTCCGGACGAGCGCCGTCTGGCAGCACTCGCAGGTGCGTCCGTCGAGCAGCGCCTCGGGACCCAGGGTACCCCCCGTCGTGACCGTGCGGGACCGCAGCGTCATGTCGCCCTGCGCCTCCTCGGTGGGGCCGGCGAGCGCCATGTCGCGCCCATCGAGCCACACGAGTGCGGCGGTGCTGTCGTCCCACGGCACCATGGACACGAAGCCGTGCTCCTGGGGCGAGGTATCCTTGTGCGCGGTGATCGGCGGTGTCCACGTCGCTCCCCGGTCGCGCGAGACGGCGAGACGCACGTGGTAGGCGTACACTCCCCCCGGCACCCGCGCCAGCCAGTGCGCGATCCACGCGCCGTCCGGCAGCACGACGAGCGACGGGAAGTCCGCCCAGTTTACGAAGAACGAGTCACTCGCCACGATGGTGCGCGGCGCCGACCACTGGCCGGCCGTACGCGCCGCGACGCGCAGCGCGTGCCTCCCCTCACCCACCGGTTCGAGCCACGTCAGCACCGCCGCGCCGTCGGCGGTGCGCGTGAGGTTCGGCTCCCCGCTGCCGGGCGGGGCCGAGAACTCGAGCGCGGGTGCCGAGGTGCGCTCCCCCGCACCGCAGCCCAGCAGCAGCGCAGCGAGCGCACCGGCCCACCACCGGTCAACCACGGTCAGCGTCACAGGCCCAGGCATGATCCGGTCGTCTCTGCCTACCGCCGCTCGTATACGCTCCAGCCACCTTCGGCTCGAAACGCCATCACCTCATAGGGCTGGGGGTTGGGGCCTTCCATGCCGGGCGACCCCACGGGCATGCCCGCGACGGCGATGCCGGCCACGGCGGGGTGCTCGCGCAGCATGCGCGCGATCACGTCCGCCGGCACGTGGCCCTCGACGATGTAGTCGCCCACGATGGCGGTGTGGCAGGATTCGAGGGGCTCGGGCACGCCCTGCTGGCGCTTGATCGGCCCGACGTTGTCCACGTCGTGGGCCGTGACCGTGAACCCGGCCCGCTGGAGGTGCGCGATCCACTGGGTGCAGCAGGTGCAGCTCGGGTTCTTGTACACGACCACCTCCGGCAGGCCGGTGCCGGACGGCGTCGCGACGGCTGGCGCCACGGGGACCGGCGCCGGCGCGGCTGCCGACCCTTCGCCCGGCCGCCGGGCATCCAGCAGCAGCACGGCGGCGAGCGCCACCGTCGCGCCCGCGGCCACCATCCAGATCGTGCTCGTCTTCATTGGTCGACGCTCCTGTTGTTCATGAGACCGCGCCCTGCGGTCCTGCGGCCACCTGGTGCCTGGCCGCGCCGAGACGCATGGCGCGCCTGCGAGAAGATAGCCCCGGCGCCAAGCCGGGGTCGATCCGCTCGCCTCGCGTCCCCTTCACCCCTGCCGCACCACTCCGGTGGCGGTGCGCACCGCTTCCACGCTGACGGCGTCGGGCCGGCGCGCCACCTGCCAGCGGCGCCACAGCAGATACACCGACGGGATCACCACCAGCGTCAGCGCCGTGGTGGTGATCATCCCCCCCACCATCGGCGCCGCGATGCGCTTCATCACGTCGGCGCCGGTGCCGTGGCTCCAGAGAATCGGCGCCAGCCCGGCGACGATCGCCGTCACCGTCATCATCACCGGCCGCAGCCGCTCCAGCGCACCCTCGCCGACGGCCGCGGCCACGTCGGCGGGGCGGCGCAGACGCCCGTCGAGACGGTGGCGGTGAAAGGCCTCGTCCAGGTAGATCAGCATCACGACGCCCGTTTCCGCCGCCACCCCCGCGAGCGCGATGAACCCCACCCACACGGCGACGCTGGTGTTGTAACCGGCGATCCACAGGTACCAGACGCCACCCACCAGCGCGAACGGCACGGTGAGCATCACGATCAGCGACTCCGTCACGCCGCGGAAATTGAGATACAGCAGCAGCAGAATGATGCCCAGGGTCACCGGCACCACCAGTCGCAGCGTCGCCGCGACGCGCTGCATGAATTCATATTGCCCGCTCCACTCCAGCCGATAGCCCGCGGGCAGCGTCAGGCCGGCAGCCACCACCTGCTGCGCCTCCGCCACGTAGCTGCCCACGTCCCGCTCGCCGATGTCCACGAAGATCGTGGTGACGGGGAAGGCATTCTCGGTCTTGACGGCCATGGGACCCTGCCGCACCACGACCTCGGCGATCTGACCCAGCGGGATCTGCAGCAGTCCTCCGGCGGCCGGCGCGTCCATCGCCATGCCGCCCGCCGTGGATGCCAGGCGTGGTACCGCCATCCCCCGCGGTGCTGGGATCAGGACCTCGCGCAGCTTCTGGACGTTATCGCGCAGCTCGCGCGGGTACCGCACGTTGACCGCGTAGCGCTCGCGGCCCTCGACCGTGAGGGTCGCATTCATCCCGCCGACACTCGCCATGATGGCCGCGTGGACGTCGCCCACGTTGAGGCCGTAGCGCGCCGCCTCGGCGCGGTCGATAGCGATGTCCACGTAGTACCCCGACACCCCGCGCTCGGCGAAGGCACTGCGGGTGCCGGCCACGCGCTGCACCAGCCGCTCCACCCGTTGTCCCAACGCCTGCAGGGTGTCGAGGTCGGGCCCGAAGATCTTGATGCCCACCGGCGTGCGAATGCCCGTTGCCAGCATGTCGATCCGGCCCTTGATCGGCATGGTCCACGCGTTGGTCACTCCCGGCATCCGCACCGCCGTATCCATCGCGGCGACGAGCCGCTCGTACGTCATGCCGCGGCGCCACTCCCCCGCGGGTTTCAGCGTGATGGTCGTCTCGAACATGTCGAGCGGCGCGGGATCGGTCGCCGTGCGCGCCCGGCCGGCCTTGCCCAGGACGGACGCCACCTCCGGGAACGCCGCCAGCACGCTGTCCTGGTAGCGCATGATCTCGCGGGCCTGCGCGATCGCGACGCCCGGTACGGTGGTCGGCATGAACAGCACCGAGCCCTCGTGCAGCGGCGGCATGAACTCGCTCCCCAGCCGCCGCCACGGAAGCACGCTGATCGCCAGCACCGCGGCGGCCGCCGCGATCACCGTCCACGGCCGGCGGAGTGCGAAGCCGATCACGGGGCGGTAGGCGCGTTGCAGCGCGCGATTGACCGGGTTCGACGCCTCGGGCCGGATATGGCCCTTGACGAGGTATCCCATCAGGACCGGCACCAGGGTGATGGAGAGCAGCGCCGCGCCCGCCATGGCGAACGTCTTGGTGAAGGCGAGCGGCTTGAAGAGCCGGCCCTCCTGCTGCTCCAGCGCGAACACCGGCAGGAAGCTGAAGGTGATGATCAGCAGCGAGAAGAACAGCGGCGGCCCCACCTGCTTCACGCTTTCGCGGACGATCTCCCAGCGCGCCTGGCCCGGCTGCGCGCGCTCGAGGTGCTTGTGCATGTTCTCGATCATCACGATCGCGGCGTCCACCATGGCCCCGATGGCGATGGCGATCCCTCCCAGGCTCATGATGTTCACGTTCACGCCGATCGCGCGCATCGTGATGAAGGAGATCAGGATGCCCAGCGGCAGCGTCACGACGGCAACCAGCGCCGAGCGCACGTGCATCAGGAACAGCACCGTCACCGCTGCGACGATGAGCGATTCCTCGACGAGCTTCTCCTGCAGCGTGGCGATGGCGCGGTGAATCAGGTCACTGCGGTCGTACGCGGTGCGGAGGTGCACGCCGGGCGGGAGGCCGCGCTCGATTTCCGCGAGGCGCGCCTTGACCGCCTCGATGGTCTTGAGTGCGTCGGAGCCGAAGCGCATCACGACGATCCCGGCAACGACTTCCCCCTGGCCGTTCCAGTCGGCCGCGCCGCGGCGCGGCGCCGGTCCCAGCTGCACCGTGGCGATGTCCGCCACCCGGATCGGCGTACCGTTGGCGGTGGCGCCCACGGCGACGTTCTCGATGTCGGCGACGCCGTTGAGGTACCCGAGACCACGGATCATGTACTCGCGCCCGCCCATCTCCAGCACCCGTGCCCCGATGTCCACGTTGTGCGCCCCGATGGCGCTCGCCACCCGGGTCACCGGGATGCTGAACGCGCGCAGCCGCTCGGGGTCCACCTCGACCTGATACTGCTTCACGAAGCCACCCAGGCTCGCGACCTCTGACACCCCCGGAACCGCCGTCAGCTGGTAGCGGATGTACCAATCCTGCAGCGTGCGCAGCTCCGCGAGGTCGAGACTGTCGGACTCGAGCACGTACTCGAACACCCACCCCACACCCGTGGCGTCGGGGCCGAGGGTCGGCTCGACGCCCGGCGGCAGGTCCTGACGGATGCCGTTGAGGTACTCGAGGACCCGGGAGCGGGCCCAGTAGATGTCCGTTCCGTCCTCGAAGATCACATACACCAGGGAGAGGCCGAAGAACGAGTAGCCGCGCACCACCCGCGCGCCGGGCACCTTCAGCATCTCCGAGGCGATGGGATAGGTGATCTGGTCTTCGACGATCTGCGGCGCCTGCTCGCGGAAGTCGGCCTGCACGATGACCTGCACGTCGGAGAGGTCCGGGATGGCGTCGACCGGTGTGGTGCGCATGGCCCACAGGCCGAAACCCACCAGCGCGACCGTGCCGAGCAGCACCAGGAAGCGGTTGCGCAGCGACCAGGAGATGATGCCGCTAATCATGGCGGTGTCCTCCTGACGCGGTGTCGCCGGCGGCCCCGTGCTGCATCCCTGGCATCGCGCCGCCGGTGCTCGCCAGCCGCGATTCGGCGTCGATGAGGAAGTTGGCCGAGGCGACGATGGTCTCCCCCGCCACCAGCCCGTCGAGGATCTGCACCTGGTCGGCGGCGCGTGCGCCGAGCACCACTTCGTGCGGCACCAGCAAGCCGGCGTCGTCGCGCACGAACACGACGTTGCGCTCGCCGGTGGCGATCACGGCTGCCAACGGCACGGCGAGCACGTCGGGGAGCTCCGCCTCGAAGAAGGTCGTCGCGTACATCCCGGGCTTGAGCCGCCCGCCGGGGTTCGGCACGGTCGCCCGCACCTGATTGGTGCGGCTGGCGGCATCCACCGTCGGGTAGATGAAGCTCACGCGGCCCATCAGATGCTCGCCGGGATACGCCGACAGCTCGATGTGCGCTGGCGCGCCGAGGCGCACGAAGCGGAGGTCCTGCTCGAAGACGTCGCCCGCGACCCAGACCTCGGTCAGATCGGCCACCCGATACAGCGGCATCCCGGACATCACCTGCTGGCCCCCGAGCACGTTCTTCTCGAGCACGATGCCGGTCACGGGCGACACCAAGGTGAGGGTCTTGGTCACCTCACCGGTCCGCTCGAGCCGGTCGATCTGCTCCGGGGTGATGTCCCAGTAGGCGAGGCGCCGCCGCGCCGCGGCGAGCATCCCCTGGGCACCGCGCCACGACTCGCCCGCCGACGAATCGAGCTGCGCCACCAGGCGTTTCGCCGTCAGCAGCTCCTCCTGAGCAGCAACCAGCATCGGACTGTAGACGGTGAGCAGTGGCTGCCCACGACGGACTGCTTCGCCGGTGGCGTCCACGAAGAGCCGTTCTACGAACCCGTCGATCTTCGGGGTCACGTCGGCGACCCTCGGCTCCGCGGCTTCGATACGCCCCACGGTGCGGATCGTGCGGATGAGGGTGCGGCGGTCCACCGTCGTGTAGGTGACGCCCAGCGCCCGCTCCTGGGCCGCGGTGAGATGCACGGCCTGGCGCATCGCCGTGCCGCTCGAATCGACGGCACCAGCGGTGCCGCCCGCCTGCATCCGGGCATGCTCCTCGGCCGTCATTCCCGGCATCGGTGACTCGCTCGCACCACCGCCGCACGCCGCGCTCGCGACCGCCAGCAGGACCGCACCCAAGGCACGGATGGTCATCGGGTCCCTCCCGTTCCGGCGCCGGTGAGCGCCTCGAGTTGCGCCACGGCGCCGTGAAACTCCGCCGCGAAGCGCACCCGCTCGATCTCGTAGCGATTGACCGTCATCTCGTTCTCCACCAGCGTCAGATAGTCCACCCGCCCCACGCGGTAGGCGGACAGTGCCGCCTCGACCGCCGCGCGCGCCTGCGGGATCACGGCCGTCGCGTACAGCTGCACGAGCTCGCTCGCGCGCACCGCCGCGGCCCGCCAGCGGACCAGCTCGGCGTAGGTCTCGTTGCCGAGATCGCGCAGCTCGGCATCCGCCATGGCCTGCTCGGCTTGCAGCTCACGGCGCTGCGCCAGCTGCTTGCGCCCCGCCCACAGCGGCACGCTGATGCCGACCATGAGGGTGGACATGTCGGCGAACTGCGGGCGCTGGCTGTAGGCCACGCCGGCCATGAAATCGGGATACAGCTGCCGCCGCGCGGCGCGATACCCCGCCTCAGCGGCACCGACCCGTTCCCGCGCGGCACGCAACGCCGGTCGGCGCTCCGCGGCCGCGACAACGAGCGAGTCGAGCGACGGCAGCTCATCTCCGGGCCACGGCAGCTCGAGCGCGCCGATCGATGCCGTCGCCGGCCGATCCAGCAGCGCGTTGAGGCGCGCCGCCAGTGCCGAACGCTCGGCTGCCATCACGGCGATGTCGCCGGTCATCCTGGCAACGGCCACCTGCGCCTGGAGCACGTCCTGCTGGAGACCCGAGCCGACCGCATAGCGGGTCTGCGACACGTCGCGGAAGCTCCGCAGCAGGCGCCTCGTCTCCTCCATGATCTCCAGCGCCCGGTCGACCGCGGCGAGGTCGGAGTAGACCATCCGCACACGGGCCGCCAGCATCGCGGCCGACTCGTCGGCCTCGAACGAGGCGGCGGCGGCCAGCCCGCGTTCCCGCTCCGCGGCGTTGCCGAGCTTGCCAGGCCAGGGCAGCATCTGCGTGAGCTGCACCTGGTTCATGGTCATGGGCTCGCCGGTATTGCCGAAGTCGCCCACCAGCCGGTTCATCAGGCCGAACGACAGCTGCGGATCGGGGAGCGCGCCCACCTGCGGCGCCCGCTCCGCAGCCGCATCGGCGCGGAGCCGCGCGGCACGGAGCATCGGGTTCGCCTCGAGCGCGAGCGCGACGGCCGCAGCGGCGGTGAGCGTGTCACCCGCCGCCTGGGCCGTGGCGGGCGTTGCGCGCGCGCCCGCCCCGATTATGAACGCGGCCATCGCACACCAGCTCAGCCGGCGCATGATGTCCCTCGACGTTGTCCGTTCACGTGATCCTCCCGCGCACCGCCGACAGATCGGCCGGGTGCACACGCAGTCGCGCCCCGGCGACGTGCCGGAGCGGCATGGCTCGCCCTCAGGCGAGGAGGATCAGGAGTTGGGCGGGGGAGTTGGCGGGCCGGTCGTGAGACGGCCGTGGTCCGTCTGCGGTCCCGTGGGCACGGTCAAGGCCACCGCCACGGAGAGCGCGACGGACGCCGGCGCGGTCAGCACTGCCGCCGGCGTCGCGAGACAACCGAGCATGTCGCCACACGGGCCGGCCTGCGCGTGGTGGCAGTGCCCCGCGAGGGGGGCAACAGCCAGCGACGCCGGTGCCGGCCGCGGACAGGCGTGGTCCGCAACAGCCATCGGCGGCGGAGCCAGCATCCCGGCGAACGCCGCGAGTGCGATCGCCGCCGTGAGCCGTCTGCGGGCCGGTTGGGGTCGTGTGGTCAGTGCCATGCGCCTCGCTCGAACCCCGAACTGCGTGATCGGGTTCGCGAGTAACAGCCTAGCGCCGTCCCTCGCGGAGGGCAATGCCATCGCCGGGCCGGGATGTGAAGGGGGCTTTATGGGGACGCTTCGGACGCGGCGGCACCGCGCCCCCGGGACTGCGGGGCACGGGCGCCGCTATGTCGGTTGCCGCGGGCTACGCCGCGACGGAGCGAACGGATCGGGCGGACACGCGACGGTCGCGCACCACGCGACGGTCCGTACCGCAGCGTCGGTCACCGACGTCGCGTCGGTGTGGCGCCTGGCGCCGCTCCACCGCCACGGGTGTGGCAACCCGGCGGCGCTCGGCCACGCGCCGGTCCGTGCCGCGACGTTGCGTCACGCGGCGGCGCCGGCCACGGCGTTCTCTTTTGGCGAGGGCCACGTCCCGCGTTCGCTCCGCTCGAACTGCTGTCCGCGACCGTTCAAGGCAAGCCCCGTGCCACTGCCCTGGCCGATGGTGGGTTCGCACCGGGCCTCGTCACATGCGGCGCGGGCGCCACGCAGCTAGATCAGCCCGGCCAGGTCGGGCGCGACGCGCCGCAGCTCCGCCGCCAATTCGGACTGATCGGCGAGCAGGGCGAAATCGGCGAAGTCGAACCCCGGCGCCACCGTGCATCCCACGAGCGCGTAACTGCCCAGGGGACGCGCGGCCTGCCAGGCGCCCCCTGGCACGACCGCGACCCGGCGCGCGTCGCCCGTCGAGCCGAGGCGGCGGCGCTCCACGGCGTCGCCGGGCGACGCCATCCACAACAGCTCGATGCTCTCACCTTCGTAGAAGTGCCACACCTCGTCCGCCAGCACGCGGTGCCAGCGGCTGCGCTCGCCCGCGGCCAGCAGGAAGTAGATGGTGGTGAGGGCGGATCGCTCCACCGTCCGATCGGCGGGACGGACCAGACGCGGGGAGCGATACACCTCGGCGAAGTGCCCCCCCTCGGGATGGGGACGCAGGGCGAGGGCGCGCACCAGCTCGGCCACGCGCCCGGGCGCCCGCGGCGTCATCGCGTGGTCGGCGACGTCGGCAGCACTTCGTAGCGTCCCTGCATCCCCATCAGCAGGTGGGCGCCGACGTGACAGTGGAACAGCCACACCCCCGGGTTGTCGGGCGTCATGTCGGCGATCGCCATTCCCATGGGGAGGATGGCGGCGACGTCGGTGCGCATTTGGTCGATGTCCACCACATTGCCGTGCCAGTGCGGCGCGTGGAACTCGAAGTTGGTGGAGCCCATGATGTACCAGCGTACGCGCTCGCCGACCCGCATCTGCGGCATCGGGCCGTTGCCGTACAGGAATCCGTTCATCGTCTCACGGAAATGGGCCGCGCCGTCCGGGCCCAGCCCGGGGGTGCCGAACACGACCGTGCGCACCACGCTGTCGGGGGTGCCCCAGTAGGTCTGCACGTTGTGGTCGGTGTACAGACTCGACCCCTCGTCCACCTCGATGAACCCCATCACGATCTCGCGGTCCACGTCCTTCGGGGTCCCGTCGGGCCTGAGCGCGCCGCGGCGACCGATGATCATCGGCCCCAGAAGCCCGGCGTTCACGTCCTCCACTTCGTGCACGTGGGAGTGGTACATCCAGAAGGCCGTGCTGGTCTCGTGCGCCGTGGGACCAGCCCGCTCCGGCACCGGCCAGGTGTAGACGTGGGTCCCGCCCGTCGGCAGGCCGTCATCCGCCTTGTCGGCTCCGCTGGTGCCATCCTCGTAGAGGGCGCCCTCATCGTCCTTGTCGTAGAAGACGCCGTGTGGATGGACACTCACCGGGAAGCGCGCGTTGTTACGGAACACCACCCGGATCGTGTCGCCGACCTCCGCGCGGATCACCGGTCCCAGGAATCCCAGGTGCTCCCACTCGGGCGGTCGCGGCGTGAGGGTGCGGAACGTCGAATCGGAATACTCCCGGTACAGGGCCTTGACCACGCGGCGGCCCATGCGGCGGGGCCCCGCCTCCGTGAAGGGGCGCGACACGGAGTCGAACGGCTGCCCGCTGATCAGGTCGCGGCCAGCGGGCGCGTAGTCCCATTCGACCTCGTCGGCGGCGATGTAGTACACCCGCGTTTGCGGAGCGGGGGTCGCGCGGGCGGCGATCCACACCAGGGCGCCCGCTGCGAGGAGCGCGACGGCGGCGAAGAGACGGCGGGAGTTCACGGGGGTCCTTTCGTTTGGGTCACCGGTCGGAAGCGCCCAACTTGCCCGCCGAGTTGCCGGAAGGCAAGCGAAGAGTGGTTTCCCGTGGCACGGGCGCAGTGTGATCGTCCGCGGCAACTCCTCTGAGACCCGAACTTCTTGTAACTTGCAACTCATGACGACCTTTCCCCCAGCCGTCGCCGGCGTCGAGATTCGCGCCCCGCTCGGCCCGCGGCACGACGAGATCCTGACCGCTCCGGCCCTCACCTTTCTCGCCAAGCTCGCCCGCACCTTCGAGGACCGCCGACGCGACTTGCTGGCGCGTCGCGTCACGGTGCAGCGCGAGATCCAGGACGGCCGGTTCCCCGATTTCCTCGCCGAGACCGCGGCGGTCCGTGCCGCGGAGTGGACCGTGGCCCCGGCGCCCGCCGACCTGCGGGACCGCCGCGTGGAGATCACGGGACCGGTCGAGCGCAAGATGATCATCAACGCGCTCAACTCCGGCGCGAAGGTGTTCATGGCCGACTTCGAGGACGCCAACGCCCCCACCTGGGCGAACAACGTGGATGGCCAGGTGAACCTGGGCGATGCCGTGCGCCGCGCCATCGAGTTCACCAGTCCCGAGGGCAAGCAGTATCGGCTCAACCCGGACGTCGCCACGCTGGTCGTGCGCCCCCGCGGCTGGCACCTGGTCGAAAAACACCTGCTGGTGGACGGCCGCCCAATCAGCGGCTCGCTGTTCGACTTCGGGCTGTACTTCTTTCACAATGCCGCCGAGCTGATCCGACGCGGCAGCGGTCCGTATTTCTACCTTCCGAAGCTCGAGAGCCATCTCGAGGCACGGCTGTGGAACGATGTCTTCCTCCTGGCACAGGACACGCTCGGCATCCCGCGGGGTAGCATCCGCGCCACGGTGCTGATCGAGACCATCCTAGCGGCGTTCGAGATGGACGAGATTCTCTCCGAGCTGCGGGAGCACTCGAGCGGTCTCAACTGCGGGCGCTGGGACTACATCTTCAGCTTCATCAAGAAGTTCCGGCACCGACGCGACTTCGTGCTGCCCGACCGGGCGCTGGTCACGATGGACCGGCACTTCCTGCGCTCGTACGTGGATCTGCTGATCCGCACCTGCCATCGCCGCGGCGCCCACGCGATGGGCGGGATGGCGGCGCAGATCCCCATCAAGGCCGATCCCGCCGCCAACGAAAAGGCGCTCGAGAAGGTGCGCCAGGACAAGCTGCGCGAAGTGCGCGCCGGCCACGACGGGACCTGGGTAGCCCACCCCGGCCTCGTTCCGGTGGCCCAGGGGGTGTTCGACGCGCACATGAAGGGAGCCAACCAGCTGGAGCTGCGCCGCGAGGACGTCCGGGTCACGGGCCGCGACCTGCTCACCGTCCCCGAGGGTCCGATCACCGAGGCCGGCCTGCGGGTCAACGTGGACGTGGGGATCCAGTACCTGGAGTCGTGGCTGGGCGGAGTGGGTTGCGTGCCCATCTACAATCTGATGGAAGACGCGGCCACGGCCGAGATCTCCCGCACCCAGGTGTGGCAGTGGCTCCACCATGGTGCGGCGCTGGAGGGGGGCCGGGCGGTCACCCCGGAGCTGGTCCGGGCGGTCACGGCGGAGGAGCTGGAGAAGCTGCGGAAGGCGCTGGGGCCGGCCCGCTTCGACGGAGGGCATTTCGGGCTGGCGGCGCGGTTATTCGACGAGCTGATGACGGGCACGGAGTTTGCTGATTTCCTCACCCTGAAAGCCTATGACTATCTCGACTGACAAGCGGGCGTTCGTGGACGCGCTCGCCCGCCGCTGGGCCACCGACCCCCGCTGGGCCGGCATCATGAGGCCGTACACGGCCGACGATGTGTGGCGGCTGCGGGGCACGCTGGCGATCGAGCACACCCTCGCCGGGCGCGGCGCGCGCCGGCTGTGGACGCTGTTGCAGGACGACGACTACATCGCCGTCCTCTCGGCGATCACCGGGAACCAGGCCGTGCAGGAGGTGCAGGCCGGGCTCAAGGCGATCTACGTGAGTGGCTGGCAGGTGGCGGGCGACGGGAACGAGGCCCTCGAGACCTATCCCGACCAGAGTCTGTACCCGGCGGACAGCGTGCCCACGCTGGTGCGGCGGCTCAACAAGGCCCTGCGCCGCGCCGACCAGATTCACCACCAGCGGGGCGACGACCGCATCGACTGGTACGCACCGATCATCGCGGACGCCGAAGCGGGGTTCGGCGGCGTGCTGAACGCCTATGAGCTGATGCTGCACCTCATCGAGGCCGGCGCGGGCGGCGTCCATTTCGAGGACCAGCTCGCGTCGCTGAAGAAGTGCGGCCACCTGGGCGGCAAGGTGCTCGTGCCGACGAGCGAGTTCATCACCAAGCTCGTGGCGGCGCGCCTGGCCGCCGACGTGGCGGGCGTCGACACGGTGCTGATCGCCCGCACCGACGCCCTCAGTGCCACGATTCTGGCGAACGACATCGACCCCTACGATCACGAGTTCATCGAGGGGGAGCGCACCAGCGAAGGGTTCATTCGGACCCGTCCCGGGATCGAGTCCGCGATCGCGCGCGCCCGGGCGTACGCCCCGTACGCCGACGCGCTGTGGTTCGAGACGTCCAAGCCGGACCTCGCCGAGGCGCGGGTCTTTGCCGAGGCGATCCACCGGGAGTTCCCCGGCAAGCTGCTCGCCTACAACTGCTCACCGTCTTTCAACTGGCGCCGCCATCTGTCGGAGACGGCGCTGGGCACCTTCCAGCGCGAGCTGGGGGCGTTGGGCTACAAGTTCCAGTTCGTGACCCTGTCGGGCTTCCACGCGCTGAACCACGGGATGTTCGAGCTGGCGCGGGACTACGCGCGGCGTGGCATGGCCGCGTACGCCGATCTGCAGACGCGGGAATTCGCCGCCGAGTCCGAGGGATACGAAGCGGTCAAGCACCAGGAATTCGTCGGTGTCGGCTATTTCGACGACATCACGACCGTGGTGACGAGCGGTCGCAGCTCGACCACGGCGCTGGAGGGATCGACCGAGAAGGAGCAGTTCACGGCACCGCCGAGCCCGGCGGCGCCGGCGTCGCGCTGAGCGACGCGCCACATCGTGGGAGGGGGTCCGCCGGAGCTGGCAGTGTCCGGTACGCACGGGCACCGCGCCGGCCGCTCGGACGGCTCGCGACCGCCGAGCCCCCTTCCCGCCACCGCTGCCGCCGCGCCGTCCGGGTTTTGCCGGGCGCCGCGGCGGTATGTATTTTGTATGGCCGCCGAGTGGTCCGGTCTCCCGCCCCGCGTCGCCCGCGGCGAAGTGTGCGCCTGGTGCACGCGGGAATTCACGCGACCTCACGGACGGCCGGTGTGTTGCGCGCGCTGTTTCGAAAACGCGTTCGCCACCCGGAAGAGCTTCGATCTGCTGCCGCTGGCCGAACACCCTCTCAAGGCCCCGGAGCCATGAAATCTTCGACGCTGTATGCGATCGCCGTGATAGCGGGAATCGCCGCGCTGTTTTTTTTCATGACCGCCGGCACCGCGAAGGAAGAATGTCGCGTGTGCATGGACTTTCGCGGGCGCCACAACTGCGCTACGGCGGCCGGACCGACGGAGGCCGCCGCCACCGAGACCGCCCGGCAGACCGCCTGCGGTCCCATCACCAGCGGCATGGACGAGACCATCGCGTGCGGCAACGTGGCGCCGGCGTCCGTCCAGTGCCGCACGCGATAGGCCGCCATGACCACTGGTGACGCCTCACTCTCGCTGCCCCGCACCGCCGTCTCCGTCCAGCTCCATCTCGCGGACGGCGAGTCGTTCCCGGGTGACGTGTTCGTGATGGACCGGGTCCCCTACCGCGACGGTCCGGAGACGGTGCTCGAAATGCTGAACCGCGCCGAGGACTTTTTCCCGTTCCGTGTGCGACGCAAGAAGGGGAAGAAGGGCGCGACCACAGAGGAGGTGCTGCTGGTGGCGCGCAGCCACACCGTCGCGGTGACCCTCAAGGCGGCCGACCTGCTCGGCGACCCCGAGCGGCGGGCCGCCGCCCACGCGGTGACCTTCCACGCGCACCTCACCACCGGCAATCCGATCACCGGCGAGGCGCGCTTCGAGGCGCCGGTGATGCGCCAGCGGCCGCTGGACTACCTCAACGCCTCGCGCGATCCGTTCTTCGGGCTGGTTCAGGGTGACACGATGTGGTACATCAATCGGACCCACGTGCGCTTCGTGCGGCCCGGAGACTGATGCGATGTCAGCCCGCCTCGATCAGTTCGTCGACGTCCTCCTGCGCGAGAAGGCGGACCAGCTCTACCTGCTGCCCGACGAACCTGTCACGATCGTGGTCAACGGCAAGCCGCGGAAGGTGACCAAGCAGCCGCTCACCGACCGGCACATCTACGCGCTGCTGGTCGAGGTTGCCCCATCGGAGGCGGCCGACAAGATCGATCGGCACGCGGAGGTGGAGTTCGACTACGCCGCGAGCCGCGGACTGGCGCGGATCCGGGTGGTTCCGGAGGGCAAGCGGCTCACCGCGGTGATCTCGCCCCAGCTGCGCGACAGCGGGGCGGCGACGACGCCGCGCGGCCGGCCGTCGGTGGGGGAGCGCCTCACCCCGCGGGCCCCCGCCCCGCGAGCCCCTCGGCCGTCGGCCATCGCCGCCGCGCCGTTCGTCGCCGAACCCCTGATGGGCCCGCCGTCGCCGACACTGCCGGCCGCCGCCCCCTCCTCGCTGCCGAGCGAGTTCGCGGCCTCGCAGTACGCGGCGGCCGAGCAGCGGCTCCAGGGCCTGCTGCGCGCGCTGGTGAAATCGAGCTCGTCGGATCTGCACCTGCGGGTCGGTGAGCCGCCGATCTTCCGCACGCACGGCGAGCTGCGCCGCCAGGAGGGCGCGGCGCTCACCGCGCAGGACATCCAGCTGATGCTGCTCGCCGTGACGCCCGAGTCCAACCGGGCGGAGTGGAAGGAGACGGGCGACACCGACTTTGCCTACGAGGTCGCCGGGCTCGCCCGCTTCCGCTGCAACGCGGCGCGGGAGCGCCGCGGTCCCGCCGCGGTGCTGCGGGTGATCCCCACCACGATCACCACCGCCGACACCCTGGCGCTGCCCGAAGCGGTCCAGCGACTGTGTCACCTGAGCCGCGGACTGATCCTGGTCACGGGACCCACCGGCACCGGAAAATCCACGACCCTCGCCGCCCTGATCGACCTGATCAACCGCGAGCGGGCCGTGCACGTGATCACCATCGAGGATCCGATCGAGGTGGTGCACGAGAGCCAGCGGGCCGTGGTGACGCAGCGCCAGATCCGGCTCCATTCGGCGGGGTGGCGGGCCGCCGTCCGCGCCGCGCTGCGCGAGGACCCGGACGTGATCGTGCTGGCCGAGCTGGCGGACGCCGAGGCCGTCGCGCTGGCGCTCGAAGCCGCGGAGGCAGGCCACCTGGTCCTGTCCACCATGCGGACCAACACGGTCGTGGCCACGGTGGACCGGCTGGTGGACCAGTTCCCTCCCGAGCGTCACGTCCCGGTGCGGGCCATCCTGGCGGAGGCGCTGCGCGGAGTGATCGCGCAGGTGATGTGTCGCACGGTGAGTGGGGAGCGTGACGTCGCCCGCGAGATTCTGCTGGTCACCCCGGCGGTGGCGAACCTGATCCGCGAAGGCAAGACCTTCCAGCTGCCGGCCCTGATGCAGACCGCGCGCAAAAGCGGGATGCAGACGCTGAACGACGCGCTGCTGGAGCTGGTGGAGAAGAAGGCCATCGAGCCCGGCGAGGCAGAGCTGCGGGCGGTGGAAAAAGCGACACTGATGGCGGCGATGCGACAGAAGGGGCTGGTGACGTAAGGGGCGGTCAGGGACGGTCAGGGGCGGTCAGGGGCGGTCAGGGACGGTCAGGGACGGTCAGGGGCGGTCAGGGGCGGTCAGGGGCGGTCAGGGACGGTCAGGGACGGTCAGGGACGGTCAGGGACGGTCAGGGCGGTGGGAGTCCTCACACGGTCTCAGACCGTCCCGGTCCGTCTCTGCCCGTCTCGTGGTGGATGGGTGGGATGGGGAAAGAGCCACCGGTCGGATTTGAACCGACGACCACTCGATTACGAATCGAGAGCTCTACCACTGAGCTACGGTGGCGGTGTTGTACAGCAACGACTTACCGCATCGGTCGAGAGGTCTATGCCGTGGTGCCAATGGTGCCGCCAAAACCGGGACCCCGCCGAGCGCCTCGAGACGACCGCCTAACTTAGCCACGTGCCGCTCGACGCGGTACTCCGCGGCCTCCGCTCGGTGGCGTACCCGGGAATCGCCACGATCCTGACCGGGCCCGAAGCGGGACGGACCGTCCCGCTCCACACCTCCTTCTCGTACTACTGACGTCCGGGACGAGCGTCTGGACTCGTTCGCCCTGGCGGCCACAACGCGCGGGGTCCGGCGCGCCCCCAGGCGCACCGGACCCCGGTACAGCATGACCGATCGGCGCGGACCGCGTCGGTCGACCAGCAGTTACATCGCCCTACGGGCGACCGGCGATCCGCGCCTGCGTTAGGTCATGAGACACTGGATCACCTCCTCGGTTGCAGGTGGCACATAGGGGAGGAACGCCATCAATCTACACTGGCTGCCGCCACGAGCCCACACCCACCAGGACCGCCGTCACCGCGCGCCCAGCACGCGGCTCGCGCGGGCATAGTCCTTGGGACGCACCCACAGGATCATCCCGTAGCGCCCCTTGCCGGCGCACACCGCGTCGGCAGCCACGACGTTGATCCGCGCGTCCGCCAGCTTGGCGAAGTGGCGGTGCGCGGCGCCCGGCCGGTCGTCGCCAGTCATCAGGAAGCCCTTCTTCACCTGGCTCAGCCGCCAGCTGTTCGCGCGGGCGACGCGCCTGAGACCGGCCATGTCGTCAGTGACGAAGTCCAGCTGTGACCGGCCGCGACCCGTCGGGAATCCC
>QKHC01000061.1 GCA_003251175.1 Gemmatimonadota bacterium
CCGATGGGCGCATCGAGGTGCGCACCGCCAACATCGAAATGGGGCAGGGTACACTGACCATCTTCACCGAACTCGCGGCCGAACTGCTCGGGCTCGACGCGGACGCCGTGGTCGTGGCCCCGGCCGATACACAGCGGGTGCCGAACTCGGGGCCCACGGTGGCGTCGCGTACGACCATGATCGTGGGCGGCCTGATAGAGCGGGCCTGTGACGACCTGCGCCACCGCGCCGGCCTGACGCCTGAGGCACGGGGGGAGGCGCTGCGCGACGGCCTGAAACGCTGGCACGCCACCAACCGGGGGGGGTCCCTCGTCGGCGAAGCCGCCTACGAGCGCCCACCGGGTGTCGCCTGGGATGAGTCGCAGTATCGCGGTGACGCGTACGGCACGTTCGCGTGGGCGACCTACGTCGCGGAGGTCGAGGTGGATCTGCGCACCTGCGCGACCCGGGTGCTCGACTTCGTAGCGGTGCAGGACGTGGGAACGGTCATCAACGCGACGCTGGCACGGGGGCAGATCCAGGGGGGGGTGGTGCAGGGCATCGGCTGGGCGCTGCTGGAGGAGTGCGCGTGGCGCGACGGGGCATTGGCCAACGGGCAGCTCACCAACTACCTCATTCCCACCTCGGCCGACGTTCCACCGGTGCGGGTCGAGTTCCTCGAGACGCCATATCCATACGGCGCCCGCGGGGCGAAGGGACTGGGGGAGCTGCCGATGGACGGAGCTGCGCCCGCCGTCGTCAATGCCATTGCCGCCGCGACGGGCAGCGATCCGCGCGTGATCCCGCTGACACCCGAGCGGCTGTTCGCGATGCGCAGCGCGGACGACGCAAGGCAGAGTGGGTACGCATGACGACGACCGGTTCACCATTGCCCGCTCCGCACTCCGCAATCGGCATTGACTTCACCTTGAACGGTGAGCCGGTGTCACTCTCTGTCTCCGCCGCCGAGCGTTTGCTCGATACCCTGCGGGAGCGACTGCGGCTCACGGGCACCAAGGAGGGATGCGGGGAGGGCGAGTGCGGGTCCTGCACCGTCTGGCTCGATGGCCTACCCGTGTGCGCCTGCCTGGTGCCGTCGTATCAGGTCCGTGGTCGCCGGGTAGACACAGTCGAAGGCGTCGCCCCCACCCGGTTGGCCCCCTATCTCGCCAGTGGCGCCACCCAATGCGGTGCGTGCACGCCGGGCGTGGTGATGACCGCCGAATGGATCCGCCGGCACCCGACGCTGCTCGCCACGCACACGGTGCGTGAGCTGATGGCCGGCAACCTCTGTCGCTGCACGGGATACGACGGCATCGTGAACGGGATCGCCGCCGCCCTGGATGCCGATCGGGAGCGCGCGTGAGCATCGTGATCCCGGACACGCGCGCCGAAGCGCTGGCTCGTCTCGCGGACGATCAGACACTCATCCCGGTGGCCGGCGGCACCGATCTGCTGGTCCACTGGCCCGCCCGGGTGGACGACCACGATCGTGCCTACCTCGATCTGTCGGGCCTCGCCGAGCTGCGGCCGCTGCGGTGGACCGCCGATGCGTTGGTGCTTGGCGCCCTCACAACGTACTGGGACGTCGTGACCGAACCCCGCGTGGCAATGGAATTCCCGCTGCTCGCCGCCGCGGCGCGGCAGGTGGGCGCGATCCAGATCCAGACGCGCGGCACCTGGGCCGGGAACCTGGTCAACGCGTCTCCCGCCGCGGACGGCGTCCTGGCGCTCATGGCCTATGGCGCCGTCGTGGTGCTGGAATCACGTGGTGAGACCGAGGAGGTGCCGCTGGACGAGTTCTACACGGGCTACAGGTCCATGCGGCGGCGCCCGGACCAGCTGGTCACCGCGATCCGCGTCCCGCACGGGGCGCGGGACGTGCAGCTCTTCGAAAAGGTGGGATCACGTGGCGCGCAGGCGATCGCCAAGGTCGGGGTGGCGGCCGCGCGCAGCGCCGCCGGGTGGCGCGTGGTGGCGGCGAGCGTCGCCCCGACTGTCCGTCGCTGCCCGGCGCTCGAGCGGTTGCTCGCGGCGGGGACGCCGATCAGAGGTCCCGATGACCTCCTGCCGGCGCTCGACCAGGACGTCGCGCCGATCGACGATCTCCGCTCGACCGCCGCCTATCGTCGGGCCACCATGGCGCGGGTGCTGTACCATGGGCTGCGCGGCGTGGTGGACTCCGTGCGATGAGCGATCAGGCGACGGCGCTGGGCGACCTGGCACCGCTCCTGAGACGGCTGCGCGACGCGGCCGCCCGGTCCGGACCGGGTCCCGGCGCTGCCGGCCACCGCCAGCCGGTGCACACGGTGTACGGTGGCGCGCACCTCTTCCGGGCGGGGACGGCCGCCCGCCTCGGTGCCGTCGCTCTGCGAGTGCTGGACGAGTTCGGACCGGATCCGGCGACATTCGCGCGTGCCGTCGCGCTGCCCTCCGGTGTCCCCGTGGAACCGCTCTACCAGCGGGTGCGTGAGAAGCTGACGCGGGAGCCGGTCGAGGACTTCCGGCTCGATTTCGAGGATGGATACGGTCATCGACCCGATGAGGAAGAGGACGCCACGGCGCGCAGTGCCGCGGCGCAGGTGGCCGAAGGCCTCGCCACGGGCACCTTACCCCCGTTCATCGGCATTCGGATCAAGTCGCTCACCGGCGACCTGGCGCCGCGGGCGATCCGGACCCTGGAGTTGTTTCTTTCCAGCCTGCTCGAGCGCAGCGGCGGCGGCATGCCGCCCCACTTCGCCATCACGCTGCCCAAGATCACGGCCCCCGTTCAGGTGGACGTGCTGGCCGACGTCTGCGACCGCCTGGAGGAGCACCACGGACTCGCGCCAGGCATGCTGCGTATCGAGCTGATGGTCGAGACGCCGCAATCGCTGCTCGACGACGAGGGTCGCTGCCCGCTCGGCGCGCTCGTTCAGGCCGCGCGAGGCCGCTGCGTGGGCGCGCACTTCGGCGTTTACGACTACACGGCCGCGCTCGGCATCACCGCGGCGCAGCAGCGGGTGCGCCACCCGGCGTGCGACCTGGCGCGCGGGCTGATGCAGATCGCCCTGGCCGGCAGCGCCGTTCACCTGTCGGATGGGGCGACCAGCGTGCTACCCGTGGGCGAGCGTGACGCGGTGTGGCGCGCATGGCGGGTGCACTTCAAGGACGTGCGCCACGCGCTCGCGACCGGCTTCTTCCAGGGGTGGGATCTCCATCCAGCCCAGCTGCCCACCCGCTATGCGGCCGTGTTCGCGTTCTTCCTGGCGGGGCGCGACATCGCGTCGCTGCGACTCCGGACCTTCGTTCAGCAGGCCGCGCAGGCGACCCTGGTCGGCGACGTGTTTGACGACGCCGCTACGGGTCAGGGGCTGCTCAACTTCTTCCTGCGGGGGCTCAGCTGTGGGGCGCTGAGCGACGCCGAGGCGCTGGGGACGGGATTGTCGCTCGCCGAGCTGCGGAGTCGGTCCTTCGCCAGCATCCTCGAAGGACGGCGCGCGGCGACCGGCTAGGCGTCGGAGACGTCCGGAGTCAGTGGCTGACCAGCCCCATCCCCACGTCGTCCGGCAGGGTGGCCACCATCTGCCGGAAGCGATCCCATTCGGTGGCGGCCCACACCTCGGTCGAGGCGTGGCCCGTCATGCGCACCAGCGCCGCGACCTTGGTCGCGGTGGCGACGTCGGGTGCCCGGAACACGTCGAGGTAGTCGTAGGGCCCGAGCGTCGCGTAGCTCGCGACCCATTCGACGTCGGGACATTCCGCGTCGACGGCCCGTTTGGCCCGTCCCTCGAGGACTTCCACGGCGTGGGGTGAGCGGACGGCCTCGGGTGAGAGCTTGGTCAGCATGATGAAAGTGGGCATCGCGAGACTCCGACTGGGGCCGTGCAAAGATGGGCACTCGCTCGTGATTGGGGTCTGAGAATCGAATGAAGACCCCTCTCGGGACGCCCCGGGGTCCCCAACCCCGCTACCTGACCCGCGCCCCCGATCGCACCCAGGCGCCCAGGATCTGTCGTTCCTCCGGCGTCATCCCCGTCAGGTTGCCGAGTGGCATCGTCTTCGTGGTCACGGCGCGCTCGGCGATGCGCGGCGCCCGTGAGCGCAGCTGCTCCGGCGTGTCGAACATGACCCCCGCTGGCGCCGCCGCGAACCCCGGGTAGGTGGGTGCGGCCGAGTGACAGGGAGCGCAGCGCTGGGCCACGATCACGCGAACGCGCGCGAATTGCGCCGCCGCATCGTCAGCAACCGCCGCACCAGTCCGTCGCGGAGCCGTGATGACGGCGAGTGCCAGCAGCGCCGTGCCGGCGGCAGGGAGGAGCCATCGATTGCGTCGTCCCTGATTGCGCAGATTGAACCAGTGGCGTGTCGCCACGCCGGCTGCGAACAGGCCCGCCAGCAAGGCCCAGCTCCACGGATGCCCGTACGTCACCGGGTAGTGGCCGCTGATCATCACGAACAGCACCGGCAGGGTGAAGTAGTTGTTGTGCACTGAGCGCATGGCCGCCTGTTTGCCCCGGGCGGCGTCGGGTTCCTGCCCGGTGGTCAAGGCCGAAACCATGTCGCGCTGGGCCGGGATGATCACGCGCCATACGTTTGCGGCCATGATGGTGCCGAGGGCCGCGCCGACGTGGAGATAGGCGGCCCGCGCGCTGAACGCCTGCGTCAGAGCGAACGCCAGCGCGGTGACGAGCACCCCGAACGCCGCACCGAGCAGAACGGGACGGCGCTCCAGCCCGGAGCGACACAGCAGGTCGTAGGCGAGCCACGCCAGCGAGAGCGTTGCCACACTGATCCCGATCGCGACGGGGACCGAGATCCGCGCCACTTCCGGGTCGATCAAGCGCACCCGCGCGCCGAGCCAGTAGAGGAGGATCAGCAGCGCGATGCCGGTGAGCCAGGTGGTGTAGGCCTCCCATTTGAACCAGTGCAGGGTTTGCGGGAAGTTGGCTGGTGCCACGGTGTACTTGACGACCCGATAGAGCCCGCCACCGTGCACCGACCAGAGCTCGCCACCCACGCCGGGCTCCGGGGGCTCGGGCGGCTGGAGTCGGGTGTTCAACCAGTTGAAGTAGAACGACGTCCCGATCCAGGCGACCCCGACGATGACGTGCGCCCAGCGCAGCGTCAGGCTCAACCACTGATCGAGGTGCGCGCCCACGGCTCAGCTGCCGCGGTAGGTGGAATAGCCCCACGGGCTGAGCAGCAGCGGCACGTGGTAGTGTCCTTCTTCCTCCACGGTGAAGACGACGTCCGCATAGGGATAGAACGTCGGCAGGTTCAGCCGGCCGTAGTAGTCGCCGATCTCAAACCGCAGGCGGTAGACTCCCGCGGTCCGGGCGGCGCTCTCGGGGAGCAGGTTGGTCACGCGCCCGTCGGGGCCGGTGGCTGCGGCGCCGACATCCGTCCAGCCGCCTTCGGTGCGCATCGCGAGCGCGACCGCGAGGCCACCAGCCGGGCGGCCCCGGGCCGTGTCGAGAACGTGCGAGGTGATCCGGATCATGGGTGCACCGCCAGTCGTTCGAGTCGCAGTCGGATGATCGTCGCGTGCGCCGCGGCTGCCTCGCGCAGCTCGACGGCGGGATCGTTGTGAAGCCGGCGGCGCAGCGCCGCCAGCATCTCCTGCGCCGTGCGGCCCGCCGCGGCGATGAGAAAGACGTGACCGAAACGCTCCTCGTACATCCGGTTGCCGTCCGCCAGCGCGGCGAGCGTCGCGGCATCCGCGGCCGCCGTACCAGCCTGCTCGGCGCGGGACCAATCTCGCGTGCTGGCATGGCGCGGGTCAGTCGCTCCTCGATCGCCAATGCGCGGATGCGCTGCGAATGCCTCGCGCCAGTCGTCGGGCGCCAGCGCCCACCAGCTGCGGTCCGCTGCCGCCAGGATGGCGCCGTCGTCGTCGTAGGGCCGTCCGGCTGCCATCGCCTTCACCCAGCGGTGGGACGCGCAGCAGCGATGCAGCTGCGCCTGGACCTCCGGTTCCGACAGCGCGTTCAGGTACCGCGCGATGCGCTTCCCGTCGCCCGTGGCGCGCGTCACGCCGGCTTCCCGAACAGCCGCAGCCGCGCCACGCCGCCGTCGGGGAAGATGTTCAGCCTGAGGTGTGTCATGGCGCCGCCCTCGAGCGGGATCACGTGGCGCGCATCGGCTCGCAGCCGGATGCGCGGCAGCAGCTCCCGCCAGGGCGCATCATCGCCCGGTGCGGAGCGGGGATCCAGCGCTGGCGTGTCACAACCGTCGAGGCTGGCGCTCTCCGGGAAGTTGCCCTTGAAGTGGGTCGTGTCGATCTCGACACGCGCCGGGATGCCCCGGTGGCCCAGCCGGATGACGACCCAGTCGTGACCCGGGCCGCGCCGCCGACGCGTTTCCCAGCCGTCGCCCATGTTCGTCGGCGCATCCGGCATCAGGAGGTTGAGGGGGTTGCTGAAGAACTGATCGCTGGTCGCCAGCGGGAGGCCACCGTGGGTCACGGCCACCAGATCGACAGCCCGTCGGTTGCGCGCGAGCCGGCGCCAATCGGGGCGAGCTTCCCCCCACACGTGGAGCCGCGCCACGCCACCGTCCGGATGGATGTTCAACCGGACGTGCGTAACCCGCCCGCCGGGCGCGATCGAGAACCGGTTTGCCGCGTCACCGCGCAGCGGTGCGCGAGGGAGGATCTCGGTCCATCCCGAATGCGTGGCCAGCGCGCGCGGCGCCACGGTCCGCGCGACGGTGAGCGCGTCGAGCGAGCACGCTTCGGGGTAGTTGCCGCGGAAGTACGCCGTGTCCACGGTCGCCCCGTGCACCTCCCCCGGGATACCCAGCCGTATGACGCACCAGTCGTGGCCGGGCTCGCGACGGCGGCGGGTCTCCCAGCCATCCATCCACTTGCCGCGGTCGGTGTAGCGTCCCTCGAGAAAGACCGGTGCCCGGGGAGAGACCAGGTTGCGCTTCGGGGCGAAGAACTCGTCGTTCGCCACGATGGCCCGTCCCCCCACCCGCGCGGAGGCCAGGTCGATGAGGCTCGGCAGCGGGACGCTCATGGCCTGCTCACTCCTCCTCCCGGCCCCCGACCCATCGCCCGACCGGCGCGGTGGGAAAGCGGCCGTCGTCGTAGACGCAGATGCCGCGGACGAACACCTGGCGAACCGTCCCCGTCAGGGTCACGCCGGCGTAGGGTGTGATCCGATGGCGCTGGTGCAGGCGTGCCGGGTCCACGACGAGCTGCGCATCAGAGTCGAAGACGACGAGATCCGCGTCGTATCCCGCCTCGATCCGGCCCTTGTGCGGCAGTCCCGCCAACGTCGCCGGGGCCGCCGAGAGCCAGCGCGCCAGGTCGCCCGGTGACGCTCCGCGGGAGCGGCCGGCGGTCCAGACCGCGGGCAACGCCAGCTCGAGTGAGGCGATCCCGCCCCACGCCGTGAGGAAGTTGCCGGAGTCGATCTGCTTCATCGCCGGCGGCGCGGGAGAATGATCGGACGCGATCAGGTCGATGCCACCCGATCGCAGTCCCCGCCAGAGCCGCTCGAGGTTCTCCCGTGGGCGCAAGGGTGGGGCGCATTTGAAGGCCGTCGCCCGGTCGGGGACATCCTCGGCCGCGAAGAACAGATAGTGGGGACAGGTCTCGACGGTCACGCGCACGCCCGCCGCGCGCGCCGCCGCGATCGCCTCGATTCCCTCCGCCGCGGAGAGATGCACGACGTGCACCCGGCACCCCGTCTCGGCTGAGAGCGCCAGGAGCTGATCGATCGCCTCCATCTCAGCTGCCGGCGGTCTGGTCGCCAGCCACGTGGCGTGGCGATGCGGATCGCCCCCCGGCGTGCCCGCGGCCGCCAGCGGATTAGGGGCCTCGCAGTGCGCCAGCAGGACGGTGTCCCGCGCGGCGAGGATCGGCATGACGGTGCGCAGATCGGCCCGCGTGACCGGCGGGAACTCGGTGACACCGGATGGCACGAGAAAGCACTTGAAGCCGAGCGCTCCCGCATCGATCATCGCCTCGACGGCATTCGCGTTCCCGGGGACGATGCCGCCCCAGAATCCGTAGTCGACCCGCGCCTGGCCCGTGGCGGCGCGCTGCTTGGCGGCCAGCGCGCCTGCGGTCGTCGTCGGGGGAATGCTGTTGAGTGGCATGTCCACGATCGTTGTCACGCCACCGGCCGCGGCGGCGCGGGTCGCGGTCGCAAACCCCTCCCAGTCGGTGCGCCCGGGCTCGTTGACGTGCACGTGCGTGTCCACGACACCGGGCAGCACCAGGGCCTCACCGGCGTCCAGCAGCCGGGCCGCGTCGGGGGCGTGTTCCCGCGTCGTCACTGCCGTGATCACGCCGCCGGCGGCCACCACCGCGCCCGCGTGGACGCCCGCCGGCGTCACGATGTGCGCGCTCGCGATGACCAGATCGGCGGTGGCCATGAAGGGGCGAATGTGGGGTCCGCCCGGACCGTGTCAAGCTGTGGTGCTGTCGGTGCTGTCGGTCAGCGGTTGAACCAGTACGACACCTTGACCAGGAAGGTGTTCATCGGATAGGCGTCGAACAGGCGGCGGAAGTCCCCGCGGAAGGAGCGATCGCCCTCGACGCTTTCGAAATCGTCCCGGCCCTGCGTCCACACGAGGTACAGCGTGGAGCCGGGGCGGTATTCCCAGCGCAATACCACGTTGGAGTTGAACTGCTTGAAATTGAACCCACCCGGATCGGCGGCGACGGTGCTGTCGCGGTAGGGGGCGAACCGATCGCCGTAGTCGGCGGCGCGGGGGTCGGCCAGCTCCCGCAGGTCGCTGTAGGTCCCCTTGCTCACGAATGGTGATGCGTACAGCTGCAGCGTGAGCGTGGGCGAGAAGGTGTAGTCGAGACGCAACTGGATTGCCGCCGTGCGCTGCTCGAGGTGGGCAAACGTGTACGCGGTGTCCCCGGTCTGCACGAAGTTGCCGTACCACTGCCAGTCGTCGCGGTTGCGTGACAGGTCGAGTCCCACCGACGTGGCGAGCCGCGAGGCGATGCGGAGGTCGACGCTCGGGCTGATTCCCACGTACTCGGAGCGCCCCCCGTCGCCGTGCCAGAAGTTGAACCACAGGAACGGCACGATGGGGAAGCGGCTGTCACCCTCGAGGCCCGCCCAGGCGGAGACGGCGGGATCGCGACGTACCGCCGGACCGCCGCGGGCACACCGGTCGCAGTAGACCGTGCCGCGCTGGAGCAGCGTTCCCCCGGCGTGCACCCACCAGCGATTGTTGAGCTGAAAGTGGGCGTTGGTGTTCGCCGCCCGCTCGGTGGGCATGCCGTCGGTGGTCCAGTATTGCCACCAGTTGAAGTTCCAGAATCCCTGCTGGAAGAACAGGCCAGGCTTGCGGAACTGGAGCGCCGCCCAGGTATTCCAGCTCTGCTGGTCGGCCAGCCGCAGGAAGCCGAGGTCGTTGGTCTCGAAGCCGGGCGAGCGCCGCTGATAGCTGGTCTCGAAGCGGGTCATCCCGCCGCCGACCTTGCGGACGTACAGCTCCTCGGCATCGCCGGTCAGGCTGGTGCGGGTCGAGTCGAACGTCAGGCCACCGTCTGGTCGCTGGTAGAGGTGCACGTTGTTGAGCTGCGTGGCGGCGATCGCGGCCGGGGTGCCGGTCACGCGGCTGGCCGCGAACGATCCAGCCACCTCGAAGCGTCCCCGCGAGAAGCGGTGGCGGGCATCGACCGCGCCGACGTACGCGCTGCGGTGCAGGACGTCTTCCGTCCATTCGTCCACACCGCGGTTCACCGCCGTGGCGATCACGCCAAACCCCGTCTCACCCCGGCGCACGTCCTGCTGCACCCGTGCCACCGCGTAGTTGCTCAGCGGCTCAATGGTGCGATCCTGCGTGCCGACCTCGCGCTGGGTCACCGCTTCGAGGATGCCCACGGTCATGCCGCTGGGGAGTCGCCCGGTGAGTTTGCCGGCGCCGAGGATCGTCGTTGCCGTGGGCGAGCCGGCGTCGCCGAAACTGTTACGGAGGGTCGGGGAACGACCGATGCGCCGCGAGTAGAACAGGCCCTCGCCCCAGCAATTCACGACGCTGCAGTTGATGTCGAAGCGGAAGATGCCTGTGCCTTCCACGAAGAACGGTCTGCGTTCCTGGTAGAACGTCTCGAACGCGGAGAGGTTCAAGACCGACGGGTCCGCCTCGACCTGGCCAAAATCAGGATTGACCGTGGCGTCGAGCGTCAGATTGGAGGTGAGCCCGTACTTCAGGTCGGCGCCGAGTGTGAAGCCGGACTCGCGGTCGCCAGCGCCCAGCGGGATGCTCTTGGCGACCGCGTAGGGCGCCAGCTCGATCCGTGCCGGGCTCGCGAGGCCGGCGAGCCCCGTCACCTCGCCCAGCTGGGAGACCAGCCCGGCCTGCGAGCGACGGTAGATCGGCCAGCTCACGCGCTCGGTGTGCCGCTCGATGTCCCGCCACACGCCGAATCCGAAGGTGTTCGTGTCAGCCGGGGCGTAGCGCAGCTGCGACAGGGGGATCCGAAACTCGGCGGACCAACCGAGCGAATCGACCTGCGTGGCCACCTCCCATACGGCGTCCCAGGCGTCGTCCTCGTCGCCATCGTTGTAGATCGAGTAGTCGCGCTTCACGCCGGCCGGGTTGACGGCGAACTCGTAGCCGGTGCGTCGGTCGTGATAGGAGTCGATGATGATCTTGAGCTGGTCGGACGGGGTGCGCACATCGCGACGCGCCAGCAGCTGGAGAATGCTGTCGGGCGCCGGATCGAACGCGCGGATGAAGACGTAGAAATTGTGCGCATCGTAGGCGACCCGGGCTTCGGTGGCATAGCGCGGATCACCATCCTCGCGCGGCTGGAATTCGCGGAAGGCCGTAATCGGCCGGGCGCGCTGCCACACCTCGTCGTCGCCGCGGCCGTCCAGGATGATGGCGCGCGGTGTCAGAGTCGCCGGGATGCTGGTTGCCGCCGACGCAGGGGGGGTCGGCGCCGGCGGGGTGACCGCGGAGCCGTTTGCCTGGCCGAGCCAGCCGAGCAGCAGGAACAGCGACGGGGCGCTCACAGTGTCTCGCGTACTGCCATCAAACACTTAGACGGGGCGATTGCTCAGGAGGTTGCGAAACGCCCGTTCCGTTCTGAAACCGTGCCGATGGGAGCGCGCCGCTCGAGATTCGCCGCCCTCGCGCTGACTTTGCCGCTGCTGCCCGGGCGCCTACCTTGCTGCCCATGCCGGGCCCATCCGAATCGCTGCCGTACCGAATTGCCGTCGTTGGCGCCGGGCCGGCGGGCTTCTATCTGGTGGAGCGCCTGCTCGCCCGCGCCGACGTCGAGGTGGATCTGTACGAGCGCCTTCCGGCCCCGTACGGGCTGGTGCGCTACGGCGTCGCCCCAGATCACGAGAAGATCCGCAACGTGATGCGGGTGTTCGACCGCACTGCCGACACGCCGCGTTTTCGTTTCTTCGGGAACGTCGAGATCGGGGTGCATCTCACCGTGGCGGACCTGTTGCGTCACTACGACCAGGTCGCATTCGCGACGGGAGCCCAGACCGACCGCCAGATGGGCATCCCGGGGGAAGAGCT